>JALXAE010000292.1 GCA_026992355.1 Syntrophobacterales bacterium | reverse complement strand
GGTTTGTGGTGAAAAACAAAGTTAAGGTGTATGCTCTCAGCACGTGTATTCACTGTAAAAATACTAAAGAGTTTTTGAAGGAATGTGGTGTGGATTTTGACTGCGTGGATGTTGATACACTTAGCGGAGAAGAACGAGAAAAAATAATAAATGAAGTTAAGAAAATAAATCCCGAACTTACATTTCCTACGGTTGTCATAGGGAACAAAATAGTGGTGGGTTTTAAAAAGGAACAATTAAAGGATGCTTTAGAAGAGGTAAAAAAGTAGAGAAGTGTGGGTAGATTTCTGAGTAGATTTCATTTCAGTTTGCTTTCGAATAGGTCGTTTTTTGAGAAAATGGATTGATGAGTTCGAATTTCGTCAACTGTCCTGTTGAATAGTTGGGTGTGTGGTATTTCTGAATTATTGCAGCTTCAGTCAATTAGAATTCTTGTAGTTGTTTCTTTTCGAATAGCCCAGAGAATCAACAAAATGAAATAGGAAAATCCCTCCTGCGCAAGAAGAGGGTGTGTGACTCCAACAAATCATTGACGTGACATAAATTTTTTCCAAATAGTATTATTTTATTGACAGATTTCATGTTCGTTAGGATTTTCAGTTTTTGATTTGTTCTTTCATTTTGGATTGAACGAATTTTTCTTTATGAGTCGAAGGTTTTTTCCAAAAAATCCTTTATGGGGATTCCATTCGTTGCTTGACTATTAGTGGGGTCGTTGGCACATGTTTTTTATGTTTCATTATTTGTCTTGCTATAACAGCTATAATCAGGGGAGGTTGCCATGAAAGGTTTAAGGTCAGTAACTTTGATTTTAGGGGTATTACTACTCTCTTTGTTGCTACCCGCCTCCTGGGGGTTCTGCGGGAAGTATAAGTCTGAGTATAAGATGAGTATTGTGGTTGGGCCTAAGGGGCCGTGGGGTGAGGCGGCTCAGAAGTTCGCAGATCTGGTAAAGGAAAGAACTAATGGTAGAATAAACATAAAGTGCTATTTTGCGGGTCAGCTGTTCGCTGGGAAACAAACCAATGAGTTTTTGCTGCTACGTCAAGGGGTGGCGGATTTTGCCCTGGCGTCAACCATAAATTGGTCACCTCAGGTGCCAGAACTGAATCTCTTTGCATTGCCTTTCTTTTTTGACAATTATGAACAGGTAGATGCTGTAAAGAATGGAACCCCGGGTAAAATCCTGTTTCAAAAGATTGAAGAAAAAGGCGTGGTTGGTCTTGCCTGGGGTGAAAACGGTTTCAGAGAACTTACCAATAGAAAACACCCCGTAGTGAAACCAGATGATCTTAAGGGTCTAAAGGTTCGTGTGGTAGGGTCCCCCATTTTTATAGATATTTTTAGAGCCCTGGGAGCAAATCCTATCAACATGAATTGGGGAGAAGCTCAAACGGCCTTTCAGCAAGGAACAGTAGATGGTCAGGAAAACCCGGTTAACGCAGTGATTATTCCTTACCAGCTATGGCAGGTACATCCCTATATTACTATCTGGCACTATGCAATTGACCCACTGATACTTGGTGTAAGCAAGAAAACATGGAACACCTTTAGTCCGGAGGATAAAAAGATTATTAAAAAGGCTGCTGAAGAAGCCTGTGCATGGGAAGTATCCAGAGCCAGAAAGGGGCTTACCGGTAAGATGGAAGCACTGGATATTCTGAAGCAACATGGAATGAAAGTTGTGGTGCTTACGGACCAACAAAAAGAAGCCTTTCGCAAGGAAACTCTTGATGTTTACAGTAAGTGGAAAAAGAAAATTGGCGTTGAACTAGTTGAGGCTGCTGAAAAGCTGGTGGGCAGGAAATAACCATTGATTCTTCGTGCAAGTTTCTATCCCGGGTAATTCTTTAGATTTACCCGGGATAGAAGGATTAATTTGCAGAGTAAAATGCAGTTCAAAAAACCGGTTTTGAATCATATTGAAGAAGTTATTTGTGCTATTCTCTTAGGACTGATGGCAATATTGGCTTTCATTAACATTTGTGTTCGCTATCTGACAGATTATTCTTTCGCATTTAGTGAGGAAATAGAAGTTGCTGGCTTGGTTTATCTGACTTTGTTTGGAGCTGCTGCTGCTTTCAAACGAGGACTTCATCTTGGCGTTGAATTTGTCAAAATTCGTTTTTCTCCGCCGGTTCAACTAATTTTAACGATTTTTGCTTCTTTTCTAAGCATATTGATTTTTCTGATTATAGGCTATTTTTCATTACTGCAGATTCGTGATGAGCGCGCACTTGGGACTCTCTCCGAGGCTTTGCAGATTCCCCAGTGGATTTATACTCTTGCGTTACCCATTGGCGCTTTTTTTATTGTTTTTCGTGTTCTTGAGAGCACTTTGATGGCTATTCGGGATTACATGGAAAAATAGTTCTGTCATGGAATCATCCCTGATTTTATTTGGATCCCTGTTTTTATTACTGCTCTTGGGTGTACCTATAGCTGTTTCACTTGGCGTCGTTGCTTTGTTTGCTTTCTGGAAATATGATCTCGGCATTATTGTATGTTCCGCAAATTTTTATTCTGGCATCGCCAAATATCCGCTACTTGCTGTTCCTTTTTTTATACTTGCAGGAATGATTTTAGAAAAAAGCGGCGTGTCCAAAAGACTTGTTAATCTTGCTTCTTTGATTGTAGGTAGTATTCCTGGTGGTATAGCTATTGTGGCGATACTGGTAAGTGTTTTCTTTGGGGGTATTAGTGGTTCTGGGCCTGCTGATGCTGCAGCTATAGGGGCAGTTTTAATTCCCGAGATGGCCAGGAAAAATTATCCTAAGGGTTTCGCAGCCGCTGTAATTGCATCGGCTGGTTCAACGGCAATTATTGTCCCACCCAGCATCGCACTTATTCTTTATGGTGTTATTACAACAACTTCCATCCCGGCATTGTTTGCTGCTGGTGCTATACCAGGGGCGCTGGCAGGCCTCTCACTTATTGTTCCAACTTACTTCATATCCCGAAGAAAAGGCTACATTGGACACGAAAAAGGAACGATACAGGATGTAATCATAGCCTTTAAAGATGCTTTTTGGGGATTAATTGCCCCGCTGGTTATCCTTGGAGGCATATATGGAGGGGTTTTTACGGCCACAGAGGCTGCAGTGGTTGCCGTATTTTATGGGTTATTTGTGGGATTTGTAGTTTACAAAACTCTCACCCTTAGGGATTTGTATAATACCTTAGTAGAGGCTTCTTTATCTTCCGCGGTAGTGCTTCTGATAGTAACTCTTGCGGGATTGTTCAGTTGGGCTGGGGCTACAATGGGGGTTATGGACAAATTAGCGAAGGAAATCCTTACCCTCTCCAACTCATCCTTTATTGCACTTTTATTGGTAAATTGTTTGATTCTTTGTGCTGGAATGTTCTTGGATGCAATTTCAATTTATTATGTATTCCTTCCAATATTGATTCCTATAATTTCACATTTTGGTTGGGATCCTCTCTGGTTTGGAATTATTATGACTTTGAATCTTGCCATTGGTCAGTTTACCCCACCAGTTGCTGTAAATCTCTATGTTACCACCAATCTAGCCAGAATTCCCCTGGAAGATACTGCCCGCGAAGTAATGCCCTTTATAATTGCTATGAGTCTGGTTTTGTTATTGTTGCTTATATTTCCACAATTGGCCTTGTTCCTCCCTCGGGTATTAAAACTGTACGGTTAAGCCATCTTTGAGAGCTATTTTTAAATTGCTTGGGCTGATTAACTTTTTGTTAAATTAGTTTTTGTTCTGGTGATTTTTCTGGATGTTCGTGGTAGCGTAAGGGCCGAAACAGTTGAGTCAGGAGGTCTTGGCGTTGAGAGTCAATGAAAAGCTGGCCGAGATATTCTTTGAAATGTCAGTAATGCTTGAAATACTTGATGATAACGAGTATCGAGCCAGGGCTTACAATCGTGCTGCTCGTTCTCTGGAAAAGCTGGAAGATGATATATGTGAGATTGCAAAGCGAGATGAATTAGAAAGAATTCCAGGTATAGGCAAAACCCTCGCTCGTCAAATAAAGACCTGGTGCAGAAAGGAGACCTTTGAAGATTACGAGAAGCTTAAATCTAGATTTCCCGCCGGGCTTTTTCAGTTGCTTGATATACCGGGACTTGGTCCTAAAAAGATAAAACTTCTTTACAAGGAGCTGGGTATAACAACTCTTGGAGAACTCGAATATGCATGTCTTGAAAATAGGCTCACGGATTTGAAGGGTTTTGGAGCTAAAACCCAGGAGAAGATTCTGAAAAATATTGAGGTTGTAAGAACCTATAGCGCCTTTAGACGTGCCCCGGAAGCATATAGAATTGCCCAGGTTGTTGGAGAAAAGTTGAAAGGAATATTTCAAGCAGTACGATTAGTCGGAGGACTAAGGAGGTTTCAAGAGATAACTGATGATGTGGATTTTCTAGTTTACGGGGAAGAGTCTGCTTTCTTCGACATTCTAGAGAAAAAAAAGCTATTAGATGGTATGAAGCGCATATCCGATACCCATATAGAAGGTTTTTTTGATGGTTTAAGGATAGATGTATGGATAAGCAAATCTTTTGATGCTGCATGCCTTGTTTATTACACCGGTAGCAAAGATCACGTGGTTAAGTTACAAAAAATAGCATCGGACAAAGGCCTAACGTTCTCCAGCTCAGGAATTTTTTCGAAGAACGACAGTTTGCTATCCTTTAATTCTGAAAAGGATGTGTACGAGATGCTGGATCTTGCCTTCATTCCCCCCGAACTTAGAGAGGATATGGGGGAAATTGAGGCAGCCCGCAATGGAAGCACTCCTCGGCTGATAGAACCCGAAGATATTGTTGGTATTTTTCACGTTCATACGTCGGCAAGCGATGGTTCCCTGTCTCTTGAGAATGTAGTTGAAGAGGCTATCCGTATGGGATACCAGTACGTAGGCATATCCGATCATTCAAAATCCGCATTTTATGCTGGTGGCCTGGACGAAAGGCGTCTCATGAAGCAGTATGACGAAGTTGTGAGGCTGCGGGAGAAGTATCCTCAAATTGATATTTACTGGGGTATTGAGTCTGATATTCTGCCAGATGGTTCCCTTGATTATGAAGATGAAATTCTCGAAAAGTTTGATTTTGTAATTGGTTCCATACACAGTGGGTTTAATATGGATAAAGATGCAATGACGGCACGTCTGGTACGAGCATTGAACAACCCTTATCTTACCATCCTGGGCCATCCAACGGGAAGGCTTCTTCTCGGACGCGATGCTTACGAGGTTGAAATGGAAAGGATTTTTGATGTGGCTGAGGCAAAGTCGAAAGTTCTTGAATTGAACGCTCATCCTCACAGGCTCGATATAGGCTGGGGGTGGTGCAAAAAAGCCAGGGATAGATCTATTCCCGTTGCTATTAACCCGGACGCACACAAACCCGCCGATTTTGATTTAACTTATGGTATCATGACTGCTAGAAAGGGGTGGCTCGGACCCGGAGATGTCTGGAACGCTCAAAGTAGAGAAACGATGAGAGAAATTATGCAATCCAAACCCTGGTTGAAGTGAGGAGCCATTGAGTGCGATTGTTGTGGAACATCTCAGCAAGTTCTACGAAGTTCATCATAAAGAGCCGGGGTTATTTGGTTCCCTGAAAAGCCTTTTCAGGAGGCAGTACAGGCAGGTTGAAGCTGTTAAAGATATAAGTTTCAATATTGAACCTGGAGAAATTGTCGGGTTTCTTGGGCCTAATGGTGCTGGAAAGACTACCACTTTAAAGATGCTTGCCGGGTTATTGTACCCATCGTCGGGAAAAATTTCCGTTCTCGGATTTGTTCCTTTTGAAAGAGAGCCTTCTTTTCTAAAGAGCATAACCCTTGTCATGGGACAAAAAAACCAGTTGATATGGGATCTTCCACCGATGGAAACCTTTTTGTTGAATAAGGCCATTTATGAATTGAGTGATGCCGATTTTCGCGCAAGCCTTGAAGAATTTTCAGAACTTCTCGACCTAAATCCCTTATTGAAGAAACAGGTACGTAAGTTATCTCTGGGTGAACGGATGAAATGTGAGCTTACCGCAGCTCTCCTCCATCGCCCATCGGTGCTTTTCCTGGATGAACCCACCATTGGTTTGGACATCACGATGCAACGTAAAATACATGATTTTATAAGAGAGTATAACAAGAGGCATGGAGCTACAGTGTTGCTTACCAGCCATTATATGAAGGATGTGGTTGCTTTGTGCAAAAGAATTTTGGTGATAAATGAAGGAAGGATTCTATACGATGGTTCTCTAGACGATTTGGTCGAAAAGATTGCTCCATATAAGGTATTAAAAATGACTCTAGAAAAACCATATTCTTCCGATCAGTTACAAACTGTGGGAGAGATCGAACACTTTGAAAATGGTAAAGCTATTGTAAAAGTTCCAAGGCGTGAAGCTGCTTCGGTAACAGCCACACTTTTAAATGAGCTGAAAATCAAAGATATGGTAATTGAAGAACCATCCGTTGAGGAAATAATTGTTCAAATTTTTTCCGGCGAATACACGACCTATTGAAATTTACTAAGCATTTCCTGCAACTCTTTCCACAGCATAAACTTCTTTTTCGCTTTTCAGGGTCATAATTAGCTTTTTAAGATGCTCTCTGTCTTTTACTGCGACCGTTACTAATCCCTCATGAACACCATCTGGCAGAGACTTTACCTGAACAGAGAGCATTTCTGCGTCCAATTGTCCGAGGAGGCTGCTTATGTGAGCGAGCATCCCTTTTTTGTTGGAGAATAAGATTCTTAATGGAGTTGTATAGAGATCTTCTCCACTTGTGTCCCAGTCAACTTCTATTAACCGCTCCGGTTCGGCCGATTTTATGTGTTTGCATGTTTTTTTATGAATTGTAACCCCCCTTCCTCTTGTTATGTAACCTATGATGGGATCACCGGGCAGGGGCGTACAGCATTTTGCAAGGCGTGTAAGGATATCTTCTGAACCAACGACCTTTATGCCTTCGCTGATGGTCAGAGGCTTTCTTTTTTGTTCTTTTGCCTGATGTTCTAAAGATTCAGATATTTCCTCTTTTGAAGGTTCATTTTCTTCTTCGGGAAGCAGGCGTCCCAGGACTTGGCCGGGTGAAATCTTCATGAATCCTACCGCAGCAAGGAGATCGTCGACGGATTTTAAAGAAAAGGCCCGTGCAACCTCCAGCATCTCCTGAGAATTGATGAACTCACTGAATTGAAGCCCCTTCTTTTTGAATTCTTTCTCACACATTTCTCGGCCGAGTGATATGGCCTGTTCCTGCTCAGCCATTTTAAGCCAGTGGCGAATTCGATTGCGGGCCTTTGATGTCTTGACAAACTGGAGCCAGTCCTGACTGGGTCGCTGTTGCTTTGATGTAAGAATTTCTACTGTATCACCGCTTTGAAGCTCATATTTTATTGGTACCAGTTTTCCGTTCACTCGGGCCCCAACACACCTGTGGCCTACTTCTGTGTGAATGTGATAAGCGAAATCAACAGGCGTTGATCCTCTGGGCAGAACCTTTATTTCTCCCTGCGGCGTGAAGACGTACACCTCTTCGGGAAAGAGGTCAGTATCTATTGATTTGAATATTTCCTTTGTGTTTTGAAGATTATTGTTCCATTCCAATATCTGGCGTAACCAACTATATCGGCGAGCTTCTTCTATGCGGGCTGGATCTACAGGGCGTCCTTCTTTATAAACCCAGTGAGCCGCGATACCCTCATTAGCCACCTTATCCATTTCTTCAGTTCTGATTTGAACTTCCATCAATTCACCATCGGGGCCTATGACAGTAGTATGAATGGACTGATATCTGTTTGGTTTGGGGCGAGCTATGAAATCCTTAAATCTGCCAGGTACAGGTTCCCACTTTGAATGGATGATGCTTAGAACTTCATAACAGTCTTTTATTGAATCAACTATTATACGAAAGGCTACAAGGTCGTAGATTCTATTAAGGTCTATTTGCCTTTTGAGCATTTTCCTGTGAATGCTGTAAAGATGCTTGGAACGTCCTAATACTCGCCCTTTTATTCCATGCTCTTGTAGTAGCTCCCTCAAAAGAGACTTGATGCGTTCTATATGTTCAGTTCGTTCTTCTTCCGTCTTTGCAAGTCTTTGGGTGATGTAGCGGTAGGCATCAGGTTCCAGTATTTTAAACGAAGCATTTTCTAGTTCTTTTTTTATCCATTCTATACCCAGCCTAGCGGCAAGAGGAGCATAAATGTCGAGAGTTTCTTGAGCGAGATTTATTGAGTGTTGGTCTATTTTGGAATCAATCAGTCTTATGGTGTGAATCCTATCGGCAAGCTTTACAAGAACAACTCTTATATCCTTTGAGATCGCTAAAATCATTTTACGGAGATATTCGGCTTGCTGTTCTTCTTTCTTACTGTAAGTCAATTTGTTTAATCGTGATATGCCTTCCACGATGAGCGAGACAGAACTGTCTGTATACTTGGCAATTTCTTCAGGTGTTAGCTTGCTTTCTTCCAGGACGTTATGTAAAAGTCCTGCTGCAACGGCTTCTTCATCCAATCGCATGTCGGTAAGAATGGATGCTACCCCCAGGGGATGTTCTAAAAAGATTTTCTCATTTCTGTTGCGGTGTCCTTTACGGGCTGTTCGGGCTGCTAGTATATAGGCCTTTTCCAGGAGTTCCACATTGGCTTCTGGGTGGTATTGAACTATTCGATCTACGATGTCGAAAAACATCAATTGCTTCGACACAATATTTTTTCCCCCGTCATTTCTTCTATTTGTTCGAACAAACAAAGCAATAGCACGTCTTCTTTAACCTTTTTTAAAACCTTTCCCTTTTTGAAAATAATACCGCTACCTCGCCCACCAGCAATGCCGATATCTGCCTCTTTTGCTTCTCCTGGACCGTTGACCACGCACCCCATTACGGCGACTTTAAGAGGAGATTTTAAAGAAACTAGGGTTTTCTCGACTTCCAGCGCTAGTTTTAGTACATCAATTTCTGTCCTCCCGCATGTGGGACAGCTAATTATTTCAGGGCCTCTGCTTCTAAGCCCGAGGGCTCTTAGAATTCCATATGCTACGGGAAGTTCATCTTCTGGTGGACCAGTTATTGAAACCCTTATGGTGTCACCAATTCCATTATAGAGTAGGATTCCAAGCCCTACGGATGATTTTACAGTTCCCTGTACCAGGGTACCTGCTTCAGTTATACCAAGATGTAATGGATAGTCCACTTTTTCGGAGAGAATTTGGTAAGCCTCAATTGTATCCATAACATTCGAGGATTTTATGGATATTTTTATCATATCAAAGCCTTGATCTTCTAAAAGTGCTACATGCCTTAGGGCACTTTCTACCAGTGCTTCCGGACTGGGGCGTTCGTATTTTTTCAGAAGGTCTTTTTCAAGAGAGCCGCTGTTTACACCAATTCTTATAGGCACTTTTTTGTCTTTGGCCAGTGTAACTATCTTCCTAATTTTGCTCCTGTCTCCAATGTTTCCGGGATTTATTCTCAGACCGTCAACATTGGAGTTTAATGCTGCTATGGCAAGCCGATGGTCAAAATGAATGTCGGCAATGATGGGAATTGAGATGTTGGCTTTTATTTTTTGGAGTTGCTCTGCCGCGTCCATATCAGGGACGGCAACTCGCACAATTTCACAGCCACGTTCCTCGAGGCGGTGTATTTGCTGAACTGTTGCCTGCCAGTCTCTTGTATCCGTATTGGTCATGGATTGAACGACAATGGGAGCATCACCGCCAACAGGTACTTTTCCTATGTAGATTTTTTTTGTTTTGCGCCTGATAATCTTGTGCCTGTTCATCCTTCGGTAACCTTTAAAATCTTGAAAAATTTTGGCATCTGTCATTTTTTGCGGGGAAGTTATATATCATGAACCGGGAGTTGTTATAAAAGGAAAAGTGGCTTATTCTGATTGAAAACAGTAAAAAGGAGAGCAGAAGAAATGAAAAAGGATGTTCTGCGTATATTAATGTGTGCCTCCGAAGCTATCCCATTTGTAAAAACTGGAGGACTAGCTGATGTTGTTGGGAGTTTACCGAAGGCCCTAAAAAAACAGGGTTGCGATGTGAAAATATTTTTACCTCTTTATAGAGCTATAAAGCAAACGAAGTTCAAATTGGAACTTTGTTCAGACAAAATTTTTATCCCGGTAGGTGTGCATCATTTTACCGGATATATATGGAAGAGCAAGACAGAGGAGGGAATAGAGGTATTTTTCCTGGAGAAGGACGAATTTTTTGACAGAAGTTATCTCTATGGAAATCCGGATCCACAGCGAGGTGATTATGAAGATAATGCAGAGCGGTTTATTCTGTTTTGCAGAGCCGTCTTTTCCCTTTGTATGCACATAAAATGGATTCCGGATATCTTTCATATTCATGATTGGCAGGCTGCTCTTGTTTCCCCTTATCTTGTCTATCACTGGAGAACAGTTGAACGATTTGGTTCGGTAAAAAGTCTTTTGACCATACACAATCTTGCTTTTCAGGGGATATTTCCAGGTATCTTCTTTGATCTTACCCACTTGCCCTACCATTTTTTCAACATGGAAGGTATGGAATACTGGGGGCAGTGTAATTTCCTTAAAGCTGGTATAGTGTGCAGTGATTACATAAGTACTGTAAGTCCAACATACGCAAAGCAAATCCAAACGCCTGAGCATGGGTACGGTTTAGACGGGGTTTTAAGGAATAGGGCTGATCATCTTACGGGAATACTTAATGGTATTGATGCTGAAACATGGGATCCATCTAATGATCCCTTTATTCCTGCTCCTTACGATGCAGAAAACCTAGCGGGGAAAAGGGTTTGCAAGAAAAAACTCCTTCGAGAATTAGGACTTATGCCTGATCTTATTGATAGGCCACTTTGCGCAATAATAGGCAGGATGACGCATCAGAAGGGTTACGATCTCATATATTCGATAGCTCCAAAAATATTTGACAGTGGAGGAGCCCTGGTTGTTCTGGGAACGGGGAATCCAGATATTGAAGCCCTTTTCCGAAAGCTTAACACTCAATATTCTGGCCAATGCGCTGCAATTTTTGATTTTGATGAGGCCCTCGCTCATCGTATTGAAGCAGGTGCGGATATTTTCCTCATGCCTTCTCGTTTTGAACCCTGTGGTCTTAATCAGATGTATAGCTTGAGATATGGTACAGTACCCGTCGTTTTTGCAACTGGAGGATTGGAAGACTCCGTTATTGACGTTAAAGCTGCTCCGGAAAAGGGAACCGGTTTCAAGTTTTATAATTATTCCGATAAGGATTTCTGGGAAGCATTGGAGAAAGCCTTCAAATTATTCGAAACCGAAAAATGGGTGGATATTCAGAAAAGAGGAATGAAGCAGGATTTTTCATGGGACAGTTCAGCTCGGAAATACGTTAATTTATACGAGACAATATTGAGTAGCTGATTTAGGGTGAAATAATGATGCTGAACTCGGATTGTTTTTTAACTTTCCCTATGATGGATGAATAAATTAATCCTCTGGATTTTAATTTTTCTACCATGAGTTCAGCCTCTGGTTCTTTTACACTTATTAAAAGCCCCCCCGAGGTTTGTGGATCTGTGAGGATATCTAACATTATTTTGTCCAGAGAAGGATCTATTGCCACCAGCTTTTCGCAGAAGCTTTTGTTGGAATATGTCCCCGCTGGAATTATTCCCATTGAAGCCAGTTCATAAGCTTTTGGATAGAAAGGGACCAGGCTGGCTGATATTTCAATTGTGACACTACTTGCCCGAGCCATCTCAAGCGTATGCCCAATAAGACCAAATCCGGTTATGTCGGTACAGGCTGAAACACTGTAGTCTTGCATGATCTCAGATGCTTCTTTGTTTAAAGCCGCCATCCATTCAATAGCTTCAAACATATCATCTTCAGTTATTATGCCACCCTTGAGACCGGTGGCAAGAATTCCTGTTCCGATTGGTTTGGTTAAGATCAACGCATCGTTAGGTCTAGCGCCCGAATTTGTAATAACTTTGTTTGGATGAACAATCCCCGTGACTGATAATCCGTATTTGATTTCTTCGTCTTCAATGCTGTGTCCACCAACCAGTACTGCCCCGGCCTCATGAATTTTATTAAGTCCGCCTTTTAGGATTTCTTTCAAATAATGTAGGTCTAAGTGTTTTACGGGAAAACACACGATGTTCATTGCTGTAATGGGGGTACCACCCATGGCATAAACGTCGCTCAGAGCGTTTGCAGCGGCTATACGGCCGAAATCATAGGGATCATTTACAATTGGTGTAAAAAAATCAATAGTTTGCACAATAGCCGTTTCATCAGACAAAATGTACACACCGGCATCATCTGATTGTTCATGCCCAACTAATAGACGAGGGTCTTCTCGAAACGGCAATTCTTTTAACAATTCAGCCAGGACCCCTGGCCCCACCTTGGCAGCTCAACCAGCAGCTTTTACCATCTTGGCCAGCTCTATGTTTTTTCTTTTTGTTTCCATCATATTCTCATGTCGTCAGGTGATGGAGATTACCTTATCTGCGATTTCCATTGAAGTAACAATATCCAGCATGTTCGTTGTTTCTCCTATTTCTTTTTGGTCCATAATTCCATAGAAGTTTAGGCACGTACCGCAAACAAGAATGGACACACCCCTTTCTTCAAGTTCTTTCAACGTTGAAATAACCTTGGAATCCTGCGTTGTTAAGAAGACTCCAGAGTTAAGAAACACAATACGCCATAGGTTGGGTAGCATTTCTTTGAGGGTTGATATGAAGTTTATCATAAGTTTTTCGGAAAGTTCATCGCTACCAGAACCTAGTTTATTTGTCCCTATAAGGACTAGAAATTTTTTGGTCTGGGAAGCATCGCTAAGACATACCGGACAACTTTCCTGCTCAATACCTTCTCCTTTTAAGATTCCTGATACGGTGAATTCGTTTTCCAATTCGTTTATTTCGCAGATGTAGCCCGACTTTTCCAAAATTCTTTTAACGTTTTCTCTGGCTGCTGGATTGTCCACAATAACCGTTATCTTTTCCGGCTGTTTCCTTTCAATTGCTTCTTTTGTTTTAAGAACTGGTGCTGGACAGGCAAGACCTTTACAATTAAGAATTACCTCGCTCATGAGCACTATCCTCTCCCTCCTATACTTTATCTTTTTAAAATGCCTAAACTATGTAACCAATAGCCAAAATTTTTGAAATACAAAAATGTTTGAAACTCTTTCCAGCAAGAAATTTTTCGTATTTGTTTGTTTGATATAGAAGGCTTCTTTTGTTAAAGCTGAATAGACATATTGAATGATCATTCATAAAATCTGGAGGAGGCGTTATGAGGAACACCGACGGTGTTTATGAAAAACTTGCGGAGCACTTGAATAAATTGCCGGCCGGATTTCCCAGAACTCCTGATGGGGTTGAGATGAGGATCCTGAAAAAGTTGTTTTCTCCTGATGAAGCTCGACTTGCGTGTTGTCTCACTTTGAAACCTGAAAGCGTGAATGAAATAGCTACCAGGAGTGGCATGAATCGGGATGACGTTGCAAAAATGCTTGAAGACATGGCTAAAAAGGGTCTGATATTCAGGGTTCGTAAGGGAGAACATCGGCTGTATATGACTGCTCAGTTCATAATTGGAATCTGGGAATATCACGTTAATGATCTTGACCCAAATTTGGTCAAAGATGTCAGGGAATATATTCCTTATTTCTTTCAACATCTTACTAAATTAAAAACCCCTCAGCTTAGGGTGGTTCCAATTCCGGGCGCTCTATCCGCGGTTCAATCCATAATGCCTTATGATGAGGCAAAAAAATTGGTAGAAGAACAGGAACTTATTGCTGTTGCTCCTTGCATTTGCAGGAAGGAACATCAGCTCACAGGGGAGGGGTGTTCAAGACCATTGGAATCCTGTCTTATTTTTGGTCTTGGGGCTCAATATTACATTGACAACGGAATTGGTCGCAAAATAAGTGCTGAAGAGGCGATTAAGATTCTAGAGGAAGCAGAAAAAGACGCCAGAGTTTTGCAACCATCTAATAGCAAAAGAATAGTAAATATCTGCACATGCTGTGGGTGTTGTTGTCAGGTTCTGAAAAATATCAAAAAACTTCCAAAGCCGGCTTATTTTGTTGTGTCCAGATATCTTGCCAATATAGATGTCGAAAAGTGTGTTTTATGTGGAACCTGTGTGGATAGATGTCAGATGGAGGCAATCACTCTGGGTGATGAATACGCTGTTCTTGACAAAGACCGGTGTATAGGATGCGGATTGTGTGTGCCTACTTGTCCTGAAGAAGCTATAAGCTTGGAGGAAAAACCCCAGGAAATGCAAAAAGATATACCCGACAGCCTGCGCGAGACCTACACTAGGATTTTTAAGGAAAGGATGAGCGCAGGTAACATTTAAATAGTTTCACTACAGGTTCGGATAAACATTACCTGTCTCTATTATTTGCCATCCTCTTGGGGTTTTCCCCAGGAGGAGATTTACATGCCAGCCGGGTTTACAATGTTTCAATATCTCGTCAGGAAGTCTGATTTCAACCAGTTCTATTTCTGATGAAAGACTCGATAAAATCAACCTTCCCGGCAAGATTTCCTCTATTGTAAAAAAATCATCGATTTCCACACTCCAGAATCTTGGGGTGTGATTATGTGCATATTCATAGAGAAGCCGTGCTAATCTTTCTGCTGCGGGAAGTACCTTGGATGCTTCCGCTGCAAACCTTATAGCCTTATTTGCTCTGGCTTTTCCCACATAGCCCTTTTCAGCAAGCCATTTTGATAGTTTTTTTGTTACCGTTCCAGATGATCTCAGAAGGGACTCTGAGGCTGCAACCTTTCTTATCATGAATTCGCCCAGAAATGTGGGCACGATCGCTATGATTTTTTCAGCGCCAAATACAGAGCAGAACTCAAGTCCTTTGTAATTGTATAATTTTTCAAAAAGTTGGTATTCAGCATCTGAGAGGAAATTTGGGCCATAGCTATCCAGGCAGTGTCTCATAAGTTCCACAACAACCCGGTATTGCCTCATAGTTCCTTCTTTGAGTCTTAATGACTGATCGTATAGGAATTCTTCTAAAAGTTCCGTTATGTTGGGACTTGCAACCTGTGGAAAAGGTATAACCTGACATTTATGTTTCATACGCCTACCATCCTGTAAAAATTTAGCGTAGCATTTGTTCACCCATGCTTATACTTTTGTTCCGCATCTGGGGCAATAGTTAAATGACGGATCCAAAACATAACCACATGACGGACAGTATTGTTTGGTGCGGTGAGCTATGTGGGTTAAGGCTTCTGCCTGATCAGGAGATGCGACAAAATTGCAGTTTTCACACATGAGCACGGGTTCTCCTTTTTTTACTCGGAAGAGAGGAATAAAAAACAAACTAAAGTAATGATCAATTCTTTTCAGTTTAGCTTGTTGCAAACCGCAGGATGGGCACACTTTTGGAGTCTCGTCCAGTGTAACAGTCTTTGGCTGAATTCCGCCAATGAAGAAGAACATTTTTATCTGCCTCCTATCGCATAATGATATTATCAACAAGAGGCCACAAATATTTTAACGCGACACCGGTTATGGTTACTCCCAGTATAATTTTAATAATTACTCCAGGCACAACGCGCTGCAGTCTTGCTCCAATATAAATACCCAGAAATCCTCCAAATCCAAAAAGACTGCCTAATAGCCAATCCGGTGAAGCATTTGCTTTTACTGTAGTCAGTGGTCCAAAGGCATAAAATAGTGCTGCAACAACTGAAGTTACCCAGGTTGAGCACAGGGAGGCTCCAGATACAATAAAAACGGGGAGTTTTATTACGGACACAAGAAAAGGTGCCATAAGGGCTCCCCCTCCAATTCCGTATGCGCCCCCTATTACTCCGACGATAAGAGACGCTAATACTATCGGTACAACGGAAAAACTGTATGGTTCATTGTCGAAATAAACAGTTGATTTCATACCAAATTTTTCCTCGGTTATGCGTCCTGATTTGTGGGGTGGAAATTTGTTTGTCCGGTTATTTCCTGGCCTTATTTCGCTATACGCACTTAGTAATGTTCTGGTTCCAAGATATATCAATACAAAGCCAACGAACAGTTTAAATTTTTGTGGATCTGGAAGATATTTGATGCGTATGTAATAGCCAAGAAAAACCCCGGGTAAGGTGCCCACCATTAGAGCCATAAAGATTACTTTGGAGAATTTACCATCTCGAATATAGCGATATACTCCACCGGGAATAGAAATTATATTGTAAACGAAATTGGTTGCGCTGACCCCTGGAGTTGTGTAATGGAGAACACTCATTTGAAAAGGAAGCAAAATAAATGCCCCGGATACGCCACCCATTGAAGTACAAGATGATATGACAAGCATAACCAGGGGTGGCAAAAACAGGTAAGTATCTACACCAGATGTGTGAAAGTGATATTTAAATACATTAAGAATGTCCATCTTTACTCCTTGTTGAGGTTATGACTCAGAAATACGAATACCCAAAAGGAACAAATATTCTAGCATTTTCCACTGAGATAGGGGAATTATCAATACCATTAAAATTGGTTTCCTTTTTTGAGTGGATTGTGGAGCGAGGTTTTTCTGTCTGGTTGGTTGGGGGTGTTGTGCGTGATTTTCTGATGGGTAAACCCCCTAAGGATTGGGACATAGCAACAGATGCGAGCTTTGATGATTTGAAAAAATCTGGTTTCAAAACTATTCCGTTAGGGGCTCGATTTGGGATACTGGATGTGATTGTAGATAAGTACATTGTAGAGGTTACGGACATTCGGAAAACAACAGAATCGGGGGACATAGAATCTGACCTTGCGAGGCGAGATTTCACTATTAATGCTATGGCCGTTGAGTATCCTTCTGGAAAATTATTAGATCCCTTTCGTGGTATAAAAGATTTAAAGCGGAAGAAGTTAAGGGCGGTTCTTAAGCCAGAAGAGAGATTTAGTGAAGATCCTCTTAGAATTATTCGAGCGGCCAGGTTTGTTTCGGAGCTTGGTTTTAAAATAGTTCCCTCCACCTTGCAAGCAATGAAGACCGTGGCACCCGGTATTTCCCGAGTAGCTATCGAACGCATACGAGAAGAAATGTTTAGAATTTTGCTCGGTGCTGAGGTTTTTGAGGCTTTTGAAATTCTTAGAAAGGTAAATGCTTTCCCGTACTTTTTTCCCGAAATACTGGAAGGCTGGAGAAAAAAGCAAAATGAATTTCATAAGTATTCCATTTATTATCATATTTTGCACACAGTTGCTAACGTTACCCCCAAGCTAAGAGTTCGCCTCGCTGCTCTTTTTCATGACATTGGAAAGGCAAGATGCAGGATACGCAAAGGAGGTAAATTTCATTTTTATGGCCATGAAAAAGAAAGTGAACTAATAGCTCGGGAAGTTTTAACGCGGTGGCGTGTTTCTTCGGCTTTGATTGATGATGTTTGTATATTAGTTCGTAATCACATGGTTTATGGTTTCGACAGATGGTCTGATAGCGCCATTAGAAGGCTTATTTCACGCCTTGGGGAGGACCTTATTGACGACTTTCTGGAGCTTATAAAGGCTGATAGAATTTCTCACGGCACAAAAAACGGTGCAGATATTCATGAAGTTGAAGTTCTACGGGATCGTATTTATGAGCAAATAAGGCGTCATAGACTGTTTTCTGTGAAGGACCTGGCAATTAATGGCCATGATGTCATGGAAATCTTGGGATTGAAAGAAGGTCCGCAAGTAGGAAAGATCTTGCATTATCTGTACAAACACGTACTTGAAAAGCCTCAAGATAATCGGAAAGATATTCTCATATCCATTATGCTGTCAAAATTTGCAGGGCCTGCTCAAGGTCCGCTATGAAATCCTCCGGATTTTCAATTCCTATGGATAATCGTATCATTTCTGGTGTTATTCCCATCTTACGTAAATCAGTTTCCGGTATTCCATAATGGCTGGTATAGATAGGCTGGGAAACTAAGCTTTCTACCCCGCCAAGACTTACGGCAAGAATGAATGTCTTTAACCTGTCAACTACTTCTGAGGCTCTTGAAGACACTTCAAAGGTTACCATGCCGCCAAAACCCGTCATTTGTTCACAAGCTATTTGATGACCATTATGAGCAGCCAATCCAGGATAATAGACATTGGTAACAGCTGGATGACTTTCCAGGTATTGGGCTATTTTCATTGCGTTTTGGTTGTGCTGAGCCATTCTAGCACCTAGCGTTTTGATACCCCTGTATAGAAGATAACCCGAATGAGGATCTAAACTTCCGCCTAAAACCTTCTTCATCTTATAAATTGGCTCCAGTAATTCAGACGGCCCAACAACTGCACCGCATGTAATATCGCTGTGTCCTCCTAGATATTTGGTTCCGCTGTGAACAACAATATCAATGCCCCATTTTAACGGGTTTTGGTTGTAAGGAGTAGCAAAGGTATTATCTATTACAGATAGCATTCCAAAATCTTTAGCAATCTTTGCCGCGTCTTTAAGGCTGTAAATTTTCAGGAGGGGATTTGTAGGGGTTTCAAAGAAAAGTACTTTACAGTTTTTGTTGTAGATCTTTTCAATTTCGTCAAATGAATTTACAAAATTAACCTTAATATTCCACTTTGGAAGGGCAGATGTAAATAAGTGATAAGTACCTCCATATACATCCCTAATGCTTATTATTTCATCTCCTGAGTTTAACAACCCCAGAAAGGTGGTACTCAACGCCGCCATTCCAGACGAAAAAAGAATTGATCTTTCTCCGCCTTCGAGTTCTGCAATTTGTTCTTCCACCAACTCCACAGTAGGGTTGGAATACCTTGTATAGATGAAGTGTTCCGATTTTCCTTCAAGGTATTCAATCAGTGATTTTGTGTTCTTGAAGGCAAAAGTAGATGTGTAGCATGCCGGTATATTTACACTTCCCCATGGAAATTCCGTCGGTTTTCGAACTCCCTGCACGCAGAGAGTACCTTTTCCTTTGCTGCTAGACATACTTATCCTCCTCAGATGCACAGACTGCCTGCAAATACAACCGAAATTGGCAAAGCAAAAAAATATAGCAAAAATCTCTCTTTCGGGCGATAGCAGGATGGAGCCCGCCATCGCCACTGCTCTGTGAGCTACCTTCTGGAGAATGTACTCAAACCTGCGTAAACTGCCGAAGAGCCAAGTTCTTCTTCAATCCTCAGCAGCTGGTTGTACTTAGCTATTCTGTCTGTTCTAGAAAGAGAGCCCGTTTTTATCTGTCCTGTTCGGGCTGCTACCGAGAGATCTGCTATGATTGTGTCTTCGGTTTCACCGGATCTGTGAGAAACTACACAAGAATATGAAGCCTTGTGCGCCATATCGATTGCTTCTAAGGTTTCCGTTATAGTGCCGATCTGATTTAGTTTTATGAGTATTGAATTGGCCACTCCTTCCTCTATACCTCGTGCTAGTATCTTAGTATTTGTTACAAATATGTCATCACCTACAATTTGGACTCTGTGACCAAGCTTTTCGGTGAGTTTTTTCCATCCTTCCCAGTCGTCTTCTGCCATGCCGTCTTCAATAGATATAATGGGATATTTATTTACCATCTCTTCGTAATAGGCTACCAGATCATCAGCACTTTTTTCGGGAACTTTTTCAGCTGCCAGCTTGTATATTCCATCTTCATAAAATTCACTGGCTGCCGCGTCTATAGCGATATAAATATCTTTCCCTGGTTCATAGCCAGCTTTGTTTATAGCTTCCATGAGAACTTCCAGTGCTTCTTCGTTAGATGACAGGTTAGGGGCAAATCCGCCTTCGTCTCCTACCGCAGTGTTTAACCCCCTAGATTTCAGAATTTTTTTGAGGTTGTGGAAAGTTTCGGCTCCCATGCGCAGGGCTTCTCTAAATGTTGGAGCGCCCACAGGGACAATCATAAACTCTTGAATGTCCAGATTGTTATCAGCGTGCTTTCCACCATTTAGAACGTTCATCATCGGAGTTGGAAGGAGATAGGCACCTACGCCGCCAAGATATCTATAAAGTGGCAATCCAAGCTCTTCCGATGCAGCCCTAGCAACAGCCATACTAACAGCAAGAATAGCATTGGCTCCAAGACGGCTTTTGTTTTCCGTGCCATCGAGTTCGATAAGAAAACGATCTATTCTCACCTGGTCGTGTGCGTCCAGTCCTATGAGTTTGGGGCTTATTTCTTCGTTGATGTTTCTAACGGCTTGAGTTACGCCTTTACCTAAGTATCGTTTGTCGTCCCCGTCTCTAAGTTCCAAGGCTTCTTTGGAGCCGGTTGATGCACCGGACGGAACGGCAGCTCTTCCAAAATAGCCAGTTTCGAGCCAAACTTCGGCTTCGACTGTTGGATTGCCCCTGGAATCCAATATTTCTCTTGCCTTTACCATAATGACATCACTCATGGCTGCCCCTCACTCTTTCGTTAGGTTGGTTAACAATCATCTTTTAAGGCCGTAAACTACAACCGCTTCCCCAATGTCTTCAAACCTCTTATTCGCTCTTTCCATCTCTTCAAATACACTTCCATCTCTGCAAGCCTGAGTTATTTGTTCATTGGCTTTTGAGATTTCTTCCTCAGTAAGGAAACAATACACGGAGTCTCCTTTGCAAAACTCCATGTCGGTAACACTAAGAGGATTTTGATAGTAGGAATCTTTAAAAAATCTACCGGTTGCCTTTTTGGTGTCTATTTCAGTAAATCCAGCTTGTCGAAGGGATTCTTTTAATTCATCAAGAGGGATATATCTTCTTTTCAACTCACCAGCAGCCTTGGGAATGAATTTGTAACTCCAAAAAACTCCATTATCGGGATCTATATGTTCCGGTGTGCATGTGTTTATAATGATAATTCCGTTAGATTTGAGAACCCTGAATGCCTCTTTTAGAAAGAGTTTAAGTTCCCGAAAATTATCTGCCGAGTTAAGATGATGGATGACCTGGTGAACCATGTAGGCATCAAAGGAGCTATCCACAAAGGGAAGCGCTAGAATGTTTCCAAGAAGTAAAAACACATTTGAACATTGACACAGTTTCGAATGAGCCTTTCTGCAGCCTTCTTCCGAACCTTCAACCCCATAGACTGCCTTTACGTGGTTGCAGATTATTTCGGTGCATGCTCCAGTACCAAATCCACCTTCCAGTAGAGTTATCTCATGGGTTTGAGCCTTTACTTTCTTCAGAAGGTCCACAGTTTCTGAAATGCCCACAGGTTTTCGTATAGAGTCATAGCCTTTGAAAGCTACATTGTAATTGCAGTAGGAAGAAGCGTTTTTCATTGCAAAGATTTCCCTGATTGTTGATTAACAAATCTAAAGGACTTGACCATTAAAAGCGAGTATTCTTATTATACCCAAAATGCAGGTAGTTCAATGAATAATAACGAAACAAAAAAAGAGGATAGGATATGGGAGCAACTTTAAGTGCTAGCGATTTGAGAAAAGGGCTCAAACTTGAAATTGATGGGGAGCCTTACCTCATTGTCGATTTTGAATTTACAAAACCCGGTAAAGGGCAAGCGCTTTATAAGTGTAGGTTAAAAAATCTAATAACTGGCGTTCAGTTTGATAAGACTTACAGGTCAGGTGATAAATTTGTCGAAGCCGATATCGATGAACAGGAAGTTGAATATCTCTATAAAGATGGAGATAGATATTATTTCATGAATATGACCACATACGAGCAGGTTGAAATGACCTCTGAGCAACTCGGGGATGTAACAAACTTCCTGACAGAGAACCTGAAAGTTAACATGCTTTTTTACAAAGATAAACCTATTGGGCTGTCTTTGCCCAATTTTGTTGAATTAAAAGTTGTGAAGGCTGAACCAGGTGTTAAGGGTGATACGGCATCTGGTGCCACGAAACCGGTGACTCTTGAAACAGGTTACAAGGTACAGGTGCCCCTTTTTATAGAAGAAGGGGATGTTCTGAAAATAGATACAAGAAGCGGAAGTTACGTTGAAAGAACTTCAGCAAAATGATGGTTGAGAAAAGCGTTTTGGAAAGGCGGAGGGATATTATTTATGCCCTTCGCCGTTTTTTTTATGAGAGGGATTTCCTTGAAGTTGAAACACCTGCCATATTGTCCAGTCCTATACCGGAGATGAATATTGAACCCGTTAAGTGTGATCTGGGCTATTTGATAACAAGCCCAGAATTGCACATGAAGAAATTGTTAGCCTCCGGATACAATAAAATTTTTCAGATTTGCAAGGTTTTTAGAAAAGGTGAATACGGCCGCAACCACCTTCCCGAATTTACTATAGTTGAATGGTACAGAGCAGGTGCCACATACATTGACATCATGGTCGATTGTCAGGATTTGATAAGATATATTGGAGATGCTTTGGAACTACGAGGGGGGGTAAACTTTAAAGGGAGAAAATTGGTTTATAATGAAAAGTGGAATGTGATGACTGTTAGAGAAGCCTTTTCTAGATGGGCGGGCTGGGATCCTGTTGTTAACTTTGACGAGGATAGGTTTTATAAGGATCTTGTAGAATTGATTGAACCCAAGCTAGGGTGGCCAACTCCTTGCATTATCAAAGATTATCCGGCATCTGAAGCGGCTCTTGCTAAATTAAAGGCCAGCGATACCCGAGTGTGTGAACGGTTTGAAGTTTACTGGGGTGGAATCGAACTAGCCAACGGATTTTCCGAGTTGAACGATCCGGTTGAACAGCGTGAACGTTTTGTTAGAGTTCTACATGAAAGAAAAAGGAAAAGACTTCCGGATTTGAGAATGCCAGAGGATTTCCTAATTGCTCTTGAAACAATGCCAGACTCTGCAGGTATTGCTTTGGGGGTTGACAGGTTGGTTATGATTTTATGTGGAATGGAGTCCATCCAGGATGTTGTGCTTTTTTCGGAGGAATTTCGGAGATGAGCATACCAAAAGACCAGAAGCACATATATGATTATTTCATAGATGAAAATGGGAACTGGTTCTGTGAAGGAAATCCTGTAAACGATTGGGATTTGTTTAAACTTCTCAGCCGAAGCCTGTATCGGGATGGAAACCGGTATTTTGTTAAGTGCGAGGGAGAGGTTCATCCCGTTAGAGTTGCTGATGCTCCTTTATGGGTAAAATATGTTCATATCGAATTATCTGATACGGGAGAAGTAAAAAGGGTTAGGATTGAACTAACTGATGGTAGAATCGAAGATCTGAGACCCGAAACACTGTTTATAAAGGATGATTCGGCTATTTACTGCAAAGCTACACGGAAAAACCTCGTTGCCCGCTTTGGTCGTGTTGCCTATTATGAATTTGCCCGCCTTTTGGAGTGGTCTGAAGAAGAAAAAACATATCTTGTACGCATTAATGGGAGAAATTATTCTCTCCGGAGAATCTAATTTTCCGAATCATGAAAGAGAAGTATCTCCGTTCCAAGCTTTACCCCGATGTCAAGGACTCTTTCATCAAAATCGAAATAGGGAGAATGTAAAAGCCTTTTTGTGGATTCGTCAGGAAAAGCACAGCCAAGGTAGATTAAAACTCCAGGCCATTTTCTTGCAAAATAGGCGAAATCTTCAGATCCCATCCTGGGCGATTCTTCCCTTACAGCATTTCTCCCAAGAAGCCTTCTCGCGATTTTTTTTACCAGTTTTACAAGGTTTTTATCGTTTTCAAGGACAGGGTATCCCTCTGAAATTGATAGCTCCACTTTACAATTATAAGCAGCCTCTGTTCCTTGGCATATTTCATACATTCGTGTGTGTATGACATCTTTCACTTTTTTTCGAAAGCTTCTTATTGTTCCGGTTATGACTGTTTCTGAGGGCAATATATTGGGTGCTTGTCCGGCGTGAATGCTTCCAACCGATATAACGGCTGAATCCAGTGCATTTACTGATCTTGAGACAATGTGATTCAGCTGCACAATCAGATTTGAAGCCGCCAGTATGGTATCGGTAGCTGCATGAGGGTGTGCCCCATGTCCTCCCGATCCGATTACTTTTATTTCAAACATTTCCGATGCAGCATTGCTTATTCCAGAAGCTATTCCCACACTGCCAAGTTCCAGGCCAGGATTCATGTGAAAAGCATAGATGGCTTTCAGGTTTTCATTGTCCCAGAGCCCGCTATCAAGCATTTTTGCTGCTCCACCACCCCCTTCTTCAGCAGGCTGAAAGAAAAACAAGATCCTGCCTTTTCCTTTTTTTTGCCACGAATTTTCAACCAGATTTTTTATGATCCCGAGAGCAATTGTTATGTGGCCATCATGACCACAAGCGTGCATAATGCCTTTGTGGCATGACTTATAAGAAACGTTATTTTGTTCCTGTATGGGAAGTGCATCCATGTCTGCTCTGAATGCTCGAGTGACACCTGGATTTTCCGCTTCCAGGAAGGCA
The DNA here is from genome assembly GCA_026992355.1 of Syntrophobacterales bacterium. Lineage (GTDB taxonomy): Bacteria > Desulfobacterota > Syntrophobacteria > Syntrophobacterales > Thermodesulforhabdaceae > JALXAE01. The sequence continues at coordinate 11,824 of JALXAE010000292.1, read as the reverse complement.
ACAATTCCCGTTTCTGCAATGGGGTAATGGTACTTAACCTCCAGTTCTTCAAGGATTTCCCGAATTTTCTGGGACGTTTTGTGCTCCTGAAAGCCAAGCTCCGGGTGGGAGTGGAAATAACGCCTCAGATCAACCAGCCATTTATGCCAGCTTAAAGCTTCCATTTAATTTCCTTGAGGGTGCATAATCCAAAAAGAGGGCACAAAGACGTGCCCTCAATGTTATTTCCTTTCTTACATAGGTATATTACCGTGCTTTTTAGGAGGTAGTGCTTGTTTTTTGGATTTTAGTAGCTCTAGAGCCTCAATTAACCTTGGTCTAGTCTCGCTTGGGACTATGACACGATCGATATATCCTCTGGAAGCTGCGATATAGGGATTATAGAGAAGGTTTCTGTATTCTTCGATTTTTTCTTTTCTCTTTGCTTCTGGATCCGGAGCTGATTGAATTTCTTTACGGAAGATGATATTCGCCGCTCCTTCTGCACCCATGACAGCAATTTCAGCAGTAGGCCATGCAAAAACTAAATCAGCGCCAAGATCTCTGGAGCACATTGCTAAATATGAGCCGCCATAATCTTTTCTCAAAATTAAGGTCATCTTGGGTACAGTGGCTTCAGAATAACACCACAGGAGTTTTGCGCCGTGTCTGATTATACCACCCCATTCCTGCTGCTTGCCGGGCAAATAGCCTGGGACATCAGCCAAAGTCAAAAGAGGAATGTTAAAGGCGTCACAAAAGCGAATAAATCTAGTTGCTTTGTCTGACGAATCAATGTCAAGGCATCCTGCAAGTACCTTTGGCTGGTTTGCTATTATTCCTATTACATGGCCATTAAGGCGTGCAAATCCTACAACCATATTTTGAGCATAATATTCGTGCACTTCGAAGAAATCACCATCATCGACAATTTCTTTTATGACATCTTTTACATCATAGGCTCCCATAGGATTATCCGGGATTATTGAATCCAACGCTGGGCTGATTCTGTTTGGATCATCTTTGGGAGCAACATAGGGCGGGTCTTCTATGTTGTTGTCAGGGAGGTAGCTTAGCAATTGTTTTATCATATCAATTGCATGTTTGTCGTTTTCGCAGGCAAAGTGTGCAACCCCGCTTTTTGAACAGTGAGCCATTGCACCACCAAGGTCTTCCTGAGTAATTACTTCTCCTAAGACGGATTTTATGACATCTGGTCCGGTAATGAACATATAACTACTGTTTTTAACCATGAAAACGAAATCGGTCATGGCCGGTGAATACACGGCTCCTCCGGCGCATGGCCCCATTATTGCTGAAATTTGAGGTATTACTCCCGAGGCTATGGCATTCCTGTAAAAGATCTGTCCGTAGCCGGAGAGGGCATCCACACCTTCCTGAATTCGAGCGCCCCCAGAATCGTTGAATCCTACGAGAGGTTTTCCGGCCTTTAGAGCAAGATCCATGACCTTGCATATTTTTTTTGCGTGCATTTCGCCGAGTGTTCCAGCTCTAGCGGTGAAATCCTGTGAAAAGGCAAAAACTTCTCGACCATTGACTTTCCCGTACCCAGTAACAACCCCATCTGCGGGAATTTCCATCTTGTCCAAACCAAAAAGAGTACCTCTATGTTTCACAAAAATATCCAGTTCCTGAAATGTACCGGGGTCAAAAAAGTACTCAATGCGTTCTCTTGCTGTAAGCTTGCCTCGTTCGTGTTGCTTGGCGACCGCTTTTGGCCCGCCCATTTCCTTTATCTTGGCTTCTCGTTCTCGGAGTTCTTTGATTTTTTCAGCAACCGTTGCCATACCATTCTCTCCTTAACTGCGTATTTTCATTTTGAACAATCACCCGTGATTTTGCTCCGTAGATTTAGCAATTACCACCATTTTAAATACGGCCTCAACAAATTTTGTCTGAGCATTCTATAGCCTGCCGAAAATGTGTCAAGCTTGTCAGGAGGCTGATATTGTATTTTATATTTGGTTTATCTCAATTTCCTGAAAGCACTACAATGTTTATCTTAATAATGTCTTTATTTCATAATGTCGAAATTTAGGATGGATTGCTTGTTTATAATGTGAATTATGATTGACATATTCTGCTTTTTTGCGGGAAATTGGATAAATAACCAAATGATCTGGCTTAATTATCAGGGGGAGGTGTATGCTTATGAGTAACTGGACTATTGGACGACGAGTATTTGTTTTAACATTACTTCCCATCATAGCGATGATAGCTTTTGCGATTCCATTAATTCAGTCAAAGTGGGTAGACCTTAAAACTGCAAGGCATGTGGTATCTAACGTAAAGCTTATGGCACAACTTTCTGATATTATGACGAATCTTCAAAAAGAGAGAGGAATGTCAGCAGTTTTTCTAGCCGGTGGGGCGTCTAAAGCTGATATTGAAAAACTGAGAAGCGCAACGAATAAATCAGTAGGTATTTTACCAGAAGTTGTAAAAAAGGCGGCCATATCAGACAATATAAAGCAAAAGCTGTTTGATGCTCTCGATGAGCTAAAAAATCTTCGGAAAATGGTAAACAGCCATCAATCCGTTGACAAGGTTTTTGCAGGATATACCGCCCTGATTGACAACATTATAAAGATTGACAAAGAAATAGCCTCACAAAAAAGTATTGGTGGCATTGGTGCTAATCTTGAAACTTCGATTCTCCTCGAAATAGCAAAGGAGAATCTTGGGAGATTCAGAGGACGAGGTTCTTCCTTCGTGGCATCTAAAAAAATACCGACAGATGAACAACTAAATTTTCTTGTTTCCTCTTGGGGCACATTTAAGGCCTCGGTTAATTCGCCTATTTTAACAATGCCAAGTGACGTTAGAGACAGATTCGTATCCATGAAAAATTCGGCTTTATGGAAAAAGGGAGAAACGATTTTTTTAAAAATTGTAAGATCTTCTTATGAGGGGCTTGAAGCTAAAAAGGTTTTTAAAGTTTATACGGAGATTATTGGCGATTTGAATACGATAATTTCTCTCATGAGAGATCACCTTGCCAAAACGTCGGAAAATATCGCGTCTGATGCAAAAAACGGTATGATCATGACATTTGTCATTCTTTTGATTAGCGTGGTATTAATTGTTGCATTGAGTGTAGCCACAAGTCGAACATTGATTAGCAGATTGAATGAAGTTACAGAAGTGTTTGAACAAACTACGGATAAGATTGATAGGGCTTCTCAGGAAATATCCGAAGCGGGGACTAATCTTGCCGATGGTGCCTCTCAACAAGCAGCGTCCATAGAACAAACTGCTTCCGCTCTAGAAGAAATGGCGTCGATGGCAAAGCAAAACTCGGAAAATGCCAGGCAGGCAAATAATCTGGTTTTACAAACGGCTACAGTGGTGAAGGAAGCTAATGAGGCCGTTAATTCTCTAGTAAAGGCAATGGAGGAGATAACCAAAGCAAGTGAAGAAACCGGAAACATTGTAAAAACGATAGATGAGATAGCTTTTCAGACCAATCTTCTTGCACTTAATGCTGCGGTTGAGGCTGCTAGAGCGGGTGAAGCCGGAGCGGGATTTGCAGTGGTGGCTGATGAGGTTCGAACTCTTGCCATGAGATCTGCAGAAGCCGCAAAGAATACCTCTCAGCTTATAGAAAATACCATTAAAAAAGTCTACGAAGGCAGGGAATACGTAAAAACTACTGAAACGGCCTTTGGTAAAGTGGACGAAAGCACAAGAAAGATACAGGAGCTTATGGGAGAAATTTCTGTGGCTTCTCAAGAACAGGCTGATGGTGTAGATCAAATTAACAAAGCGGTTTCAGAAATTGATAGTGTTGTTCAACAAAATGCTTCCTATGCCGAGGAATTGGCATCATCAGCAGAAGATCTCCGTAGTCAGATGGAATTGTTGAAAGATAACTTAGCCTCTTTGGTGGCAATGGTTAGGAAGGTAGGATGACAGTTGACGATGGGATAGTAGAGCATTGCCGAATCAACCTCGTACTTAATGTAATCTATGATTAGGAGGGGCTTATAAATGGAATCAGGTTTAAATCCCTTCAAAATTGCTCAACATGAATTGGATAAAGCTGCTGTAAGATTAGGCCTAGACCCAGCAACTCATGAATTTCTCAGATGGCCAATGAGGGAATATCATTGTACCCTGCCGATAAAGATGGATGATGGATCGACTAAAATATTTAAAGCTTTTAGGGTGCAGTATAACACGGCTAGGGGACCGGCTAAAGGAGGTATCAGGTGGCATCCCGATGAGACGATTGATACCGTTCGCGCTCTCGCGGCTTGGATGACATGGAAAACTGCTGTTGTAGATATTCCACTGGGAGGAGGCAAAGGCGGGATTGTTTGTAATCCTAAAGAAATGTCTGATGGTGAAAAGGAAAGGTTGGCTCGAGCATACGTCAGGGCTATTGCCGATGTATTGGGAGTGGACAAAGATGTCCCTGCTCCAGACGTCTATACCAATCCACAAATAATGGCATGGATGATGGACGAGTATGAAACCATTGTGAGGAGTCATCATCCGGGGGTTATAACCGGTAAACCATTGTCAATTGGGGGATCTCCTGGAAGATTTGATGCTACTGCCAGAGGTGGTATTTATGTGCTGAGAGAAGCAGCTAAGGTTGAGGGTATAAGCCTGCAAGGGAAGACGATGGCTATTCAGGGTTTCGGCAATGCAGGACAATTTGCGGCGCTCCTTGGTGAAAAACTGCTTGGTTTAAAGCTTGTGGCTGTTTCTGATTCTAAAGGCGGGATTTATAATCCAAAGGGATTGAGGATTAAGGACTTAATTGAACACAAAAAATTGTATGGTACTGTTGCAAGTTATAGTGATGGTGAGCAGATAACTAACGATGAACTGCTTTCATTAGATGTCGCTGTGCTTTTCCCTGCTGCTCTCGAAAATGTGATAACAGAGAACAACGCTGACAATGTTAAAGCTCGAATAATTTGTGAACTTGCAAACGGGCCCACTACCCCAGATGCTGATTCTATACTTTTCGACAAGGGGATTATAGTTTTACCAGATTTTCTAGCCAACGCAGGTGGAGTGACGGTATCCTACTTTGAACAGGTGCAAAATACGTACAATTTTTACTGGGAAGAGAAGGAGGTACATTGGAGGTTGGATGAAACAATGAAAAGAGCTTTCAGGGCTGTGAAGGAAATGAGCGTTAAAGAGAAAGTAAACATGAGAGAGGCAGCTTATCTGGTTAGCGTGGCTAGGGTTGCTGAAGCTTGTAAGTTAAGAGGGTGGGTTTAGTTTTTATGTCGAGTAAAATATCTGCTGATTATGAAAAGTCTGTCTGCTTACCCTCCATTTTAAAGATTTCAGATTTGTTGTTGAAGATTTGCCGGTACAGATCGTTGATTCGGGAGATGAGAAGCACATTTCTTGATGCTCTCGAGGACAACGGAATTATAACTGAACAAGCAATAGAGGAAGAAGTTTCGGCTCTGTTAAACAGACCAGAAATCAAGAAAATTGGTATTAATCGTAGTGAACTTGCTGACATTATTATCTACCTGTATTTTTCAACAAATTTTTCTGCTGAGGAGATAGAAAACTATATCAACCTCGTTAGAAAAAAGGATCGGTTCAGGAATTTATGGAAGGTTGTAAACACAGAGGGAGTGAGCCACAGAAAAATAATCAAAGCCCTAAAAGAATTTTGTTCTATTCCAGAAGGTAATCTATATATAAACCCGGAAGATGCCGAAGGAGTACGGGTTGCTCTTATAAATCACTTTATTTCCAATCAATTGCCATTTATTGGAGTTGCAAAAAAACACATCACCATACGGGATATAGATGAGCTGATTGACAGAACTTATGGCACACCGAAAAGGCCGGGCTTTATTGGGGGTAAGGCAGCAGGGATGCTGCTGGCTTATCGAATTCTTGTCCCCAGATTGCAGGATCGTGACCCTGAGCTAGAGCAGTACATTACTATTCCTGAATCTTACTATTTTAATTCAGGTATTTTCTCTGAATTTATTGAATACAATGAACTGCATCAGTTTCGAATTCAGAAATATAGATCTCGAGAAGCTATTGAAGAAGATTACAAACATATATCGGAACTATTTGCCAAGGCCAAATTTCCTCCAGATTTAGAGGAGACCTTTGCTGAGTTTCTGGAAAGAGTAGGTGAAGCTCCTCTTATTTTGAGATCGTCCAGTCTTTTAGAGGACAATTTTGGTCATGCTTTTGCCGGTAAATATGATTCGGTTTTTGTGGCCAATCAAGGACCTCTGGAAAAACGACTGGAAGAATTTATATGGGGGCTTAAACGCGTGCACATGAGTACTTACGGGCCAGGACCTATACTCTACAGGCGGGATCATAATTTACTGGATTTTGACGAAAAAATGGCGGTTCTGGTTCAGAAGGTTGTAGGTCGGCAATATGGAGATTATTTTCTGCCCTTTGCCGCAGGTGTTGCCTTTTCCAGAAATATGTATCGATGGTCACCGAAAATAAGAAAAGAAGATGGTATTGTCAGGCTCGTTCTCGGGCTTGGCACTAGAGCTGTAGACAGAATTGGAGTTGACTATGCTCGTCTTGTTTCTCTTAGTCATCCCTTCTTGAGACCGGAGGTGGAACCTCGCCAGATCATGAAATATTCTCAGAAGATGGTGGACCTTTTGAACTTAAAAACAGGAGAACTGGAGTCTTTACCTTTCACAAAGGTTCTGCCCCTTATGGATTCTAATGCTGCCTATCTTGCTCTTTCGTTCTATGTTGACGGTTATCTAAAAACTCCGATGTTTAAATCGGATCTTCATTCTATTGATAATGCGTGCATTACCTTTGATAACTTCTTGAAAAATACTGTTTTCGTAAATCTCATGAAAAAGATCTTGAAAAGGCTTGAGAGTGCTTATGGTTCCCCGGTGGATGTTGAATTTGCGTGGGAAGACGGGAAACTATATCTGCTTCAGTGTAGAACATTAGCTGGGAGGGATGAACCTGCGGAAGTTTCAATACCTCGGGACATAGAGAAAGACAGAGTAGTTTTTGTAAACAGAAAGGTATTGTTCAATGCCAGGGTTATGAACATTGAATTTGTGGTTTATGTAGATCCAAAGGAATATCGAAAGATTGGATCCTATCAGGAGAAGCTTCAGATTGGACGTGTTGTAAGTGAAATAAACCGTAGGATGGAAGATCGAAGATATGCTCTGTTTGGACCCGGCAGATGGGGAAGTAACGACATTAATCTCGGTGTAAAGGTAGGATATGAAGACATAAATAGGGCAATTATTCTTGGTGAAATAGCTTATGAAACAGAGGGAATGACTCCGGAGGTATCCTTTGGCACTCATTTTTTTAACGATTTGATAGAAGCTAAGATAGTGCCAGTTGCCATATTTCCCGATGACCCAAATTGCTATTTTAATGAGAATTTTTTTATGGAAGCTCCAAATGAGATGGCAAAAATGGTTTCAGGGTTTGAAAAGTACGCAAAGGTAGTCAAAGTAATTAACGTACGTGAGCTGACAAATGGTTTGGTTATGCACGTTTTACAAGATGCAAATAATCAGGAAGGTATGGGGTTTCTCGGTAGTCCAGAGGCTGAGTAAAATAAGTTGAGAATTTATGGGTTTTTCGCAGCATAGCTATTGAATTTATTTTGACTAAGATCGAATTGTCTGGAGAAGAGATTAAAAATTTCTTTGCCAATATGAAGGTGTCGGATTAAAGGGGGGGGATCCCCCCCTTTAATTTTGGTGGTTGTTGTTACTTTAGAGAAATACCGTTGTCTTTTGCTGCGTCTTTTACATGTTCTAAGAAAAGCTTTACGATCTCTGGGTTTTCGCCGAGTCCTTCAAGAACCGGGTACACTTTTATGTTTTTTGATTCAAAGACTGATTTCCATGAATCTTTATCGGGACCTGCCATGTCGTTGTTAGCGTGATCTCCAGCGACCATCATGAGCGGTTTTAAAACCACTTTTTTTACTTTTGAATGAACAAGGCCTTTTACAACATCATCTAGAGACGGGAAACCTTCCACAGTGCCAATAAATATCTTGGTCGGTGCATACATTTTTCTCATGATTTCCTGTAGATGCGCGTAAACTCCCGTTGAGAAAAATTCATTTCCATGTCCCATATACACAAGAGCAGCATCCTTTTTTCTGGCGTATTCAACATCTTTTTTCAAAGCCATCGCAGTTTTTTCCAAATCTTCATTAAAATCATGCTCTGGCCCCCACTTACCCGTAAGAGGTCTTCCGAGTACTAATTTTTCAAAAGGCATATATTTTTGCTTTATGGTTTTTATAGACTTCAGCCCATTTATATAAGACATTAGATCCATAAATTCTTCACCAGCATAAAAGTGAGTAGGTTGAACAATTATTGTTTTGTATCCTTGGTCCTGAAGATCAGCAATAGTTGCAAGGGGTCCTTTCACATAGAAAATGTCTTTTGGGAGGTCTTGTCTGTTTTTCCATTTTTCGTCATTTAGTCTTTTGTGCCAAATTTCTCTTATAATATTTGAAGTGAAGGCCATTTTTACTTTAGTGTTGGGAAATTCTTTTTCTATGGCATTTCTAATGTTCAGCAGTGATGTAAGTGCCTTTGGATAAGTGGTTCCAAAGGCTGCAACGACAATGGCTGTTTTAGACTCAGGTTTGTCTATTGCCATACTTAAGTTATGAGAAACCATCATGAAGGCAACACACAAACCAAAGAACAATTTGACAAGTTTCATAACAAACCTCCTTGTAATTTTTAGTTCCATTACCGGAAAATAAAAAACCCTCATAACAGGCCGTATCAAGCCTTGTTACAAGGGCTGCACCCGTGTTTGCTTCACCCTTTTTCTAACCCTGTCTCATGACAGGATACAGTAATAACCTTTCACCGTGTGGCAGGTCTTCTGACTCTAAGGATCATTCTACTCACTGCGCCTTCCCAGCTTGCCTTCTCTCGTGGAAAAGTACAAGCCAGTGGCTTTTTGCAGCTTTTGTCCCCTTATCACAGCGGCCGGGACCGTGCTGGATTCTCACCAGCTTCCCTTTTAAGCCCATGCGGGCACCACACGCCACTCTTTTAAATTTTGAAGCAGATATGGTCAAGAAAAAAGCATACGATTAAACTAGATGGTGGTTTGTGAAATAGTAATGCAGGTCATTTAGTACTTTAAATAGTGGAGAGCTATTTCGTTGAAGGTGGAGAATTTTGAAAATATGATCATAAAATCTACATATCCAGCAGGCTTATTACTCTGGCAGCTTTATTTTTCACAACATGAGTATAAATCATCGTGGTCTTTATACTTTTATGACCCATTAACACCTGTGGAGTAATGTTTGAGCTTAAAAATATTCTGAGCTTTTCCAAACAGATTATCCCAGAGAGCCAACTTTTCACTGTTTTATATGAAACTACGCATTGGCTACGCCATTTCAAGAGTTTGGGCTTTTATTTGGTGTTGCAAGGCAGTCACCGCGGCTTTAATTTTTATATACGTAGTCCTGTAAACAGGCTGACAATTCGTTGTGCAGATGACTGCCGGTCATGTTAGTCATCGTACTCTACGGCTTCATTTCAGAATCGACCTCCAAATTAGTTGTCTTATGGTTTCTGCTTCTATGAGCTTGCGACTGCAACCAACTCGAAACCAAGCTCTTTTGTCTGACGTTTGAGCTTTCCTAGTTTATTCGCCCTGCTCCTTTTTGAGAGATATTGATCTCCTAGCTCCTTGTAACGGTGTCCTTTTTTATGATGAAATGTAAGGCCTTTATGAACCGATGTGCTATAGCTACAATAGCTTTTTTGGGTCCCAAACGATAGCGAAGTCGCCAGTATTTATCATTATAATACGTTCCTTTTTTCCTCACAGCAGTCCAAGCCACTTCAATCATTATGGTCTTTAGATGATGTTTTTTCACTGGTGAGTGGTCACTGTAGCGCTTACCTGCAGTTTCATTGTTGCCAGGGCACAATCCAGCCCACGATGCCAATGCCTAAGCGGTGGCAAAACTATATAATTTGGGACCAAGCTCACTTAAGATGTAATGGGCAGAGAGCTCATTGATTCCAGGAACTTCATCCATACGTTCAATTAACTCTTGATGCTCACTGAGCAACTCCCTCATTCTTGCATCAATCCCTCTGTTCTCTTCCTCAATAGTGCTAATGATACGCATCAAACTAGTCAATTCAAAACAATGATGCTTTTCGAAAAATCCCTGTATACTCCGATACAACTCCTTCACTTTGTCCTGTAAACTGCCCCTGACACACTCCCTAATATCCTGCTCTGTGATATCCCACGGACAATCCATCAACAAAGCAATCAAATTGCAACCGGTAACATCAAACAAATCCGACATTACAGAGCCAATTTTGATATTGGCTAATTCAAACAACTTATGAACACGACGCTTGTAGTCTCCAAGAGTGTCTCTGTTCTTTTGGCGAAGTCTGCTTAACTCCCGCCACTGCCTTACATCCTTGGGAGGAATAAAACTCCTACGTACAAGACCATGTCTCAACAACCCCGCCAACCATTTATTGTCCTCTATGTCCGTCTTTCACCCAGGTACGTTCTTAATATGCCTTGCATTAACCAAAATGACTTCAACGTGACCCTCCAAAACGTTGTGTACACAACGCCAATAAATACCAGTACTTTCCATAGCAACCACAGGACAATGATGTCTCAATAACCATTGCCTCAGATTCTTTAACTCGTCAGTAAATGTCCCAAACACCCTTGTTTCGCTCTGCTCCTCACCTCCGGCATCCGTGAACAACAATGTAGCAACAATACTCTCCTTATGAACATCCAATCCACAACAAATAGGGTGAACCACTGATAAAATTGTGCTATCCTTCCCCATGGTTATAATAGCCTCCTTTCTAAGGCTTGGGTTGTTAATTACAAAAAAGCTATTATGACCTATTTCCTCCAAAGTTTCATCTTTGTTGTCTCGTACAAACGTTATGGGGGTTAGAAGATAGATTAAAAAGAATATCGCGACAGCAATCTCCGTGGGTATGTGACTCAGCAAGGATTCCCCTAGCCAATTACTTTGGGAAAATTGGGAAAAATGAAGATGTTAAGAGAATTATCGAACTTGTAGGCAATTGCTTTGAGAATGCTTGTGAAGGGCAGGCTCCCGTGATAGCTTCCTCTTGGTATCAACATCTTTATAACATATATTCGAATTTTGGTCTTAGAGATAAAGCAGATGAAGTGTCGAAAAAGATTTCTGAGGTCGGGCCTAAAATTGTTGAGAGCATGCAGTCATTTTCTCATTCTACTGAAATTCCAATGGAAAAGCTAAATGCTTATTTAGAAGCGATAATTAAAGGTGGTCTTGATGAATCTTTAAAACGTATTGCTATACATTTTATACCACAAAGGGGTAAAGTAGAGCAGGAAGTTCTTGAGCTTGCGAATAATTACCCTATCTCATTTCTATTTACAAAGATATTACAAGATGATAGGGGTAGGCCAGTCGCCACTATTGGTGGAATAGAAGATGATCTCGAGGGCAATATAATACACCAAATGTCCCAAAACATGGGTATTGAATCCTTTTTCTTGAGACACTCTTTTAATAAGCTAAAAGAAACATATAATCCTACTCCTGCTGATATTTCTAATTATATTTTGAAAAGTCCAATTTTTGATAAATCAAAAATTGAATTGATTGAGAAGGGTATTTCAGCGTTTTTGGATGAAAAATATATTGAATCCATACATATTCTAGTTCCACAAGCTGAAGCTGCTATACGAAATTTGGTTGAGTTATCAGGAGGAGCAATATTAAGGAAAAACAGACATGGTGGCTTTCAGCTAAGAACATTTGATGATTTATTGC
>JALXAE010000291.1 GCA_026992355.1 Syntrophobacterales bacterium | reverse complement strand
AAATTGAGAGTGTTAATGGAAAAGTTAAATTTTCGAAGGTGTCATTTGGATATGATACAAAACCTGTTCTGGAGGATATAGATTTTGAAGTAAAACCTGGCGAAGTTATAGCAATCGTTGGCCAAAGCGGAAGTGGAAAAACAACCCTGGTAAACCTAATTCCCAGGTTTTACGATGTTTGGAATGGTGCTGTGCTAATTGATGACATTGATATCCGTGATATGCGGATCCGGTCGCTAAGAAATCAAATAGCGATAGTTACTCAACATAGTTTCCTCTTCAATGATACAATCAGAAACAATATAGCCTATGGTGCACGTTTAAACAGACAGTCGGTTTCAGACGAAGAAATCATGAACGCTGCTAAACTTGCATTTGCAGACAAGTTTATACAAGAACTTCCAGATGGACTTGATACTATAGTCGGAGAACATGGAGTTAGACTTTCAGGTGGACAACAACAAAGGATATGTATCGCAAGGGCCATATTGAAAGATGCTCCTATACTTATACTTGACGAAGCTACCTCTTCTCTTGACAGTGAGTCGGAATTTGAAGTCCAAAAAGCACTGGGAAATCTCATGAGAGGAAAAACAACTTTCATAGTAGCACACAGATTATCAACCATTCAAAGAGCAGACAGAATTCTGGTGCTGTCAAAAGGGAAAATTGTAGAAGAGGGCTCTCACACAGAGCTTTTGGCGCTTAGAGGTACATATTCAAAACTGTACGAACTTCAATTTTCTTTAAATCATACCGCATTAATGTGATGACCCTTGGGATTATTTTATACAATATCGGATGGTTAATACTATGGCCCCTTATAATCGCATGGAGCAAACTTCACAATAAAAACTGGTATTCCAGAAGAATAAAGTTCAACATTGGTAAAATACCCAGATATGCGGATAAAAGCAGCGTGTGGGTGCATGCTCTTTCTATGGGGGAGGTTTTATCTGCAATACCCCTTGTTCAGGAGTTAAAGGAATTAGGGTATCGAATAATCTTTTCATCTACAACTGAATCTGGTTTCGAAAGGGCTAAGTCCTACTTTCATAACTCAGAAGTACAAGTAGTTCTAATGCCCATTGATACCCCATGGAACGTAAAAAAAATTTATAGCCTCCCAATCAAAGCATTAATAATTATCGAAACAGATATCTGGCCTAATTTGCTTTGGTTTGCAAATAAATATAAAATACCCATCTTTCTCGTAAATGCCCGCATGAGACCAAAATCTTTCAAAAACTATCTATTGATGAAAAAATGCAATCTATCGCTATTTCAATTATTTAATATGATATTTCCGGCTTCAGAAAGTGATGCAAAATATTATCGTGAACTTGTAAAAAATAAAAACAGGGTAAAGTTTTGTGGAAATTTGAAATGGGATTATGTGTATAGAAAAAGAAGTTCCATCTACGAAATAAAAGAGCTTCGCCGCATGCTGAATGTTCCTGAAACACGACCTGTGTGGGTTGCTGGAAGTATACACGAAGGAGAAGAAGAAATTGTAATGAAGGCACATAAAAAAATATGCAGCCTTCATAATAACTGTCTATTGGTAATAGCTCCTAGGAAGCTTGAACATGTAAATCGCATTATCGAATGTTGCGAGAGTTATGGATTAAGCTATAAACTGCGTTCAGAAAATTGGGTCTCAGAAAAAACAAATGTACTAATCTTGAACACCTTCGGTGAATTATTAAAGTTTTACGGTTTGGGTTGGTGTGCTTTTGTAGGGGGAAGTCTCGTTGAATTTGGAGGGCATAATCTCATGGAGCCGGCGGTTTACAATATAGAGATATGTTGGGGACCTCACGTATTCAACTTCATCGATATGGCTAAAGAAATAGAACGAAGTAGGGGCGGCAAAGTAATTTATAACTCAGGTGACCTAGCAGAATTTGTGCTCGATGTTTTTTCAAAAAGGCTTTCGGAACACCACGATGGATACTACACCCCCCCTTATAAACATGGCAATATTTCCAAATCCATTGCCGACATCATTTCTAAATATCCAAGTTAAGACCTTGTTAAACGCCTATTAGGTATCAATATATAGGTACTTCGCCTGGGTTGATACTGGGATTCGAAATAGGTAAGTTTCTTTAATTTTCGAACTATTATATAGGAAATCGTATTAATTAAGCTGAAAATAAATTCAGCAGAAAAGTTAGATGTTACCATGTGTTTTTCAACGTGTAACTCCCCGTAAACAAATCGTCCTGAGTAAAGAGGAAGTTTAATCGACATCAATCCCTGCTGGTCAACCGGTCTTGTGCCCCTTTGAATGGTGCCTTGAAAAGAAGTAGCATCATGTCGCATCTCAGGAGGAAATTCAACAACCAGTGCTGCATAATCGAGTTCCATCAATTCAAAAATTCTAGCAAGAAGCGGAGTTAATGCTTTGATTGGACGTCCCTTCGCAATAAAAAAATTTAATTTTAACACTTCAATTTTAAGTAAGGCTTTTTTTATCCACGAATTACCGAACCGGCATATTTCCGTTCCCGAAAAACAATTCAAATAACCTACCCTATTGCCCCCAAAAATCAGAACAATTACGTTTATCACTAAAATGGCAAGAATAGACCAGTCGGACAAACGATTAAGAATGAGACCGGATAAACCGGTTATCATAGTAATACTACAAAGGATAAATAGAACTTCATTTTGATTGAAGCCCTGTCTGAGCAAGCAGTGATGAATATGATCTGTATCAGGACAAAAAACATGCTGTCCTCTGATTAACCTTCGAAAGATAGCCATGATAGAGTCTGTAATTGGCAAGGCAAAAATAAGGGTGGGTACTAAAATGTTGACCCCACTGTCGGGTGAGGATGTTGACGTTTTAATGGCAAGAGCTGCCAAATTGTAGCCCAAAAAATAGCTTCCAGAATCACCTATAAAAACTTTAGCCGGATTCATATTGAAATGAAAAAAACCAAGGGTTGCACCGGTTATAATCACTGCTGGCAAAGCCAGTACAAACCGATCATTCTGTAAGCAGAGTACAAGCAAAAAGAAACTGCACACAAATGAAGTAACTGCAACCAAGCCATCCATCCCATCTATGAGGTTGAAACCATTAATTATCAACAAAAACCAAAATATCGTAAAAGGATAGGCGAAATAGGATAAGGAAATAGTACCCAAGAATGGAAGATAAAGTTTGCCAATTGAAAGGCCTCCCACGCACGCAGACAATGCCCCAATAGACTGACCAACCAGTTTAACTCCAGGAGTAAGCCCTCTCACATCATCGACAAATCCCACCGTAAAAACAATCAAGCCCCCAACAAATATTCC
>JALXAE010000290.1 GCA_026992355.1 Syntrophobacterales bacterium | reverse complement strand
TAGAGAATATTCTAATAAGTATGGAAAAGATTCAATCATACCTCGACGAACTAACCTATCAACAATTTGCCAATGATTCGAAGACACAAGATGCTATTATAAGGAATATCGAAATCATCGGAGAAGCTACCAAGCATTTATCAGATACCATAAGGTCGAGATATAACCATATTCCATGGAAAGAGATAGCGGGAACAAGAGATCGACTAATTCACGGCTATTTCGGCGTTAACATAGATATCATATGGGAAATAGCTACGATAGATATTCCTAAATTAAAGCCAGAAATTGAAAAAATTAAAAATGAACTTATTAATGGGGTCAAATAATAGATGACAATAGTTTCTGCAATGATCCGACAGAGCGAGGCGTATTTTGATGTTGTGTCATCTATTTGATGCCCCCAGTAATAACGGCTAACAAGCGGGTGCACTTGACCGCCATTCCGCTGAGGCCTTCGGCCTTGCTCCATGTCGGCAAGTGACCCTGGTCGATGGTGAGACTGTACATAATGCTTCTTTTGATAGATCCTTTAAGGAGGAATAAAAGATGAAAGTAAAATATTTTCCGGATACTGATACGGCTTTAATTGAGTTTACCAATAACGAAGTCTGTGAAACAAAGGAAATTGCTGAGGACATTTATATTGATTTGGATCGATATGGCAATCTGGTAAATATGACAATCGAACATGCAAAGGCAAAGGCAGGACTGTGTGAATTTTTGTATCAAGAAATAGATCTCGCTTCAAAAGAGAAGACTGAATCAATTTGCAGTGCAGTAGATATCTAAAGTCACTGCTGTCCAAAATAACTTTTTTTCCACCCCTCCGATTTAATAATTTCAGCATGTTGGACAAGTAAAATCTCCATTTTCAGGATGAGGTTCCCATTTTCAATCATATATGCTGTCCAAAATGTGGTAATGTTTTTTGCATTGGGCCTGAAGGAACCAGAGGAGGTTTTCCAAATGGGTCATTCAGCCATTCTCTTAAGTCTCTGTAGGTAAAGAGGTTTAAACGCAACATACAAGCCAGGTTTGAAAGCGACCATCCAGCTTTTGACAGGTAATGTAGGTATTTCAAAAGAAGAAGCGCTATTAAAGCTGTCCAAATTTGTATCCGCAAAGCATTCTCACTGGTCCCTATAAAGGTCTTAACCTTCAATTGCTGCTTAAGAGTCTTGAAAAATATCTCTATCTGCCAGCGCTCTTTGTAAATGGAAGCAATTGTTGTAGAGCCAAACTCCAGATGATTTGTAAGCAGTACTATCTCTCGCTCATTCTCCTGGTCCCACACAACTATTCTCCGCAATTTATATGGACTCTTCTCTCTAGCCTTATATCCAGTCAGCAATATTATCTGGTCCGATAGAATTGGTCTTCTTTTCGGTAAAGGACGCTCTTCCACTACCTCAAATTGAGCATTATCCTTGAGCCTGGTTACAAAGTAAACACCTTCCTTAGTCCATTGGGCAAAAAGACTATAATCGTTATACCCCCTGTCAATTGCTACTATTGAACCAGGAACTAGCTTCAATAAATGGGCTCCTTTTCTATCATGCATACGAGCCTCTGTAATATGCACAAAATCAGGCATATAATCCTGATGATTCAACAAAACGTGAAGTTTTACCCCTCCCTTTGCTCGTCTATATTCTGCCCAAGGAAAAAGATTCAAGCAAAGAGATATCGTAGTGGAATCAAAACTTAAAAGCTTGTTCTTGAACTTAAATTGCCTTTTCCTCGCTCCCCACCCATTGGTTGAACGAAATCGCTCCAACAAAGACCAAAACAAATCCTCATACAACTCTGCTGGCCTGTGCTCATTTGCATAGGCCAACGTAGATCGTTTGGGAGCTCTCGCTATCCCTAAGTGACGTAACTTACCCAAACAGCACGAAAGACCATTGCATATCTCCCTCAATGAATCAGCCTTGGCTAAATGACAAAAAAGCATTGCTACCAATTGACTCCAACATGAAAAACCCTTCGACCTATATTCAGCCCGATGCCTAACTACCAAATGCTGAAATTCCGACCTTGAAATGTGTCTCAACAGTTGACTAAACAGGCTCATTGCCTTAACCATAGTATTAGCCCTCCTTTGGATGGATGATCTTTTTACCTTCAAATTACCATTGGAGGGCTCTTCTTAAAATCCTATTTTGGACAAAGGTGAAATAGCATATTATCCGATTCACTTTCTTAATGGTTCCTTAGCAATTTTCGCATACCTTCGTATGGTACTAGCCAGATATTGTCGAGACCCCATAACCTTTGAAAATACCGTATGATTCCTGGGAAAGGGTATCTAGGACGAAACAAATAGTATGTTAAGATCCTTAGAATCCTTGCATTTTGAACTTGTGGCATAACTGGCTTTGTCCTTAGGTTGTATGCCGCTCTTTCAAGAAAAAAAGTGGGGCATAGCCTCAGATCATTTATTACATGATTAGGTATAGTGTGAGCATTCATTTTTCCTTTTAGATATCGCAAACCTTCATACATTGGAATAGTAACTCGTAGTTTCTTGGATTGTTCTACCAAGTAATCCCATTCTATGGAATCAGGTGCCTTCAACAATAACATTGCATCTGAAATCCACCTAATAGGGGGAACAGGATTCCAGGCGAGTCCGTGGACTACCACGTGGATAAGGTGGTCGGTATCGTCCATTACTTTTACTGGGACACCAAGAAATTTAGCTTCTAAAGCACGTTCCCAGCAACTGGATTCGTGTGTTCCCCATTTACTATATAACAATGCGTGAAAGTGAATGTCGATAAATTGTCCACTCTCATTCTGAAAGGAAATTTCAGCAGTAGTGTCATTAATGATAGTAGGACATCCTACTTTAGGCCTCCAGCCAAGCTTTCTTACCAATGAAAGTATGGTATTAATATCATCCTTTTTTACCAATAAGTCTATGTCTTCCATTGGGCGTGATGCGATGTCGAGGTTGTGCTTCAGGATGAGTCCGGCTCCTTTGAAAAGAATTACTTCAACGCCCGCCTTGTTAAATGCAGCTAGGACGGATTTAACTTTGTGGAACAATAGTTGATTTCTAGCCCAAAAGTTCCGGTAAACACCGCGATACCGTGCCATAACAGGTGACTGAATATGTTGATTTGAAAGATTCTGATACAGAAGAGGGATTAATCTCAAAGAACCATAATCAATTTCGTCAAAATCTGTTTTCTCCCATTCTTCCAAAATTTCTTGCAAGGGGTCTATAAGCCAATTATTAGTTTTGGAATCACTTTTATTCAATTCATTACCGGCTTTTATACGAGCTTTTACATAGGTTTTTACAGAAAAATCAAAACCTAAATTGGT
>JALXAE010000289.1 GCA_026992355.1 Syntrophobacterales bacterium | reverse complement strand
TGGATTGAACTAGTTAAAGAAGATATTCGTGAAGCAGTAAAAAATTCATTTTTAGAAAACGCTCCAATAATATGTGTATCCTCAGTAACCGGTGAGGGATTGGACGAACTCAGGAATATTCTGGATGACATAGCACAGAGTATTCCCAATCGTTCATCGGATGGACCTTTTCGTTTACCGGTTGACAGAGTTTTTTCTCTAAAAGGTTTTGGCACCATAGTAACTGGCACCAGTGATTCAGGTGTCCTCACTGTTGGAGATCTCTTGCATGTCTATCCAAAAGAAATCACCACAAGGGCAAGAAGTATCCAGGTACATGGTTTTCAAGTAGAACAGGTAGGACCGGGATGTAGAACAGCAATCAATCTGCAGGGAATCGAATTGCATCAGGTACGCCGCGGAGACGTCATTGCTCCACCAGATTCCTTAATACCGACAACACTTTTAGATGTTGAAGTAAAATTTTTACCATCACTGAAAAAAACCCTTAAACATGGTTCAAAGGTTCGAGTCCACACAGGAACGGCTGAAATTCTGGCAACAGTTGCTCTACTCGAAAAAAACGAAGTAGAACCTGGCGAATCAACATTTGCTCAATTGATCCTGGACGAACCAGTTGCTGTCCTTGCTTATGATAGATTTGTGCTAAGATCTTATTCTCCCATTGCTACAATAGGCGGTGGCATTATTTTGAACCCCATACCAAAAAAGCACAGACGCAAAGCCAGAAAGAAAGCTGCCATATCCTTAAAAGAACTCATGGAATTAAGTAGACCTCAGAGTATTCCATGGCATATTTATCACAGTGATTTCAATGGAATAAACATTAAAGAACTCCAAGTAAAAACCGCCATTTATGATAATAACTTGAGGAAAGAATTAGAAAAGCTTGAAAAAGAAAGCAAGATTCACAAAATCGATCCCGAGAAAGATATTTATGTTCACAATCACCATACAACAGAAACTGAAATAATGATTGTTGAACTGGTAAAGGATTTTCATAAAAAGAATCCTTTAAAAAGGGGGATTTCTAAAGAAATACTATTCGCTAGACTTCCGGTAAGAATACCCCAAAAATTGTTTAATTTCGTCTTAGAAAGACTATCTCGCAACGGGATCATAGTCATAGATCAGGATTTAATCCGCAGTTCGGACCACAAAATAACTTTGGGAAAGGCTGAAAAGGCTATCTGTAAAGAAATAGAAAAAATTCTCATCTCCTCGGGACTAAAGCCACCACATCTTAAAGATATAACTGCTAAAATATCTGGGACCCCGGAGCAGCAAAAAGACGTGATATCGTGGATGATAAATGATGGAATTCTTGTTAAAGTAAAGGACGATCTTATATTTCACAGAGAAACCTTAATGGATCTCAGAGAAAAACTGATCAATTACTTAACGCAACATGGCGAAATTTCACCATCTCAGTTTAAAGAACTTGCTGGAATAAGCCGAAAATATGCTATACCACTACTTGAATATTTTGATAGAGAGAAGGTAACTCTGAGAGTTGGAGATTTTAGAAAGCTGAGATTAAAGCACGGAGGAAACGATGGCTCTTAAACATGTGGTTTTCATAAAATTCAAAGAAACAGTGAAAGAAGAAAACATTAAAGAACTCGAAGAAGCATTGAGCAAACTTCCTTCTGTAATTCCGGAAATCCGACAATACGAATTCGGCCGGGATGTGGTACGCTCTGAACGGTCCTATGATTTCGCTCTTGTTTCAGAATTTGACGATCTTGACGCTTTAAAACAATATCAAATTCACCCAGAACATCAGAAGGTCCTAGGTATAGTAAAAGAATTGGCAGAGAATATCCTAGCTGTGGATTTTTTTAAGTAGCAAAAAATATTTGAATTATTTCTCGTTTATAGTAAGTTGAAAACTATAGTATTGTGAAAATTGTTCTTCCTGTAATGTGGTAAGCAAATGAGGAGGACAAAATGGGGCCTAAAAGATTTTTTTGGGGTGTAGTATCGACTGTTTTTCTCCTTTTATTCTCTACAACGTACGCTTCAGCAACAATTTCAGTATCACCCACCGAAATCAATCTCACAGTAGAAGTTCCACCTGGAGCTTCAACTGCCACGTATAACTACACTATTGGTGTTAGCACAGACGACAATAATACAGACACAAAGTATTCTGCTTCAGCGGACCAGGGATGGATGTCCATAGATAAACCCACCGGCGACATTCCAGGATCTTTTACATTAACCATCACGGTGGACAATAATCTCCTACCAAATGGAGGCACCACTACAGGAACAGTTACTGTAACTAGTAATGGCGGAAGTTCAGCAACAGTAACGGTAAACCTTACTATAATCCGTATAATAGCCGACAAGCTTACTGTCACACCTAATGAAATTACCTTACACTTCACAATGGCTAATTTACAGCCACAAAGTTTTACAGCTTACTTAAGCAACGCCAATATTGATAGAAACGATGATTTCAAATGGAGTGCTGAAGTTTCAGCTCCATGGTTAAAGGTTGCTCCCGTGGAAGGTACAGGGGCCTCGTCAATACAGGTCACGGTAGATCCGTCCACACTTGTTGCAGGAACATACTGCAATATTCCCGGAAGTACTGACAAACCCTGTAATTATGATGCAGGCATTATAACTTTTAGAAGCAACTTACCCACAGATAAGGCTGAGGATGCTATAACCACCCTTAAAGTTAATCTCGTAATAGAAAAACCTCATGAGCTGGCCGTTTTTCCATCTTATCTGTTCTGGACAATGGAACTAAGTGAGGACGGAACCCTAGATGATTTCTCACCTCAAATCATTCATGTCTATGCGGGCGCCCAAGGTTTTTCAATTAGCTATGATGTTCCATGGATAACCACAGAATTCTTAAACCGTCCCAACAATGTAGATCCGCATACATTAGCATCCGACCAATCAGAAGGAATTTTTCAAGTTACGCCAATTAAGGAAATATTTCAGTCCTATGGGCCTGGACGTTATGAAGGGAAAATAACCGTATGGGATAGGGGTACTGGGTTCTATAGAGAAGTACCTATTACCGTAGAAATCAGGAACCTGGGAGATCCTATATCCCTTCCTGTAAATCCCCCGAGATACCTGCAGATGGTTCCAGGATTTGTATTTGTTAACGCAACAGATGCCCACTGGCTACACATGCTTTTGCATGTAGATGATGTCCACATATACCCGTCACAAAGCGAATGTGAAGCAGCGGGAGGAACATGGGTTGATCCATTTACTGGAGGGCAGCTTGTTGGTTACGGTGTACCCTATTGTACAAAAAGCGAAAAAGTCTATGTGTTGCTGTCTGCCCCTCAAGTACAACCTGGCAAAGTCTACGCGGTTACGCCGACTGTCCCCGGGGGATTCATGCTTGTTTATGAAAACGGTGCTTTAAAAGCAACTTCGGATCCTTTTTACGCCGTGGGTCCAATCCCAGTGTCAGATTTCGGCCCAATGCAGTTAGTAGGCCTTAAGGGACAGTTGTTCATAAGCGTGCGAGTGGGCTCTAGTTTAAGCTCTACTAGAGAAGTTCAGCAAATACAGGTCAATATAAACAACTTGGAAGGATATTGGCTGGTGTCTGAAAATTATCAAGGACAGGTTTATACCTACGGTTCAAACAAAATATTGCACTTGTGGCTGGCGCAAGATGCTCTGAGCTATGTTGGTACCTGGGGTACTACTCCTGTGGTAGCTAGCCTTGGCGATGGTAAAACCTTACTCTACCGTATAGAATTTGTGGAGCAAGGTATAATATACGAATACGAGGTTACTTACTTAAATGCATCAGAAATGAGAGGAAGATGGAGATTTAAATACGGAGGCGACTATTCTCAGTGGGAAACCTTTCAGGCTACGAGATTAAGTAGTCCTCTGGGAACCAATCCATTCCTATAGGCCTTACCCTTACAATAAAATAAAAAGCAAAAGCCCCTTCTCGATAGAGGGAAGGGGCTTTCTATTTTTAGAATCTAAACTTTTTCTCTTGTTGACCTAGATTGGCCTAGATCAAATTTAAGGAACTGATATTGATAATATTCGATACCTTCTGGTACCAGCAGGAACTTCCACCCTTACGACATCACCTTCAAACTTTCCTAGTATAGCTCTACCCACCGGTGAAGTGGAAGAAAGCCTTCCGTTAGCCACATCAGATTCATAAGGCCCAACAATCTTATAGGAGTTTACCTCTCCAGTTTCCAGGTTTTCTATTTCCACTTCAGTTCCGATAAAAACTCTCTTTACATAAAATCGACATCCTACAAGTATTTCACTCCTGTGTATTTTGTCTTCAAGATCATGAATATTTTTTTCCAAAATAATATGTTTTTCCCTGGCATTTATAAACTGGGTATTATTCAGATTTATACCGAAAGACCGTGCTTCCTTGAGTTCTTCCACAACTCGCGGTCTTACCACATGCTTAAGATAATTCAGCCTATCTATCAGTCTAAGAAAACCATCACGGGTTATAATGACTCGCCGACTATGATTCACTTCATTAAATCCCTGAAAAACAAAAGAGATATTATAGTTTTACCGTCCTTTATCATTCCATCTTTTATCATTTCAAGCGCTTCAGAAATAGTAACTATTTCAATCTTGGAAATTTCGTCCGTATCCTGAACCGATGAAACCCTTTCTAGTTCATTCGCAACGAAAATTTCTATAACCTCGTTTGAATAAGCAATTGCCGGATAGTAAGAAATCAGCTTAGAAATATTGTTAGCTTTGTAGCCGGTTTCTTCGAATAATTCGCGGGAAACGGCCTCCTCAATCGATTCAACAGGATCCACTTTGCCTGCTGGGACCTCAAGGGTTTCTTCCTGCACAGCATATCTATACTGCCTGACCATAAGAATATGATTTTCATCAATACAAGGAACAATAGCCACGGCTTTGGGGTGTTCAATTTTCAGCCTTTTGGAAACCTTCCCCGTTCTTAAACGAACTTCATCAAGATACACACAAAAATGAGGAACTTTAAGCACTCCTAAGGTTTGGATTTTTTCTTCCATTTCTCTAACTCACACAAGCGTCTTCACATAATCCGAAGCTAATAGATTTGCCTTAGCAAGCCGTTTTTTAAAAATATTCTGCATTAGTTTGCCGGTAACCAAAATGGGATCATCTTCTGTGTTTATCTTTATTAGCATGTCCGCTGACAACTCATTCGGGGGTACATAGCTCTTTAAAAATCCTTCTAAGTGCTCTAACCGTGCATCACTAGTTACCTTTAGTTTTTTCTCACGTCTTTTCAGTCTCTCTTTTAGAGTATCAACAGATGCCGACGTTTCAATGAATAAAACATAACACTGAAGATCTGATAACTCCTCAATAAATCTTTGTCGCCACTTTTGACTAGAAAAAGTAGCATCAACAACAATTGAACGTTTTTTCTTAACCGCATTCTTGCATCTATCAATCAAAACCTCATACACCCTGTTTCTGTATTCTGCTGAATAGGGGCCCTCGCCAAAAGGACTTTTCGTTACACCTGGAACAATTTCTTTTCTAATAAGATCAGACGAAAGATGATCTATTTGAAAGGCTTTGCTGACGCGTCTTCCGTGAGCACTTTTGCCGGAAGCAGGAAGCCCCATAAACACTATCACAGTTGGAACATCATACGCCATGGTATGCACAATTCCATACTGCATAAATCTGGAAGCTGTCTTAAACAACTCAGGAATTTTTCTGGAATTCTTTTGTAACCCAAGAGTCTCCAGACACGCTACCTTCGCCCTGACTAAGGCTCTATATGCTATGTAAAAATCTAGCAAACTCCAGATCTGATAATCGCCTGATTTTCTGCAATAGTCTTCAAGAATCTCGTGGGCTACTCCTTCAAAACCCAACCGACACAAATCCATAAACAAAAAAGCAAGATCAACCGCTACATCTCCAAACCTCAACCTGTCATTAAACTCTATACAATCCAATACCTGCACCCCATTAAAAAGATAGATATGTTCGGCCCTCAAATCCCCATGACCATTTTTAACAAATCCATTTCTAATTCTTTCAGCAAACAAATTTCTATATCGGACTGTGAAACCGTGGGCAGCCCTTTTCAGCCACTTCAAAAGGTCTTTCCCGCCAATTTGTTCCGAAAAGGGCATAAGCTGCTGGACATTTTCGTAGGCATTAAAACGAACAAATTCAACATCCCCGTAAATAGTGTGCAAGGGATTATAAACGGTTGCCGATCCGTAAAAATTGGTGAGGTGAGATGCTATTTTTTCTATGTCTTCTCTGGTAACTTGGTCATGTTCGAGCAAATACTGAAAATTTGCTTCATCCGGCAATTGTTTCATCACGACTACATATTCCAGTGGTTTTTTACAATCGCCAAGATACAATTCACTGTCCTTGGAACATACGGAAGTAACATCAAGATATACGCCGGAAGACAACCTCTGATTCAATTTCACTTCCTGATAACAGTAAAATTTCCTTAACTCTAATGCTTCGTAGTTTAGAAATCCAAAATTAACGGGTTTTTTTATTTTATATACCTTGTCTCCGGTGAGAAAAACCATGGAAATGTGGGTTTCTTTTTTCTGGATATTTTCAACTTTATGATTGTAAAACAATGGATTTTCAAAGGCCAAAGCTATATCATGCAGGTCCCATTTCTTCCTGACTTCTCTCTCCAACGCTATTTCCTCGCCCTTTCTATAAAAGCATACGCACTATGATTATGAATAGACTCAAAATTTTCCACATCTACAGCAAACCACGTAATATCAGGATTACTCTTCAGCTTCAATGCAATGTCCCTCACCACGTCCTCCACGAACTTTGCATTTTCATACGCCTTCTCAGTCACAAATTTTTCATCAGGACGCTTCAATACGGAAAACACATCGCACGATGCAGATTCTTCAACCATATAAATCAAATCTTCAATCCAGATGAACCTTTCAAACCTAACCGCCAGTCTTACCAGTCCTCTCTGGTTATGAGCACCAAAATCACTTATTTCCTTGGAACAAGGACATACGGTAGTTATTGGAACAACTACTTCAACTATCAGGTCATATTCATCATGCCTATCAATGGAACCCATAACCCTGCAACCGTATTCCATTAACCCCCGAGTCTTCGTAACAGGTGACACCTTTTCAATAAAATACGGGAATGCAATCTCAATATGAGCTGATTCCGCATCCAATTTTTCCCTCATAGTTTCTAATATTTTGGACAGGCTTCTAATATCGAAATTCCCGTAAAACTCGTTCAGTATTTCAATGAACCTGCTCATGTGGGTCCCCTTAAACTTTCTAGGCAAATTAACATACATGTTTATGGAACCCACGGTATGTTGAAAGCCCTTTGTTTTGTCCAATACTGTTAAAGGGTACCTAATATCTTTTACTCCGACTTTATCAATTTCAATGTTTCTATTGTCTTTACGACTTTGCACATCGACAATTGAAGGGGTTAAATAGCAAACCGAATTCATCGAATCTCTCTCATTGTTCTGTTTTAACATTCAAGATTTGATTCCCAATATCATCGAATGCTTGTCTGGCCTTTTCAGATATATTATCCAGAAATCTTCCTTCCATATCGGCTTCTATAATCTTTTCGTCATAAGGAACAAATCCAAGGAAACTAAAATCTTTGAGATTCTTTTTCAAAAACTCCTGGTCATTATCGGTCCGTATCTTATTCCCCACAATATAAATCTTCTCCAGCCCTATGTCTCTAGCAAGGACTTTTATTCTTTCAGCTGTTTCTATACTTCGCTTCCCGGGTTCAACAACTATAACAAAGGCGTCCACTCCCCTTGCTGTCCCCCTGCCCAGATGCTCAATACCAGCTTCCATATCCATTATGACCACATCATCTCTTCTCAAAACCAGATGATTGACCAGATTTTTAAGTAAAACGCTCTCTGGGCATACACAACCCATTCCTCCCTTTTTCACACCCCCCATAACCATTAACTTCACATTATTTCTGCAGGAAATAGCAATTTTCTCAGGCAAATCATCAACCTTAGGGTTCATCTTGAAAAAACCACCAAATGTTCCTGGAGTTGATTCTGTACGCTCTGCAATCAATTCTTTCATCTGAGATATCGGAACAATTTCATCTGCGTTAGGAACTCCTAAGGCATAAGCGAGATTAGCGTCAGGATCAGCATCTATCGCCAAAACTGAATAACCTTTGTTCCCAAACCAGTGAGCAAGATAAGCTGCTAGAGTTGTCTTTCCCACACCACCTTTACCAGTAATGGCAATTTTCATTGTTACCTCCCAAGTAATAGCCTGCTACTTTTGCATAGATCGAGCAATACCCATCATCCGATAAACAACTCCTCCACTCATATAGGCTATATCCTCAGCTGGCAAATATGAACTGATGTTTCTATCAAACAAAATTGTGGCTTCCGAAGGAAACTCTTCATCGCCTTTCCATAACACAATTTTTACGGCAATCTTCGGAAAAACCTGAAAAGAAAAAGCTATATCGCCTATATCCTCTGTTTGAACTCCACCTATTAATGGAGCAACTTTTTCAAACAGTTCCGGAGCGTTACCAAATACTTTTAAAAAGGGATCACGGGCACGCTTTAAAAAAGCATTATAGTAAAAATGACCATCTGGAATATCACGAAAGGTTATCCAGTCATTAGTAGCCACTTCCCCCGAGGCGTTCAAAAGATAATGGGCTATTAAAATCTGATCTGTAAGTGATATTTCTTCGCCACCGCTCCCTACGATATCTACATTACCATTTTCGGGATTAACTGTTATACGGCAAAGACTATTCAAAAACTCCAGATGTATTTCAACCTCCCCATCCTCATGAGTTTCCACCTTAGCTCCCGCCTTCCTGGCAATATGATGAAGATTAGATCCAGCAATCTGCTCCTTGGCAATTCTTAAAGCTTCTTTATAATCATCAATCCTGGGCACGACCCTGTAAACCTCCTCTATCTATGTTTACTAAAAAGCCGACAAAACACCCACTAAACCCACCAACTAGACTCAATCTACCTAAAGGCTTCAGTATAAAACATAAAGGAAATATGGAAAAGAAATATAAGGACAAAAATAAATGTCACATAAATCGCAAAGGTATAATTAAGGTATAATGTAGTCTCTTCAAGTAGTTATTACTCTTATCTTTTAGCCCCATCCATCCCCATCCCATCGGGTACTAGAATTCAGGCATCAGAATTTAAGATATAGGCTGATGAAAAACGTTCTTCCTGGAGCAGGAAAATCCAGCTCTTCCTCGTAATCTTCGTCGAAAACATTCTCTATTCCTGCTCTTATGTAACCGGTAGCAAAATCCTTAATGGAAAAAGGATATTGAACCAGCAAATCTACCACTGAAAAGGCATCCATCCTGCGAAGAGTTACCGGAGTACCAATTGGGGTACCGTTGGGCGAACCTCCATTTAGATACGGAACGTCCCTGTCATCTACCCACCTCAAAGTTACTCGCCCAAACAAACCTTTCTCACTTTCATATTCCAAACCCATATTAAATTTCCACTCAGGCAGCTCGGAAAGTTCGTCTGTTAGAGAATTTGATGCATCTAGAACATCCCCATGTTTTTCAGTATTCTGCCATGTAACGTTAAAAAAGCCAGAAAGCCCTTTCCATATAAGAGCTTTCCCTTCTACTTCAATTCCTCTGATATCAACCCTATCAATGTTGTACACTACCCTGCTCGGAATGTATCCAAAGACCCATCTAATATAATCATCAATACGATAATCAAACCAGGTAACTTTTATCACTGTATCAGCAAAGGGCTTTATGCTAGTTCCTACTTCGTATTCAATAGCATCTTCATAAGTGAGAGGTTTTCTTACTATATCAACCGATGGGTCAACTTCCGGCCTGTAACCCGCATAGTACCAGTAGAAAGCCGGGTTATCCGGAAAACGAACAGCTCTAGCTACATGAGCAAACACTGTGAAAATGTTATTAGGCGACAAAGCTATACCAAACTTTGGCAACAGTACCGACTCATCAAACTTTACTGTGGTGGTAGTAAAACCACCGGGATAACCATTAAAATATCCTGTGACAGTATCTACAGATTGGTCGCCATGGTAAGTCTCGTATCTCAGCCCTACGTAAAGACTAAGCCATTCATAAACTCGCCACGTGTCATCTAAGTAAGCCCCGTGGTATCTGGTGGCATCTAGCTCATCATCCCCATCAAAAGGACGACGGGGAAAATAATTGTTTAGAATGAATGTATTAGTGGTTCCCTCCATTCCTTGATAATTTCCATCCGCACCAAAAGAAATATAATGATCCCCCAGCGATTTTCCAAAGCGCGCTATCCATCCCCAGCTTCTATCGGGAACACAATCACGCACAAGAACCTTAGAACCTGAATTAAAAGAATAAAATACGTCCTCTCGACTTTCATGATTACTGTAAACCTTCAATTCTGTATCAAATCCCAGTAATTTTTTCCGCAAGCCTATATCCATTTCCAGGCGTTTTTTCTCATAATAGCTTCCATCGCCAAAAGTATCACCATAAGGAAATCTTATTCCTGGTCCTATAAGATAGCTACCTCTACTTACTGGATAATCCGGATCGTATCCTGGACTTCCTTTACGATTTTCAACGGGCATGTTAAAATCGCCTTCAGAATATCGAATGCTGTAACGTATTTCTCCATCGTTTCCCCAAAAATAATAGAAATCTCCGTATACATTGTACCGTTCAGCTTCACTGTTTCTAAGATTACCATCGGTACTGTAGTATCCCAAGGAAGCCCTCGTTCCAAAATTTTTTAATTTAGCCGACGCAGATACAAAAGATGAAAAAGTATTGTATCGTTTATAACCAGTATTTACGATTGCTTCAGGCTTGCTAGACGGTGGAAGAGATACCAAATTAACCGTTCCCCCTAAGGTATTACCATATTTAGCACTAAAGGCACCTTTACTAATTTCAACATTTCTGAGGTTATCTATGGCTACCATGCTC
>JALXAE010000288.1 GCA_026992355.1 Syntrophobacterales bacterium | reverse complement strand
GATAAAATAGGAAATGCATTGCCAGACCAATTATGATGCTGAAGGATACGGCTCCAACTGCTCTGGCAACACCAAGTTCCAGCCCCAATACTCGGGCAGTAAGAACAATAGCCAGGATGTTTATGGCTGGCCCGGAATAGAGAAAGGCAATTGCTGGGCCGAGACCAGCTCCTCTTTTCCAAATTCCTGCAAAAAGAGGCAACACCGTGCACGAGCAAACTGCCAGGATCGTTCCCGAGACCGAGGCTACCCCGTAGGCCAACACTTTTTTGGCCCCCGCACCCAGGTAGCGCATAACTGCTGCTTGAGATACGAAACATGCAATTGCTCCAGCTATAAAAAAGGCTGGAACCAAACACAAAAGCACATGTTCTCGAGCATACCATCGGACTAAGGCTAAAGACTCGAATACCGCGTTTTTAAACCTGCTGCTTTCTATTGGTAACCAAAAAAAGAGCAAGAAAGTCCCTATCAGAATGACCATGGGCTTCCAAATATTACCCCAATCAATTTTACTTGCTTCCACTTCTTTCTCCGAAGCCCCTTCCAAGACCTTTTCGTCTTTTATTGTTTCTGCTCTTGCCATTGGCCAACTCCTTATTTGGGAATTTTAAACCCAATCGATCCACATATTCCTATATAGCAATATAGTGCCAAAGTCAATACTAACTCTCTCAAAAAATGCAAAAAAGCGCGCCGGGAATAGAGGCGCGCTTCAAGAAAAGCCAGTCGGAATGAGCTATCAACCACAGCAAACACTTTTGGAACCGACACCTCTGGGCAAATCTTTGCATGCACTCTTCACAGCATTCTTTACCTTCTCTATAGTTTCTCTATCGAGATCGAAATTTTTGTTTTTTTCAATCCCCAGGTCTGTAATTACCAAGTAAGCTTTTAGCGGGATTTCTGCGTGTTCCAGTATGGCCTTTGCACATCCAACCGAACAGCCGTCAATGGCAATCATAGCCGGAACGTCCTTAGCGGATTGAACGAAACCGGAAAGATGACCTCCAATACCTGTCAAACAAAACATCTTGCCGAAACCCTCTTTTGTCAATTCAACGGCAGCCTGGTTGGACAACTGCCCCACATTGGATCCACCTGAACAGGCAAGTATCATTACATTACCGTTTTGTTGAACTTCGCAACATTGTTGGCTCATAATGAACCTCCGGTTTTAGTTTTTACCCTGCAGCCAGCTCTTTACTTCTTCCTTGGAAGGTATCTTACCTACGCTTTTAACTTCACCATCTACGACCACCGCTGGGGTACCAAATACCCCATAGTTAGAAATCTCAATAGGATCGGTAACATGGTCTATTTTGGCGGAAATGCCAAGCTCGCTTACAACTTCCTGTACAATATGCTCCGTCTGCTGGCAGCGTTTACAACCAGGTCCCAAAACTTTGATCTCCATTTTTTCCTCCTGTTCTGGTTTTATAAATAGAAATGCGTTCTATTTTCCTTTAGCTAGACCAGTTTACAAATAGCAAGAGAATTTTATGTATTTACATATAGTAATATAAAGTTTCCTCCTTGGTAGGGTCAAGTTTTTTGTTGAGAGACCTATAGAACTGTGTTGTGATGCCTTTTTTATAAAAGTGTTTGTCCTTTCTCTTCAATTTTATTTCAATTTTTATTACAGCTTACAAATGGGAAATTATAAAGAGAAGAATAAGATTTGGTTGGTTGTTACTATTTATTGTGTATGTAACGGAGGGGAAATATTGAAAAGTGTATGGGTTGAGTTAGACAAATGGAACAGAGATGTTGTTACATCCTCTATTGAAGGTGGTGTTGATGCTATCATTTGCCCTGCCGATATGGTTTCGAGGGTTAAAGAGCTTGGGAAAATAAAGGTTATAAGTGAAGGTGGGGATCTGATTCCGGAGAAAGATGTTTTTTTTATCTCTTCCAAAGAGTTGTTTCACATTTCTAATGTAGAAAAATATGCTGGAAAGGGCATTATCTGCATTGATTTTTGTGATTGGGATATTGTTGGTTTAGAAAATATTGTTGCACTTGGGTGTGAAGTTTTTGTGAAGGTGGATAATGATAAAAGATTGGATGTAGCTTTGGAAGTTCTGGAAAAAGGAGTTTCTGGTGTTGTATTGCCAGTTGGTGATTACCCTGAGATAAAAAATCTCAAAAAAGTAATTTCTAAAGTAAAAGATAGAAAAAACCGCCTTTTGCTTGAGACTGCCAGAGTAAAATCGGTAAAACAGGTAGGAATGGGCGATAGAGTTTGTGTTGACTTTGCTATGATGCTAAATGATGGAGAAGGACTATTGGTAGGGAATGTAAGTTCTTTCTTTTTTCTTATTCACGCTGAAACTCTTGATAATCCCTATGTGGATCCACGTCCGTTTCGGGTAAATGCGGGTGGAGTACATGCTTACGTGTTCATGCCAGGAAATAAAACGAAGTATCTTTGTGAGCTAAAATCTGGTGATAGGGCTTTGATTGTATCTTATGATGGTCTTACTAGGGAAGCGATTGTTGGTAGGGTTAAAATAGAGCGACGTCCCATGATCTTGATAAATGCAGAAGCCAATGGAGTGGAAGGTTCAATAATTCTTCAGAATGCGGAAACTATAAGACTTGTTGATCCCAATGGAAAAGCTCTTTCTGTAGCCAGACTTAAGGAAGGAGATGAAATTATAGTGAAACAGGTTGCTGAGGGGCGTCATTTTGGAATGTCCGTTGAGGAAACCATATGGGAAAGTTAAATTCCATTCTAAATCACGATGAACTGAATAGGTTGAGGGAAGAAATTGACAAAATAGACAGGAAAATAATAACGCTTCTTGCCAGGCGGATGGGGTTTTCCTGTAAGATTGGTGAACTTAAACGGTCATTAAATCTTCCTTTGTTTGATCCAGGCAGAGAAGAAGCCTTGCTTAAAAAATTGGTAGAATTAAATGATAACTCGCTGTTAGCCCCGGCTATGTTAAGAGCAATTTACAGAGAAATTCTTGCTGCATCTCGTCATCTGCAGTATCCTATAAAAGTAGCTTATCTTGGTCCTGATTGGAGCTACTGCTACGTTGCGGCTTTTAACTTTTTTGGGCATCAGGTAGATTATTTGCCTTGCAATTCCATAGCCGCAGTGTTTGATGTGGTTTCCAGGAGACAGTGTAATGTTGGAGTTGTTCCTGTGGAGAGTTCAGTGGAAGGTAGTATAGGAGTTACTATGGACTTCCTGTTAGATTCTAACCTTCACATTGTGAGGGAATGCTATATCGCTATGGAGTATAGCCTTGCTGGTTTTCCTGAAAGCCTTAAGGAAGTGAAGCAGATCTATGGGCATCCTCGGTCATTCAATTTATGCAGGAAATGGATTGCTGAAAACCTTCCCGGGGTTGCTTTTCTTGAATGTTCCTCTACATCGGAGGCTGCCAGGTTATGTAGCGCAAGGCAGGATAGTGCGGCTTTATGTAACCTTTATGCGGCGCATTATTATCAGCTAAACGTACTGGCAGAAAACATTTCCGACTATCCTGATGCTTATACCCGTTTTTTTGCATTAAGTCTGGATAAAACCCCACCTTCCGGTGATGATAAGACCTCCATTGTTTTCGCTACTTATGATACCCCAGGTGCACTTTACGATGCACTTGAGCCCTTTGCAAAACAAGGGGTCAACCTGGTGAGGATAGAATCCAGGAGCAGCAAGTTGTGGCCTCATAGCTATCTGTTCTTTGCCGATTTGGAAGGACATGAGGAGTCTCAACAGATAAAAGAATCCCTTCAGGAAATGAAAAAGCGATTGCCTCTTGTGAAAGTTCTTGGTTCCTATCCAAAGGCAATGTCCAACAGACCCATAAGAATTAATAAGGAGACGGTAAGATCTGAAACCGTTGGACTGGATTTAGCCTAAAGCGGCTGTGTTTTATAAGTTTTAAGAGGGAAAGGGGAATGAGCAGCCATAGGTACAAACTTTGCGGCATTTTGGAACGCTTAACACCCAGTATGTTTTCTGCCTATATGAAGCATCCAGATGTTGATATGATAGAATGCCGGTTGGATATTTGGGAAGGTCTTGTTGGTCGTGCCGGTATATATTCCTTCTTTGATGGTCTCCTGGAGGCTCAGAGGTGGCCTGTGATAATAGTGTGTAAACCTAAAAAACATGGTGGGCTCTTTGAGGCGACAGATAATGAACGTTTAGCGCTGATGATGAAAGCGGTAGATAATGGAGCCGAATGGGTTGAGCTGGAACATGATGATCCTTCAGAGTTTTTCGAGGTTTTTCTAAATACCGGGGCAAAGATAGTATGTTCTTACCAACTGACGGGGTCTGATCCCATTGATGAAAGATTCCTTTTTGATAAATGTTTAGAACTGGCGGATCGCGGTACTCACGTAATGAAAATTACGGGGCCCGTGAGAGTGTCCGCTGATTGTTGCGGGTATCTTCAAATTATACCTAAAGTGAAATCAGATCTAAAAAAGGATGTGATTGCCTACGGTTTAGGACCTGCAGGCAAGTGGAGTAGAATCGTTTGTCTGTTCGTTGGTAGCCCCTGGACTTATGTTCAATTTTCCTCCCAAGGCAACAAGGGCCAGTACCAGCTTGATGCGCACACAGTACGATCGATTATAAAGTACATGAGTGGTGGAGAAGAGGAAATTGATTCGTCCTGTCCGGACCCAAATATTTGCGGTTATAGGTACTCCTATTAAACATAGTCTCAGTCCTGTTATGATGAACAAGGCCTTTAAGGTCCTTGGGATAGATGCCGTCTATCTTGCACTTGAAGTGGATAACCCTCAAAAGGACTTGCAAATCTTGCTTGATAGTGGCTTTCAAGGACTGAGTGTTACTATACCCCATAAAGAAGTAGTCTATTCAATGGTTGAAAGCGTGGATGATGTATCGAGTAAATTGGGTGCTGTTAATACCCTTAAAAAAGTAGCTAATGCCTGGCGTGGAAGGAATACCGACTGGATAGGGATAGTTAGAACCTTCGGCAGACGAAATATTCCAGTTAACGGTAAAAAAGCGCTTATAATTGGTGCTGGAGGAGCTGCTAGAGCTGCTGTTTATGCGGCAAAATATATGGGAATGGATGTGACCGTTACTAATCGAACTTACGAAAGAGCTGTAAAACTAAAGGAAGACTTTGGTTGTAATATTTTGAATTTTGAAGAAGCTACGGAGAAAGGATCAGACTTTGATGTGATTTTCCAGACCACACCGATTGGAATGTCGGGATATAAAAAGGGGTTGGTATTGCCACCTACGATATTTAGACCTCAAATGGTGGTTATGGACTTTGTGTATAACCCCGTTATAACTGATTTTCTAGCTGAAGCTAGAAATGAAGGTTGTATGATTTTAAGTGGTTTGGAAATGCTTCTTTATCAGGGAGCGGCTCAGATTGAATGGTGGTTCAACAGACCTGCTCCCGTAGCTGCAATGAGAGAGGTTTTAATAAAAGCTGCAGGTGCTGAAGATTATGAGTTTTGTTGACAATGTTAGGGAAATTAGCCCCGTTCAAAGTGTTAACGGACGGGTTATTGTTCCAGGGTCAAAATCAATGACCCATAGGGCTCTTTTCATGTCGGCTCTGGCTGATGGAGAGTCCGAAATCAGAGGTCCATTAAAGGCTGATGATACTGAATTGACAGCTCGGGCCCTTGAAAAGCTTGGAGTGCAAATAAGTTGGAATGATGACCTAATTAAGGTATATCCTCCATCAAAAAGGTGGAATAAAGTTAGTCAACCAATATTTCTTGGAAATAGCGGCACTTCCATGAGACTCCTGTTAGGAGTATTAGCTACTGGAGAAGGTAGCTTTGTCCTGGATGGTTCTCCTCGGATGAAAGAACGGCCTGTTGGGCCAGTGATTGATGTTCTAGAGAGGCTGGGAGTTCATTGCTCTTTTTTGGAACGAAGGGGTTATCCACCTTTGGAGTTGGTTTCCAAGGGTATAAAGGGTGGTTTTGTTGAAGTTGATGCCAGAAAAAGCAGCCAATTTTTATCTTCACTTCTGCTTGCTGCCCCCTGTGCCATGAGCGATGTAACAGTGAGGTGGTTGAATCCTGTAGCCTCCTTTCCCTATGTTAAAATGACCCTCAGAATGATGCGCGAAAGAGGCATTGTCTTCTCCAACCTTGATGAAAATACTGTTCATATTTATGCTCCTCAAATTTATGGTTCTGGTACATTCAATATCGAAGGTGATTGCTCATCAGCTTCCTATTTTTGGATAGCTGCGGCCGTTACAGGGGGATGTGTTGAAACGGTTCCTGTTTTCAGAGACAGTTATCAAGGGGATATGAATTTCCTGGGTGTCCTTGAAATGATGGGGTGTAACGTGGAGTGGATTGATCAAGGAGTGAGGGTTTGTGGACCGGACAGGTTATTGGCTGTTGATGTTGACATGAACATTATGCCTGATATGGTTCCCGGTCTTGCTGTCTGTGCTGTCTTTGCCGATGGTAAAACCGTCATAAGAAATGTCTCTCACTTGAGAATTAAAGAAAGTGATAGGCTCAGCGCAGTTGCAACGGAGTTGAAAAAAATGGGAGCCTCCGTTGATATTGAAGGTGATAATTTAATTATTCGTGGTGGAAGGAAACTTCAAGGAACACTTATCAAAACTTATAATGATCACCGAATAGCTATGGCCTTTGCCATCGCCGGACTACGCGTATCTGGAGTAAAAATTGAGAATCCACAGGTTGTTTCTAAATCGTATCCCGACTTCTGGAAGGATTTTGAAGAGCTGTTGTATGGACAGTGTCCGACTGCTGGTTGAATCCTACATACTCATTTTTGCCATAGTTACCTGCCTGATCTTAATTCCGGATTCCGCTAATTCAAAAAAGCTGAATTTCACTCGCGACAAGTATAAATCTCGTGAAGATTTAACTCTGGCAAGACTGCGTGACAAATATTCTCTGGAATTTTCCAGAGTTTGTAAAAAATATGGATTTGAAGTCAGATCTGCATCAAATGGACGAGTTCTCCTTGGACACAATTCCCATACTCCTCTGGTTACCGCATCGCTGGCAAAGGTTTTCACCTCATTTACGGCCCTTGAGTTGTTGGGGGTTGACTACATTTTTGAGACGGGAATAAAGGGACCTTTTCCAAAAAATGGAAAAATTAACGGGCCTATAAGAATTTTTTCCAGGGGTAATCCATTATTTTTTACTTCTGATTATAGTTTATGTGTTCGTAGGTTTGTTGACTTTTATCGCTTGAAGAAAATTGCAGGATCTGTAATCATAGATAACAGCTATTTTAAGCCATCAGTTGAAAGGGTATGTATAGACAAGAAGTGTAATCGTCCTTATAATCCGCTAGTATCACCTGTATCGGTAAACTTTAATTCGTTATACATTCATGTATATCCAGGCAAACGGTGTGGCAACAAAGCCAGAATAGTGGTCAGTCCAGATGAGTTGAAGATACCGGTTATTAACAAAGTCATAACCGTTTCTAGAAAAAAAAATAATTGGGTGAGTGCTGCTTTGAAAAGGGTTAAGGGGCGTTACCGTCTTGTTGTCAAAGGCAAGATCTGGAGAAGACGTTATTTAGGACTAGCCACAAGAATAAATTATCCCTATCCGGAGTATTTACTAAAAAGGGTTATTAGCGAAGCTTTTAGAGAAAAGGGGGTTGTAACAGGATACCGAAAGTTTCCAAACAAATATTCTTCAACGATATTTTACTGTCATCCTAGAAGCCTTCCTGATTTATTAAGAGGATTGAATACATATAGTAATAATTTCATGGCCGAAGTTTTAACTCGAGACATTGGCGCGGTAATTTCTGGAGAACCCGGAAGCTCACATAAAGGTACTGTCGTTATAAATAGATTTCTTCGATCCGTTGGAATACCTGCTAGGGAATTGTTTATTACATCAGGATCGGGACTTAGCAGAACAAACGCTGCCTCTCCTGCTGCCTTTGGACGAGTTCTTTATAGAATTTTCAAGAAACCCGTGAAAGGTCCTCTGTTTATCGGCTCTCTCGCAAGAAATGGCAGGGATGGAACCCTTAAACGAATGTGGAAAAGAAATCGTTTTACTGTAAGGGGCAAGACCGGCACCCTGTCGAACGCGGTAGGCTTTTCGGGATATGTATTTATTCACAATAATGCTTTCCCTTTAATTGTTACCGTAATTTGCAATGGAGTAAAAAACAGGTGGAAAGCAAAGCGATTAATTGAAGATTTTGTTGATGATCTAGTTTATGTTTTCCAAAGCAGGCGGGCTATAAAACCGATTATCGGTGGGAATAATAGGCTGGATACAAAGCGAACACCTGTAACTTTTACTCCTAAAATCGGCAGTTCCACTGCAAGTACACGGTTAAGTCCAAGCAGTGACCAGGCAGATAAATACGCTACCACTGGTCCAATATCGGCGCCCGCTTTTAAAAGAGATACCACGATCGGGAACTGAACAAAAGGTCCTCCAGGGGTGACTATGCCCAGGAACGCTCCAATGAGAAGCCCATTCCATCCGCTTTCTTTTCCAACGTACCGGGCAATGTTTTCCTTTGGTAAGATATGTCCAACAAGATTGGCTAAAAAGAGCGCTACTAATATTATGGGTATGATCTTTAAGGACATAAGGGTTCCAGATTTTCCCGCATCTATTAATATGGATGGGTCTTTTTTATATGCAAATCCTGCTGCAATGGCTGTAAGAATGCACATGGTAATAAAAGCCTGTACCATAGATTTCTCCAAACATGGTTGTATTTCGATGCTTTTAATTATTGAATTAGGATTAAAATAATTCGAACTTTAAGAAAGAACAATATTGAAAATAACCCTTTTTCGTTACTATTTTTAAACTAAGGAGGTTTTGGATGAGCTGGAAGCCTAAGGTGCTGGTTACAGGTGGAGCAGGTTTTCTTGGGTCTCATTTATGTGAAAAGCTACTGAAGGAACACTACGATGTTATTTGTGTTGATAATTTCTATACCGGCTCCAAGGTAAATATAGAGCATCTTCTGAAAGATCCTTATTTTGAACTTATACGACATGATATAACCTTTCCCCTTTACGTGGAGGTGGATGAGATTTACAATCTTGCATGTCCTGCATCTCCAATACATTATCAAAACGATCCGGTACAAACTACTAAGGTCAATGTACATGGGTCGATAAATATGCTGGGTCTAGCCAAGAGAACGAAGGCGAAGATCTTGCAGGCGTCAACTTCTGAGGTTTATGGAGACCCTGAGGTTCATCCTCAGCCGGAATCGTACAGGGGAAATGTAAATCCTCTGGGCCCCAGGGCTTGCTATGACGAAGGCAAAAGGTGTGCTGAAACCCTGTTTTTCGATTATCATAGGCAGCACGGCGTTAAGATAAAAGTAGCAAGAATATTCAATACTTATGGCCCCAGGATGCATCCCAATGATGGAAGAGTTGTCTCTAATTTCATTCTTCAGGCTTTGCGAGGAGAGCCTTTGACCATATATGGTGATGGCTCTCAGACCCGCTCTTTTTGTTATGTGGATGATCTGATAGACGGCTTGTACAGATTGATGAAAACGCCTGATAGTTTTACAGGGCCTGTTAATCTGGGAAATCCTGAAGAAGTCAGTATCCTGGAGCTTGCCGAATTGATTTTAGAACTTACGGGATCGAAATCAGAAATCAAATTCTTGCCTTTGCCTACTGACGATCCCAAACAACGCTGTCCCGACATCACCCTGGCGAAAAAAGTACTTGAATGGGAACCTAAGGTACAGTTAAGAGAGGGTCTCAAAAAAACAATTGATTATTTTGAGTATTGTTTGAGGGCGGAGTGGTGTCATTTGGGAATATGAAGTATATATGTAACTTTTTTTTAGTGGCCCTTATTTTTACCTTGTTGCCTGGTTGTTATTCCTCTAGCAGTATGTATGTGCCCAGGTATTCCGGATATCTGGAAAGGGATTATGCCCCACCACCGCCATCTGGTTCTAGGCCGAACACGAAGGTAGTACAAAAGACACTATGGGTTCCTTCGAAACCTAAGAATGTTGTCCATGAAGTGGCCCCTCTGGAAACCCTGTGGCGTATTTCCAAGATGTATGGGGTTTCTGTTGAATCTATTCGAAGAGCTAACGGTTTGAAGGATTATAAAATATTTGTGGGTCAGAAGCTGATTATACCGAAGGCAAGGTATTTCCGGAATGTCATCCCTCTTTATCCTAATTCCAAATGGCGTTATATTGTATTGCATCATACTGCAACGGAAATTGGAAAAGCGAGGGTTATTAACGACTGTCATCTGAATAGAGGATTTATATATGGTTTAGGGTATCATTTTTTGATAGATAACGGCACTCTTGGAAAAGGAGATGGCCAAATAGAAATTTCGCCTCGATGGATTAAACAATTAGATGGTGCGCATTGTAAAGCCGGTGGAATGAATCATAAGGCGATAGGGATTGCTCTGGTAGGAAATTTTGACGAAGAGCGGCCAACAGAAGCTCAAATACATTCTCTCATTCTCCTGTTAAAGGTTCTTACAGAATACTACGATATACCTCCCAGCCATGTTGTTGGTCACAGAGATGTTCCCGGTGCCAAAACGGATTGTCCCGGTAGATTTTTTCCTTGGCGGCCGATTAGAGTGGCCTTGAGAGGCAGAGTAAACTCATTTTAGTTTAAGATTATTTTGGATTTGGACAATAAAAAGGGTACAAATTATATGTATTATATATCAGCTTTTTAGATTTTCTTTGGAAAGTTTGTTGTAGGGAGGTGTCAACATGAACGAACTTCTTGCACCTGGTGGAAACCTCGATATGGTGGAAGCGGTATTTAAGAGTGGGGCTGATGCTGTCTATGTTGGTTCTAAAGGGTTCAGTCGCCGGAAGTGTGCATGGGAAATGGAAGATTCTCAGATAAAAGAAGCAATAGAAATTGGAAGGTCCTTGGGAAACAAAAAAGTTCGCATAGCCATAAATGCTGAAATCCCGGAAGAAAAGTACATGGTTCTTCTGAAAAAAATTGCTAAATATGCTTCTTGGGGAGCGGAAGGGGTGATTGTTAAAACCCCTGCTGTAATGATGATGGTGAAAAAGAACTTCCCCGAATTAGTTATTCATGCCAGCGTGGGGTGCAACATCCAGACAAAGAAGCAGATCGAAGAATATAAAAATTATGGAGCATCGCAAATTGTTGCGAGCACTGAAATAAATACTGTTGAGAAACTCAGACGCTTTAAGCAGATGGCTGATGAAGTTGGTGTTGCTACTGAAGTTCTTATACATGGAAATCGATGTGTTGGTGGAGTCGGCAACTGTGCCTTCCACGAACTGATAAGCGATTCGTATATCAAGAGAATTTATTATGATGAAGATGGAAATGAGATTGTAGAGTATGAAGGATGGCCGGACAGAAGCGGTAGCTGTTTCAGATTGTGTTTGTTGACCGATGAGCAGAGAAGAAAGGTACTCAAACAAAGAGGGCGTTCCGACGAAGAAATAAATTCAATAAATGAAAGAATACGCAAACATCCTAATGTTGCCTTTGCAATAAACGGTAAGGAACTGTGGGAATATATGGATCTGGGTCTTGCCACTTTAAAGGTTCAGGGGCGAGAATATCCTGTATCTTTAATTGCAAGAATGATTCATATTTATAGATCTCTGATTGATGCTCATGCACAGGGATTATCCCACGACCATCCCGAACTGCTATCATTGCAAAAGGAACTCGATGAAATTGCCAGAGACAGAGATAGGGTGCGAATGGAAAAGACAAAGGAGCTGCACCGTAACATCAAGGGCTTGTACGCGAGTTAGCGAGATTTCTAATACATTTGGATTAGGCGTAAGGCCAAAGGCTAAGGGCTAATGGTAATTATTTTTTCTCTTGCCTTTAGCCCCGTGCCTTTTGCTTCCTTTAACTCTATGTCCTTAACCTTTGTAAGACTGCTTATCGCAGAATTGAGAGCTGAAAGAATAAAAAACTCCAGATTTTCGAGCCTGGAATACCGAAATAAGCGAATATAACTGCAAATTTCACAGATTCAGGTGAATACTGTATTAGGAGGGCACGCATGATAGACACTTTATCCTTTTTTGAAGAATTAAGCCAAACCCTTGATCCACCTGCGGCTAAAAAGATAGCAAAGCTCATGGGTCAGATGTACACTGAGCTAAGCAATATGGTTACCAAAGAGGAATTCAAAGAACTAAGTGCCACAGTAAAAGAACTGGCAGGTAATGTAAAGGAGCTGTCAGAGGCCCAGAAAAAGACCGAGCAGAGAGTAAACGAACTGGCGGAAGCTCAGAAAAAAACGGAGCAGAGACTGAACGAGCTATCAGAGGCTCAGAGTAAGACTGAACAAAGGCTAAGCGAACTGATAGAAGCCCAGAAAAAGACCGAACAGAGAGTAAACGAATTAGCGGAAGCCCTGAAGAAAACTGAACAGAAACTAGGCGAGCTTGCGGAGGCTCAGAAGAAAACCGAGCAAAGGCTAGACGAGCTGGCAGAAGCTCAGAAAAAAACTGAGCAGGAAATTGCTCAGTTGTCCCGTGGTCTTAAGATAACCAATGAGAGGCTTGGGGGACTCTCCAGAAGTGTCAGGTATGCCCTCGAAAATGAGGCATACAGACACCTTCCAGCCATTTTAAAGGCGCGCTACAATATAGAGGTAATAGACCGTCTTGTTCGCACATATATTCAGGATGAGGAGATAAATGTATTTGGCAAGGCGAAAAGAGACGGTAAAGAAGCCTATATTGTGGGCGAGGCGGTTTTAAAGCTGGATGACAGGTCAAAGTTGAGGCAGGTATGGGATAAGGTAAGCATTGTGAGAGAGGAGTTTGGAGGGGAAGTAATTCCCATTATGGTTACCCATTTTGCAAAGCCGGAT
Organism: Syntrophobacterales bacterium; assembly: GCA_026992355.1. Taxonomy (GTDB): domain Bacteria; phylum Desulfobacterota; class Syntrophobacteria; order Syntrophobacterales; family Thermodesulforhabdaceae; genus JALXAE01. The sequence continues at coordinate 23,821 of JALXAE010000288.1, read as the reverse complement.
GTGCTTGAGAGAGCAAGCAAGGCAGGGATTATAGTGATTCAGAGTTTTGAGTGGGTGTAGAATATGGATGTTAGCTTTTAGAAAAAAGCTAGAAAAGACGATGATTAAAGGATGTGTAAATTTCATTTCAGGCGGTCTTCGTAGAAGATAACTGTCTGGCTATATGATGGGCCAGCCTATGGTCTGAGCTCATTTCCGTTCAAACTCCATAGCAGTCTTGTACAAGCACTTTGGCAGAGATTACTCCGTCGGAAAACAAAACCTTCTTCCCGCTGTAGCCTTCTGAAATCTACTAAGCAAAAACTTGACTTATGGTTTTTTAAGAGATAATAAGCTTTGAGTGAGAGCGGGCATAGCTCAGTTGGTAGAGCACAAGCTTCCCAAGCTTGGGGTCGCGGGTTCGAGGCCCGTTGCCCGCTCCAAAGTAGTGTTAATGTCCCTTTTTGAGGGGGCATGGAGCCGTTGGTGGAACGGTGAAGTGCCTGCTTCAATTAGTGGACGGGTTGCAGGGAAGGATGTTGTTTATGTAGAAGTAAACGAACGGAGTACCTGTTAAAACTTGGTCTGCTAGTTGAAGTGGGCAATTTGCCCACTTTTTTTTTGATACAATTTAGGTAGTGGGAGATGGATACGCAGGATAGAGAGTTTATTAAAAGATTATGGGAAATATTAGACCCAGTGGTTTCATCGGAGGGCATGGATATAATTGAAATGGAGTTCCGGAGAGAGCCCCAGGGATTCGTTTTGAGATTGTACATTGATCACCCAGACGGTGTAACTCTAGATGATTGCAGTAGAGTGAGCAGGGTTGTGAGTGACTTCCTGGATGTGGTGGATCCCATTGAACATGCCTATAACCTTGAGATTTCTTCTCCCGGTCTGAATCGACCTCTTAGGAAACCTGAACACTTTGCCAGGTTTATTGGCAGTGTTGTAAAAGTCAAAACGGTTGAACCTATTGAAAATAGAAAAAGTTTTAAGGGGATACTGACTGAAAGTTCTGACGATATGATATCCGTTAATTGCGATGGTGTCGTTTTCGGTATCCCAATCGCTATAGTCGATAAGGCACAGCTACTTTATTTCGAAACCCATGAAATGAAACAAAAAGCGAAGAAACAAAGAGGTAAGGTGCTCCCTTTTAAAGGGAACTAAAGTTTTTGATAGCTTAAGGAGATATTGGAACATGGCAACGGGTCTTTTGCAGTTGATAGATCAGGTTAGCAGAGAAAAAGGCATCGATAGGCGAGTGCTCATAGAGGCTCTGGTAGATGCTGTTGAAACGGCAGTTAAGAAAAAATACGGCACTAAAGTTGATGTTGAGGTTTCTTTCAACGAAGAAACGGGACAAATAGAAGCATATAAATTCCATGAAGTAGTGGAGGTGGTGGAGGATCCTGAAAGGGAGATTTCTCTTGAGGAAGCCAGAGAATACGATCCAGATACTGAAATAGGAGACGAACTGGGTGTTCCTCTTGACCCTGAAAACCTCGGTAGAATAGCTGCTCAGACGGCGAAACAGATAATAGTCCAGAAAATGAGGGACGCCGAAAGGGAAGCCATATACGAAGAATTCATCCATCACAAAGGAGATATCGTAAGTGGCATAGTTCAACGAGTTGACAGAACAGGCATCATTGTTAATCTTGGGAAAGCCGAAGCATTTCTGCCAGCCAATGAGCAGATTCCTCAGGATATATACAGGCCAGGAGATCGCATAAGAGCCCATGTATTAGACGTGAGACGCTCCGGCAAGGGACCTCAGATAATCCTGAGCCGTACCAGCCCTTCTTTTCTTATCCAGCTTTTTCACACGGAGGTTCCGGAGGTTCAGGAGGGCCTGGTAAGTATAATAGGTGCGGCAAGAGAACCTGGATCTCGAGCCAAAATCGCGGTTGTTTCAAAGGACCCGGACGTTGATCCAGTAGGTGCTTGTGTAGGGGTTAAAGGTAGCAGGGTGCAAAAGGTTGTTCAGGAATTACGGGGAGAAAAGATTGACATAGTTCCATGGAATTTAGATCCTGCCAAGTTCGTTGTTAACGCCTTAGCTCCTGCCGCTATCAGCAGGGTTATCATTGATCAGGCAAACCAGACGATGGAGGTCGTTGTTCCAGATGACCAATTGTCTTTGGCGATCGGAAAACGGGGCCAAAATGTAAGGTTAGCAGCTAAACTGACAAATTGGCGCATTGATGTCATTAGCGAAAGCAGATACGAGAGACTGAAAGATCCAGATTATCAGGAAATGCTAGATCTGGAAGGAATGACTGAAGAGGTTGCTGACCTTCTTTTTGATGAAGGAATTACGAGCCTGGAGGCTTTTGTTGAAACAAGTAACGAAGAGCTTGAAGAAATAACAGGTTTTTCCCTTTCTACTATAGCGTCCCTTAAGGAACAGGCACGTAAGTTACTTGAGGATAAACCTTCTGGGCAGGGTGAACCCGAAGAAGTTGAGGAAGTGATTGAAGAAGATACCGATTACAACGACGAAGAGGACAATAAGACATCAGACGGTGAGCAAGGCTAAGGGACATATACCAGTAAGGACATGTATTGTTTGTAAATCGAAGATGGCAAAGCACGAATTAATACGTTTGGCTTTGAATGATGAAGCCTTCGTAATTGTAGATTATGAATATAAACAGCCTGGTAGAGGAGCCTATGTTTGTCCGGGCTGTATGAAGAACCTGAAGTGGGACAAAACGCTTCAGAAGGCTTTCAGAAATAGAGCAAAAGGACTGTTGGTAGAGTTTTCCGGTAGCAGCCTTGGCGAATAATTTCTTCTGGGGGGAATTTTATGGCACGTATGAGGGTTCATGAATTAGCCAAAGAATTAAAGATGACAACTAAAGAGTTAATGGAAAAAATGCTTGAGATGGGGATTCCTGTAAAGAATCACATGAGCACGGTGAGTTCCTCCGATGTTTCATACGTGCGCAAGCATTTTAAGAAGCTATCCAAAAAAACCAAAGTATTGAGTGAGAAAATAGAGCCTGCTAAGGTCATTCGAAGAAGACGGCGTAAAAAAGAGGAGGTTGATAAAGCTCAGGCCGCGGATGTTGAAGGTCAGGCTGAAGGAGCTGAAGTAACGGCTCCTGCCGAAAATCAAGAAGTTGAAGCAGTTACACCGCCCCCGGAAGAAGCTGTTATCGAGAAAAAGGAAGAGAAAGAACCCTCTGGAGAAAAGCCCGTTGAAGTCGTCAAAGAAGTAGTTTCAGAAGAGGAACAAATTAAAAAACCTGTTGAAGAAATTTCCCCGAAAGAGACCCATGAGCCTCAGGAAGCCCAAGAATACAAGCCTGATATTGAGGAAAGTGGAGAAGCTATAGCCCCTGCGGAACCTGTTCGGTCTGGTTCTGAAGTAGAAGAACAAGAAGTTAGAGCTAAGTTTGAAACCCGGGAGGAAACAGCAGCAGCCAATACGCATTCTACCTCTGTTGGGATTGCTGAGGAGCATCCCGAAGCTAAGGCTGATATTTCACCGGTGGAAGAAGCGAAAGAAGGTATAGGTGAGGATGTTTCTCCATCTCAGGTAGCGGAAATTCCAAAAATAGAGCCGGAATCCGATACTTCTAAAGCTGAAGGTGAAAAGGAGTTGGAAGATAAGAAGGAGGTAGAAGAAAAAGAGGAAAAGAGAAGGGCCAAAGCTAGAAGGCCCAGAAGAAGACGCAGGAGAAAATCTAAAAAAGGTGAGCCGGCGAAGATTATTCAACTACCAGAATTTATACCTGAGACCGAGGAAGAGACCAGGGATGAAGATCTGGAAGCCAAAGTCAGGATAAAATTGGATGATGAACCATCGAAAAAAAGCCTTAAAACAGGCAGAAGGTTCAAATCAAAGGGACCTAAAAGGGAGGAAGGCGAAGAAAGGGAAGTAGCTAAGGCTTTTAAGGAAACAAAAAGAGTTGAAAAGCCGGAAAAATCGGAAGTTGTAGAGGTTACACCTGAAAAAGAAGAAGAGAAAAAGGAAAAACCTGCACCACCTTCCACTGCTCCACCAAAGGCCAGCAAGCGAAAAATTAAGATTGAAGAGGCTATAACAGTTGGTGAGTTGTCCAAGCAAATGGGTGTTAAGGCCAATGAGGTGATTAAGAAGCTATTACTCCTTGGTCTTCCTGTGACTGTTAATCAGGCTATAGATTTTGATACTGCTTCATTGGTTGCCTCTGAGTTTGGGTTCGAAGTTGAAAAGAAAGGCTTTGAAGAAGAAGACATATTACATGACGAAGAGGATAATCCTGAAGATCTTCGTCCTCGCCCGCCAGTTGTAACCGTCATGGGACATGTTGATCATGGTAAAACTTCACTTCTGGATGCAATCAGACATACCAATGTTACAGCCAAAGAAGCGGGTGGAATCACCCAGCATATTGGTGCATACCATGTAAAGCTCGATAACGGGGAAATAGTTTTCCTTGATACTCCAGGCCACGAAGCCTTTACAGCTATGAGGGCACGGGGAGCTAATGTAACCGATATTGTCGTGCTTGTTGTGGCGGCTGATGATGGCGTGATGCAACAAACCGTTGAGGCAATAAACCATGCCAGGGCTGCAAACGTTCCCATAATAGTTGCCATAAATAAAATTGACAAGCCAGACGCAAATTCAGAACGAGTGAAAAGGGAACTTGCAGAATACGACCTAATTCCAGAAGAATGGGGTGGCGATACTGTTATGGTGGAGGTCTCGGCCAAAAAGAAGATCGGCATAGACGATCTCCTTGAAATGATACTGCTTCAGGCGGAGCTTATGGAACTTAAAGCCAATCCCAACAAACCCGCTCGAGGAAGGGTTATAGAGGCAAAACTTGAAAAGGGTAGGGGACCCGTTGCAACGGTTTTAATCCAGACGGGTACACTCAGAGTTGGAGACTCCTATGTGTGTGGTTTGCATTACGGGCGAGTCAGGAGCCTTTTTGATGACAAAGGAGACCGAGTGAGGGAAGTTGGACCTTCTATGCCCGTTGAGGTTATTGGTCTCTCCGGTGTTCCCCAGGCAGGTGATGATTTCGTCGTGGTTGCCGATGAAAAGCAGGCTAGATTGGTGGCAGAGCATAGACAGAGAAAGCAGAGAGAGAAGGAGCTATCCAAAGCGACCAAGATTACGCTGGAAAAGTTATATGAACAGATTAAAGAAGGTGAATTGAAGGAACTTAACATAGTTCTTAAAACAGATGTTCAGGGATCTCTTGAAGCCCTTTCCGACGCTATTGGTAGGTTGAAACACCCCGAGATAAAAATAAATATCATTCATGCTGCAACGGGCTCCATAAATGAAACGGACATTATGCTGGCATCGGCGTCCAACGCTATTGTTATTGGCTTTAATGTAAGGCCTGATGCGAAGGTGGAGGATCTAGCTAAAAAGGAACACGTGGATATCAGGTTTTATAATGTGATTTATCAGGTGATAAACGATATTAAAGATGCCATGGCAGGTCTGCTTGAACCAGAATATCGAGAAAAGGTTCTTGGAAGGGCTGAAGTTAGACAGACCTTCCATATTTCCAAAATCGGTACAGTTGCAGGTTGCTATGTCCTGGATGGAATCATTCAAAGGAATGCAAAGGTGCGGGTCCTTCGAGATCAGGTTGTTGTCTACGACGGAAAGATAGCATCTCTCAGGAGATTCAAAGATGATGTGAAAGAAGTCAAGGCTGGTTTTGAATGCGGAATACTGGTTGAAAACTTTAACGATGTCAAAGTGGGCGATGTTTTGGAAGCCTACGTTTTAGAGGAAATTAAACCCACAATCGATGTAGATGATACTGGTGATAGGGAAGATAAACAAGAGAGTGAGTAATTCTTCATGACGGTTGGAATTGCAAGAGTAACCTTTTTTATACCGGGTATTATGTCTTTGAAAGCAAAGAGGAAGGTTGTGAAGAGTATAATCGAAAGGAGCAAACACAGGTTCAATGTATCCGTTGCAGAAGTTGACGATCAAGACCTGTATCAAAGGGCTACCATTGCTGTCGCTGTTGTGGGAAACGACGGAAGGGAAATGAATTCTCTACTTGATAGAATAGTGGGCTTTATGGAGTCCCTTGGACTTGCAGAAATTATGGATCACGAAATTGAGTTGATCCAATTTTGACCGTGGAAGGAATATGATGAGGTTTCAACGGAATGAAAGAATATCTGATTTAATTCAAAGGGAAGTTGCGGATATACTCCATCGGCGCGTTAAGGATCCCAGGTTGCAGGGAATTACCATAACAGCGGTTCGAGTTAGTAAAGATTTGAGGCATGCAACCGTTTTTTATTGCGATACGTTTAGCAAACAAAAAAAGGATGTGCTTGGAAATGCTTTAGATAGGGCATCTGGCTTCATAAAAAAAGAGCTGGCCTCTAGACTTTATCTTAAGTATATACCCAAGCTCTATTTTTCTTATGATGATTCTTTTGACTATGGTGAAAAGATTGATCGGTTGTTGAGGATGTTGCATGAACATGAAGAATAATGAGCCTTCTCAAGTTGTCGATTCTCTTTTTTCCTTCAGGAGCTATCTTGTAGTAACTCACATGAGACCGGATGGAGATGCTATAGGTTCTGTGCTTGCCTTGAAGCACGCTCTCGAGGACATGAAAAAGGATGTGGTAGCTCATTGCATCGATCCTTTACCGGAAAATCTAAAGTTCCTTCCCGGTTCCGATTCCATCCAGAGAAGTGTTCCTGCAAATGCCCGATTTGATTCTGTCGTGTTTCTTGATTGCGGAGCTCCCGATAGAGCAGGAGATCACATACGTCCTGAAAAAATAAGGAACAGTGTTGTTATAAACATTGATCACCACATAAATGATAATCCCTTTGGTGATTTGTGTTGGGTGGACACTTCTGCCAGCAGCACCTGCGAAATGCTTTACGATATTTTCTTTAGAGCGAAAATTACAATAAGCTCTTCAATTGCCACATGTTTATATACTGGTTTACTGACCGACACAGGATCCTTTCAATTTTCCAATACCACGGGCAGGGTTCTGGAAATTGCCTCGAAATTGGTAACTTACGGAGCAGACCCGCAGTCGATTGCCCAGAATGTTTTCGAATCTGCCAGTCCAAAGAGGCTTTTGCTTCTAGGTAAGGTTTTGGATACGCTTCGATACCACGCAGATTTTAGAATTGCCTCGGCAAAACTATTAAGATCGATGATAGACTCTGTAGGTGCCAGCACTACCGATAGCGAGGGTTTTGTCAACATGTTGAGACAGGTCAAACCGGTAAAAGTGGCTGTGCTTTTCCGAGAAGATAACGATGGTCGAATTCATGTTGGTCTTCGTTCTAAGGATCATTATGACGTTTCTTCTTTTGCTAAGCGTTTTGGAGGCGGTGGTCATGCTCATGCTGCAGCATGCAGGCTTAATGGAACCATAGATGAGGTGGAAGGAATCATACTTCCTGCTCTGGTAGAGTTTGTTGATCAAAGGGAGAGAAGTTGGAGATGAGCACAGGTATTCTGGTGGTGAACAAACCTCCTGATATCACTTCTTACGGTGTGGTTGATCTGGTAAAGAAATGGTTCAAAGTCAAAAAGGTGGGACATGGTGGAACCTTAGATCCCTTTGCAGAGGGAGTTTTGATTGTTCTTGTGGGTAAGGCCACTAAGATAGCCGATCAGTTCCTGACTGGCAGGAAGGTCTATCGCTTTACTTTAAGACTCGATGCCGAAACGGATACCCTGGACAGAACAGGGGTGGTGGTAAAGTCTTATGACGGACCGCCAATTGATAAAGCGGATTTTGAGAAGGTGCTGGAAGGGTTCAAGGGTGAGATTGAACACAGGACGCCGGCTTATGCGGCGGCAAAGGTAAAAGGAAAAAGGCTTTATAAATTGGCTAGGAAGGGTGTTGAAGTCGAAAGGCCCATTAAGCGGGTAACCATTTATGATTTAAAGCTTGAAGATTATGAATGGCCAAGAGCCACACTTTATATGGAATGTTCCAAGGGTACTTATGTAAGACAAATCGGATCTGACATTGCTGAAAAGGCAGGCTGTTGCGGCCATATTGAACACCTGGTTAGACTCCAAAGTGGCTCTTTTACTCTGGATGATGCATGGAATCTGGATGAAATAAAGAAGGCAGCCAATGAAGGCCAGCTGAGTAGAATACTAATTCCTCTGAGTGACGCTTTGGAGCATCTTCCGGCTGTTGTTATGGATGATCCACTGCTCATAGGGCGACTGAAAAATGGAAACCTAGATCCTCTATGGGCTGATGAACAGCGAAGGAAATTGGTGAACGTTAACGGTCCAGTTCGTATAACAACTGAGGACAATTACAATTTGCTTGCTCTATGGTGGCCCTTCAAAACAGGGGGGCAGAAAAGAGAGTTGCGAGTTTTGTTTTAATAACTGTTAAAAAAAATTGATAAAGGAGGGATCTAACAGTGGCGCTGACTCCTGAAAGAAAAAGGGAAATTATCGAGAGTTTCAGAATTCATCCAAATGATACCGGTTCTCCTGAGGTTCAAATTGCCTTGCTCAGTGAAAGGATTAATTACCTGACAGAGCATTTCAAGGTTCATAAAAAGGATCATCATTCCCGTAGAGGACTTTTGAAGCTTGTTGGTCAGCGACGTCGTTTATTGAATTATCTCAAAAGAAAAGACATCAACCGTTATCTCAGTGTTGTTGAACGGTTAGGGCTACGCAAGTAAAAAAATTTAAAAGAGACTCCGTCAAGGGAGGAGGAGTATAGAAATTTATGAAGACATCCGTTACAACCAAAATAGGTGACCGTAATTTCACTATTGAGACTGGGCACATGGCGACTCAAGCCAGCGGTGCTGTAATAGTGAGAAGCGGTGATACGGTGGTTTTGATATCCGCCGTGAAAGAGGACAAGATAAGGGAAGGAATAGACTTTGTTCCTCTTATGGTCGATTACCAGGAAATGAGTTACGCTGCCGGGAGAATACCTGGAGGATTCTTTCGTCGGGAAATTGGAAGACCCAGTGAAAAAGAAACGCTAACCTCCAGATTGATAGATAGGCCAATAAGACCGCTCTTTCCAAAAAAGTACAATTATGAAACTCAAATTATAGCTACAGTTTTGTCCGTTGATCAGGAAAATGAGCCTGATGTTCTGGCTATCACCGGGGCATCTGCCGCTCTGCATATTTCTTCCATTCCTTTTCAGGGACCAATTGCTGCCGTAAGAATTGGTAGAGTAGGTGGCGAATTTGTTGTAAATCCCAGTGCATCTCAGCTTGAAGAAAGTGACATAAATCTCGTCGTAGCCGGCACCAAAGAAGCCATAGTAATGGTGGAGGGAGGAGCTCTATTCGTTCCCGAAGAGGATATACTGGAGGCTTTAGAGCTTGCCCACAGGTCCTTACAGCCACTACTGGACCTCCAGGAAGAACTCAGAAGCAAGGTCGGGTTACCAAAGGAGGAGGTTCCCGAAGAGCCAGTTGATGAAAGCCTCATTTCTACCGTTCGGGAGAAGGCGGAAACAAAGCTAAGAGATGTAATGTCAATACCTAAAAAACTGGAGAGAAAAAGACGTAAGAAAGAACTCTACACCAATGTTATTGAGGAAATTCTTGTTGATTTTCCCGATAGTGGTTCCAGGGTTGAAGAGATATTACATGAGCTGGAAAAGCAGGTCGTGAGAGAAATGTTGTTAAAGGATGGGAGGAGGATAGATGGTAGAGGATTTACTGATATAAGACCTATTGAAATAGAAGTGGGTATTCTTCCGAGAACTCACGGCTCTGCAATGTTTAAACGCGGGGAGACTCAGGTTTTGGCCATTACCACACTGGGTTCCTCTGCTGATGAACAGAAGATTGAGGCCCTGACTGGTGAAACCTTTAAATCCTTCATGTTACATTACAATTTTCCTCCTTACTGTGTGGGTGAGGTTAAACCTCTTAGAGGCCCAAGTAGAAGGGAGATTGGTCACGGTGCTCTTGCGGAACGAGCTGTAAAGCCTATTTTACCCGAAAATGATGATTTTCCCTACACCATCAGAGTGGTCTCCGAAGTGCTGGAATCAAACGGTTCTAGTTCAATGGCGACAGTGTGTGGTGCTACTCTTTCTCTCATGGATGCAGGTGTTCCTGTGAAGGATATGGTGGCGGGTATAGCTATGGGCCTGGTAAAAGAAGGCGAAGATGTGGTCATTCTTACGGACATTATCGGTGATGAAGATCATCTTGGTGACATGGATTTCAAGGTTACCGGAAATGAAAAGGGTATAACCGCCCTCCAGATGGATATAAAAATTGCGGGTATTACTCGCGACATTATGAAAAGGGCTTTGGAGCAAGCGAAAGATGCCCGTCTGTACATTCTGGGAAAGATGAAGGAGGTGTTGCCCCAACCAAGACCTAATCTCTCACCCTACGCACCAAGGGTGGCTGTAACCCATGTGGCTCCTGAAAAAATTCGAGATGTAATTGGTCCTGGCGGAAAAGTTATCAAGCATATAATTGCTGAGACGGGAACCAAGATTGACATTGAAGAAGATGGCAAGGTTGTTGTTATGGGCTCTACCGATGAAGCCTGCCAGAGGGCTTTAGAAATGATAAAAGAGACAACCATTGAGCCTGAAATAGGCCAGGTTTATCTTGCCAAGATCACCAGAATTACAGATTTTGGAGCCTTTGCTGAAATAAGACCAAATCTTGAAGGATTAATCCACATTTCTCAACTGGATAACAAGAGAATTCGTAAGGTTAGTGATGTGGTCAAGGAAGGTGATGAGGTTCTTGTTAAGGTTATAGAAATAGACAAGGAAGGCCGTGTGAAGCTCAGTCGTAAAGCTGTTATGGAGAGGCAAGGTCATAACAGGCGATAGCTCATTGATGGTTTATTGCTTTGATGAAGGTAATATTCTTTTTTTTCGACTGATGGTGGCTCTTTATGGTGGAAAAAACTGTATTGGATAATGGCCTGACAATTCTAACCAAAAAACTTTCGGGTACCAAGGCTGTCTCGATTGGCATTTGGTTAAATTCCGGCTCTCGAGATGAACCCCCTTCCCTTGAAGGAATTACCCACTTTCTGGAACACATGTTTTTTAAGGGTACCACCAAAAGGAGTGCTCACGACATTGCAATTGAGCTTGATGTTCTGGGAGGTATATCCAACGCATACACTACAAAAGAAAGCCTTTGTTTCTATGCAAAGGTTTTAAATAAAAATGTTCCGAAATTGATGGATATATTTCTTGATATTTTGCTTGATTCTACAATGGATGGAGAGGAGTTAGAAAAAGAGCGTTTTGTCATTCTCCAGGAAATAAAGATGGTTGAAGACTCCCCTGAAGATTATGTTCACACGCTTGCATGCGAAAAATTTTGGAAGGGTCATCCCCTGGGGCATCCAATTTGTGGCTACAGGGAAACCATTTCACGCATCGGCCGTGATAATCTTATCGAATACAAAGGCAGAATATTGAATCCCAAAAGGATGGTAATTGCTGCATCAGGAGATATCGAGCATGATGATTTGGTATCAATTGTCGAGCCTGTACTTGGAAGTCTAAAAAACAGGCAAAATAACACTCTTAAAAGGGTTCCTCCTCATAACGAAGTGTTCCGGGAACCTGTTATAAAGGATTTGGAGCAGGCACATTTTTGTGTGGTCATGCCCGGGGTATCCCTCAGGCAAATCGAGCGTTTTCCTGCTTATCTCACCAACACGGTTTTTGGAAATAGTATGAGCAGCCGGTTATTTCAGGAAGTAAGAGAAAAAAGAGGGCTGGCTTATGCCATTTACTCCTTTTTGAACTGTTATGAAGATACTGGAATGTTTGGAGTATATGCTGCTGTGGATCCAGGTAATATTGACGAGACCTTTAGGGTCATATTAGATGAGTTAAAGAAAGTGTCTGATCTGGGTATAAGTGAACAGGAGCTTCAGCTTGCCAAGGAATGTTCCATTGGCAGTATGTATCTCAGCCTTGACAGCACTGATGCTCACATGAGCCGCATTGCTCGGAATGAAATAATCTATGGCAGGGAGTTACCCCCTGAAGAAATAGAAAGGTGTATTCTTGGTGTTACTCCTGAAGATGTTAAGGATTGGATTGGGTCCGTGTGCACCAGGGACAATTTGTCCGTTCTTATGGTTGGTTCTTCTGTGGACAGATATTTTGATCGAGTAATGGACATACTTGACAAAAGCTTCTGAGTTTCCCTCCTTCATGGTATGCTTTAGGGGTTCGAAATGGCATCTCTCAGTTTTCAAATTCTCGCCAGTGGCTCCAAAGGGAATGCCACTCTTGTATGGACAGACAACACCTGTGTCATTGTCGATGTCGGTCTGAGTTTGAAAACTCTTTCAGAGAGGCTGAAAAATTCTCCCATTTCGATTGAGGATATTGAGGCAATTGTAGTTTCTCACGAACACAATGATCACGTGCGAGGAATTGGTGTTTTGAGCAGGAGATATAATGTGCCAGTTTACTTCAGTGAAGGCACGGCTCTAAACCTGCCAGCCTTTGTAGGGGACCTCCACGAGAAAAGGATATTCTTTCGAAATCGAGGCTTTGCCATAGGTGATATTAATTTTCTGCCTTTTTCGACCGCTCATGATGCAGAAGATCCTGTGGGGTTTGTCATTGAAACTAACGGTATAAAAATGGCTTTCTGTACCGACCTCGGTACTGTTACTGGACTTGTTAGGGAATGCTTAAAGGGATGCAACGCCTTGGTTGTGGAAGCGAACCATGAATTGGAACTGCTGATGTCGGGACCCTATCCGTGGCACTTGAAGCAGCGAATTAAAAGTCGATTGGGGCATCTGTCAAATGATGATTGTATATCCCTGTGCAGGGAAGTGTTGCATGATGACCTGCAAATCATAACCTTTGCTCACTTGAGTGAGGTAAATAATTCACCGGAGGTATTAAAAAAGAAGATAAAAGGCTTGCTTACGGAGCCGACGAAGGCTGGCGTCGAGTTATTTATAGCCAGTCAGTACGAACCCGGAAAAGTAATTAAACTTTAAAATTAATCAGCAAATCGGGGAGTTTTATTATGGAATACCTGCCGAAGGCATTTTTAATACCCATAGATGATAGCGAAGCTTATTTGAAGTCCCTGGAATTCTTGAGTATCCTGTATCCGGAAAAGGATCATTTGACCCTGATTTTGAACTACATCGAACCTTCTCTAGCTCCCGTTTATAAGGGAACTCCGAGTACAGCGGAGATGAGAGAGAAAAAGAAGAATTTACTTGCGGAACGTCGAGAGAAAACGAAGTTCATTCTGGATAATGCAAGAAGGAAACTTATTGAACTGGGATTCCCTGAAGAAACAGTTCAGGAACATGTCCAGGAAAAACAGCTCAGTGTGGCTCACCACGCATGCCGTCTTGCCGACATGAAAAAGGTTGATGCTGTAGTGGTTCCAAAAAAAATAACTAGCGCTCTTGAAGGGTTTCTGAAGGGAAATCCCACACCTGAATTACTTCATCATTGTCTTGTTAGCCCGATATGGTTTGTTGAAGGTAAGCCTTCTGTGGAGAGTGCTGTAATATGCGTTGGAACAGAAAACGCTTCACTACGAGCAGTAGATCATGCCGGTTTTATGCTTGCTGAAACCAAGGTTTCTGTTGATCTTGTTCACGTAACACCTCGTGCATCAAGAATGATTGTTTCCGGTGTGGAAAACAGAACGGACGAATTGAAAAGATGGATGGAGGGGTCCAAGAACCGTGAAGCAAAGACATTTTTGGAGGAGTCTGTAAAGATTCTCATAGATGCAGGATTGGTTCCCGAAAGGATCAGGATAGCTCTGATTCCTGGGAAAAAGGTTGCTGATTCCGTTATTTCCTATGCCAGATCAAACAAAGCTGGAATAATAGTAGTGGGACATTCGAAACCCGGTGGCACATGGGGCTTTCTAAAAAGCTCCATTACAGAAAAAATTATAACTTCATCGAGAGACCTCAGCATCTGGGTAAACCAATAAAATGAAAGCGGGATATTGTGACTGCTTTTCCGGGATAAGCGGTGATATGTTTTTGGGTGCTGTGGTAGATGCCGGAGCTGACCTAAGCGCAATTATAAAGACGATTGGAGAAGTTATTGATAAAGATGAGTTTAATCTCTCCGCGGTTAGGGAGCATCGTGGAGGAATATGGGGTACTAGAGTTACTGTAAGTTTTAAAGAAAGCAGGAAATTTAGATATTTTGCGACCATTCGTAAAAAACTGGAAGAAGCGTCTGTTTCCGAACATATAAAGGAAAAATCTCTTCGGGTACTAAATAGACTAGCTGCAGCGGAAGCCAAAATTCATAATGTGGGGATTGATGAAATCCATTTTCACGAGCTTGGAGCGGTCGATACAATAGTTGATGTGGTTGGAGTTATTACGGGTTTAGAACTTCTGGGAATTACAGAGCTTGTTTGTTCACCGTTACCCATGGGAAGGGGTACAATCATTTGTCAGCATGGAATTCTTCCTAACCCCCCGCCTGCAGTAATTGAAATTTTGCGGGGTGTCCCCATATATGGAGTTGAAAAAAAAAGAGAACTTGTAACACCTACCGGGGCTGCGCTGGTTGCTGAACTAAGCAGTGGGTTCGGAAGTTTCCCATCATTCTGCATTACCAAAATCGGGTATGGAGTTGGAACAGTGGAGGATAAAAATCCTCCCAATCTACTCAGGCTTGTAATAGGCGATAAGCTTGAAGATTCTGAAGATACCAATCTAATTGTTATGGAAACAAACGTGGACGATATGAATCCGGAGGTATTTTCCCACCTTTATGATGTTATATTATCGGCTGGAGCTTTGGACGTCTGGGCAACACCATGTTTTATGAAAAAAAACAGACCAGCCTGGGTTATCTCCCTTTTGTGCGACTGGAATTCTAAAAGCGCAGTGGAAGAAAAAATCTTTGAGGAAACGACTACGGCGGGTATCAGATATTACACCGTATCGAGAGCAACTCTTGAAAGGTTTTTTACTTTTGTTGAAACTCCCTGGGGACGGGTGAGAATAAAGGTTTTCAGGCTTCCGAAGGGTAAAATGAAGATTGCTCCTGAATATAGCGACTGTCTAAACATTGCCAATGAGAATAAGGTATCATTCAGAGAGGTTTACGATTCTGCTTACGCCAATGCTTTAAGGTCAATACAGACTGAAGAAGTTTAGCTTTAAGGTGATAAATGGCCAGAGAAATCAAAGGCATAGCAATTATAATTGGTGATGAAGTATTGCTGGGTGATGTCCAGGACATTAACACTCCCTTCATTGGCAAGAGCCTCCTGGAGAATGGTTTTAGCCTGCAAGAGGTATTAATTTCAAGTGATACCATGGATGAGCTCTCCAGAGCTCTGCGCTATGCCGCATCTAATGCTGATTTTGTTATAACTTCTGGAGGCTTGGGTCCTACAGAAGACGATTGTACTAGAAGCTGTATAGCTCACGCCTTTGGTTTAAAACTGGAAATCAATGAACCCTATAGAAAATCATTCAAAAATCTGCTCATGGAGCTGAACATCCCCTGGAAAACCGAGTTTGAAGATATGACTCGCCTTCCTTCCGGGGCTGAAAAACTTGCCGTAAATATGCCCATGGCTGGTTTTAAGCTTAGGGTGAACAATACATACCTTTACTGCCTTCCTGGAGTTCCCAGGGAGGTAAGGTATCTAATGGTGCATGAGGTAATACCGGATTTGAGGGCCAGGTTTCCTGAAAGACTGTGTTACAGGCGCCGTGTAATAAGAGTATATAACCTTCATGAATGGGAAATTGCTGAGAAATTGAAGGGTTCTTCTGTATTGAACTACCCTGAAGTCTCCATTGGGTATCTGCCGAAGGTAGGTGGTGAAACCTGGGTTACCATCTTAGTTAAGGGGTCTTCTCAAGAAAAGGCTGAAACGCTTCTTTACCGGGCTGAACAAGATGTGTTGAAATTGGTCGGCCCAGAAAATGTAAGCGGAGTGGACGACAAAGGACGCCTCGAAGTCGTCGTTGGAAATTTACTCCGTAGCAAGGGGTGGAGGCTTGCAGTTTCTGAGTCATGCACAGGCGGTCTCTTGGCGGATACCATTGTTTCTGTGCCGGGAGCTTCCGATTACTTTGAAAGGGGTTACATTGTTTACAGTAATGAGGCGAAAGCCGATGTTTTAGGAATAAGTAAAGATATTCTGAATAAACATGGGGCAGTTAGTGAAATTGTTGCCAGAGAAATGGCTAAGGCTACTCAGAAAATTGCCGGAGTAGATGTAGCTATTGGCACAACGGGCATTGCTGGACCGTCAGGAGGAAGCAAGGAAAAACCCGTGGGAACAGTTTTTATAGGTTGCGCAGTAAAGGATCGTATCGTTGTCAGAGGCCATCTTTTTTCCGGCTCCAGAAGAGATATCCAATTTACAACAGTTCTTTCCGCACTAAAGTTACTATGGGAGATGTTGAAATGATTCGAGCTTTCATTGCGATGGATGTTTCGGAGGATGTTCGCCGTAGGCTTGAGGAATTAAGAAAACATCTTGAAAGATTTGGAAAGGATGTCAAATGGGTGCCCGTTGAAAATGTTCACATCACACTAAAATTTTTGGGAAATATTGAAGAAACCAGAGTGAACGATATAAAAGAGGTTATGCAATCCCTTGCCTGTCGAACGAAGCCTTTTACATTGAAGGCTAAGGGCACTGGATGTTTTCCGTCCATTAAGAAAATCAGGGTTGTGTGGGCAGGTTTGGCTGGTGAACTGGACAAACTGGTTTTCTTTCAGAGGGAATTGGAGAATAATCTCCAAAAATTAGGATTTCCAAAAGAAGATCGTCCCTTTAAGCCCCATCTTACCCTGGGTAGAATGAAATCCCCCCGGAACGATGCCTCTCTTGCTAGGGCTATAGTTGATAATGCATCATTCGAAAGTGATGAGTTTACTGTGGATCATGTTACACTATACAAAAGTATTTTAAAGCCATCTGGAGCTAAGTACGAAGTTCTTGTTAAAATGCCTCTGGAAGGCTAAAATAATAATTATTTTCAATAAATGAAAATCAGGAGGATAAATAAATATGCCTGGTTCCGACGAACGACAAAGGGTTATCGAGGCAGCCCTTGCTCAAATAGAACGTCAATGCGGAAAAGGTTCAATAATGCGCCTTGGCGAAAAGGCTCAGGACATATCTCTTCCAGTTATCCCTACAGGTGCTCTTTCTCTAGATCTTGCCATAGGTATAGGTGGAGTACCTAGAGGAAGAATTGTTGAGATATACGGCCCTGAATCATCCGGAAAAACAACTCTTGCTCTTCACATTATAGCGGAAGCACAAAAACAGGGCGGTGTTGCGGCTTTTATAGATGCTGAACATGCCCTTGATGTATCTTATGCTAAAAAATTGGGCGTGAATACTGAAGAGCTTCTTATAAGCCAACCGGACTATGGGGAACAGGCCCTGGAGATTGCAGAGATACTGGTTAGAAGCAATGCTATAGATGTTATTGTAATAGATTCTGTGGCAGCCCTGGTTCCAAAGGCTGAAATCGATGGAGATATGGGCGATGCCCATGTGGGGTTGCAGGCTCGTCTGATGAGTCAGGCTCTCAGGAAACTGGTTGCCGCAATAAACAAGTCGCGCACCTGTGTTATATTCATTAACCAGATCAGATCGAAAATAGGGGTCATGTATGGCCCTTCTGAAACTACAACCGGCGGGAACGCTTTAAAGTTTTATGCCACAGTTAGGCTCGACATAAGAAGGATAGGACCAGTTAAAGAAGGTACGGAACAAATTGGTAACAGGGTACGTGTCAGAGTGGTAAAGAACAAGATAGCTCCACCTTTTAAAGAGACGGAGTTTGACATTATTTTTCAGGAGGGGATATCCAGGGAAAGTGATATCCTGGACCTTGCCGCTGAAATGGGAATTGTTTCAAAATCTGGGGCCTGGTATTCCTACGAGGATGTGAGGCTTGGACAGGGAAGAGAGAATGCCAGAAAGTACCTGAAGGAACATACTGAACTCCTGAAGGAAATAGAAAACAAGGTAAGAAAGGCCAAAAACCTGCCACCGGTTGATGAAGCTGAAAAAGAAGGTGAAAAAACGGTTGAAGCTAAACCGGTTTAGTTTCAGCGTATCCCATGCTAATGAACCGGTTGTTAGGCTCATAAGATATAGAAATGACAAAAAACAGAATAATAGAAGAATTAGCAGAGATAAAGAAAAGATATCAAAAAAATATTATAAGGATTGGTATTTTTGGATCTTGTGCAAGAGAGGAAAGCACAGAAGAGAGCGATATAGACGTAGTTATAGAACAAAAACAACCAGATTTATTTTTATTAGGCAGAATAAAAATAGAATTAGAAGAGAAATTTAATAAGCCAGTTGATGTGATAAGGATGAGAAAAAACATAAGTCCTTTTCTAAAGAAAAGGATAGAAAAGGATGTTATTTATGTGTAATGAACCCGAGTCTATGAAGTTTGCAAAAATAAAATACCAGCATTAAAAGGAACAATAGAGCAGATTTTAATAGATATAAAAAGGCCTTAAACGCCTAATGGTGAAAAGGATGAAGGGCGAAGAACGAAGTGGGTGATAAGGTACCCAATGCTGCGTTCGGAGAATGTAGCTTTATCAAGCTGCTGAGTATGCCCTTTGATGCCTGGCTATAGATTGCTGGAGGTTTAGACAGATGAAAAAAGCAAGTGAAATAAGAGCAGAATTCCTGAACTTTTTCAAAGAACGAGGTCACACGATTGTTAAAAGCTCATCGCTGATACCCAGAGATGACCCAACACTTCTTTTTACCAATGCTGGCATGGTTCAGTTCAAAAGATGTTTCCTTGGTGAAGAAAAAAGAGATTATGTTCGGGCTACATCGAGTCAGAAGTGCATGAGAGCGGGTGGCAAACATAATGACTTGGAAAATGTGGGCTACACTGCCAGGCATCATACCTTTTTCGAAATGCTTGGCAATTTCTCTTTTGGCGACTATTTCAAGAAGGAAGCAATAGAATTTGCATGGTCTTTTCTTGTCGATTTTATGGGACTTCCTAAAGAAAAACTTTACGCTACCATCCACGAAGGCGATGCCTCCATGAACCTTGGCCCCGATGAGGAAGCCGGGAACCTATGGGCACGCTTTTTACCGGAAAACCGTATTCTAAAGTTTCCCACAAAGGACAATTTCTGGGCTATGGGTGATACCGGACCCTGTGGTCCCTGCTCAGAAATTATTATTGATCAGGGACCTGAGTTCGGTTGTAAATCTCCCGATTGCAAGCCCGGATGTGACTGCGACAGATATCTTGAACTCTGGAATCTCGTTTTTATGCAATTCAACAGGAAGGATGATGGTTCTCTTGAACCCCTTCCAAAACCGAGCATTGATACCGGGATGGGACTGGAACGCATAGCTGCCGTAGTTCAAGGGGTAAGATCCAATTACGATATAGATTTGTTTAAGCCTATCATGGATTCAATCGCAAAGCTGAGCGGTCATCAATATGGGAAAGATCCCGAAAAGGATGTATCCATCAAGGTTATTGCCGACCATAGTCGAGCTGCTGCCTTTCTCATATCCGATGGTGTATTGCCCAGTAATGAAGGCCGAGGATATGTTCTTAGACGCGTTATTCGGCGCGCCTTGAGACACGGTCGTTTTCTCGGACTGGATAAACCCTTTCTGCATGAAGTTTCTGTCGCTGTTATGGAATCCATGAATGATGCCTACCCTGAACTACTGGATAATAAGAGTTACATAACTGAAGTTATATTGCACGAAGAAGAGCGTTTTAATGAAACACTCGATTTTGGTCTGAAGCTTTTAAGTAGAGAAATTGAACGGCTTAGAGATAGTGGGTCTCGAGAAATCCCGGGTGATCTAATTTTCAAGCTCTACGATACCTATGGCTTTCCTGTTGATATTGTGACGGATCTTGCCAGATCAGTTAATTTCTCCGTTGACCTCAGAGGCTATAATGAACGGATGGAACAACAGAGAGAGCAATCTCGGCGCCATTGGAAAGGTAGTGGAGAGAGAGAAGTCAGCGACGTTTACAGAGAGATCGTATCAGAGATTAGACCAACTGAGTTTGTGGGTTATGAAAGATTGGTTGATGAATCCAGGGTTCTGGCCCTTGTTCGAAACGGTGATACTAGAGTTTCTGAAGTTATCAAGGGAGAACAGGCAGAGGTCATAACTGAGAAGACTCCCTTTTACGGTGAAGCTGGAGGTCAGGTGGGTGATATCGGCGTCATTATTGGGCCAAATGGTCGTATGAAGGTTACCAACACCCAGAGGCTTCCGGGCGATGTGTTTGTGCACGTCGGAGAGATACTGGAAGGCAGTATCAAAGTTGGCGAAATTGTAAGACTCGAAGTGGACGAAGAAGCCAGAGCATCTACTGCGAGACATCATACGGCTACACATGTCCTTCATGCCGTTTTGCGTCGAGTATTAGGCGATCATGTAAAACAGGCAGGTTCTTTGGTGGCTCCCGATCGTTTGCGTTTTGACTTCACTCACTTTAAAGCCCTGACACCCGAAGAAATTGTGGAGATTGAAAGACAGGTCAATCTGGAAGTATGGCAAAACAGAATGGTAAATGTACACAAAATGGCCTTCGATGAAGCGGTTAAGTCCGGGGCAATTGCCCTGTTTGAAGAAAAATATGGTGACATTGTAAGAATGATAGAAATACCTGGCCTTAGCAAGGAACTATGCGGTGGAACCCATGTTCAGAACACGGGCGATATAGGTGTTTTCTTTGTTCTTCAGGAAACCAGCGTTGCTGCGGGAGTTCGACGTATTGAAGCCGTTGCGGGCACAAGGGCTCTTGAGTGGATAAACCATCAGAGACAAATACTCACCAATGCTGCTCACCTTCTAAAGACCCATCCAGAGCATATAGGGGAACGTCTGGAGAAAATTCTCGAAAGGGAAAAAGCTCTGGAGAAGGAAGTGGAAGCCTTGAGGCAGGCACTCACCGCTGCGAAGTCTCAAAGTATTTTTGACTCGCCGGAAACAATAGGTGATGTGAATGTCGTGATTTCTCAGGTTGGCGTTGATGATGCGAAGGCCATGAGAGAAATCTATGACCGCTTCAAAGAGCGTTTTAATGAAAGGGCTGTTTTGGTGATCGGTTCGGATCGAGGTGGAAAGGCCCTGTTACTTGTTGGCGTGACCAGGGATCTCACGAAAAGGCTTCATGCAGGTAAGATAGTTGGAGAACTGGCAGAAGTTGTTGGAGGTAGAGGCGGAGGGCGTCCTGATATGGCTCAGGCAGGCGGCCCAAATGCCAATAAAGTTAAAGAAGCCTTAGAAAAATCAAAAGAAATTATTAACCGGGAATTAAATCGTCATGGATAATGACACTCAATTGACAACATCCAATGGGCCTCCGGTAAGAATTCTTGTTGTTGATGATGAGCCTCAGATTCGCAATCTGCTGTCCCAGCATCTTGCAAAGCAGGGTTATTTTGTGAGTACTGCTGCTAATGGGGAGGAAGCCTTTGAGCTGTTTTCAAAAACACCCTACGATATTGTCCTCACAGATATGAATATGCCCAGAGTTGATGGTCTGGCTCTGATTAGAAAGATAAAGGAGATGCAGCATAATGTTGATATTATTGCAATGACCGGTTTTGCTCAGACATACGAATATACCAGGGTCATTGAAGCTGGGGCGGCCGACTTTATTTATAAACCCTTTGAAGGGGATGAGTTAAACGCCAAGTTGAAGCGTGTTATAAGAGATCGGAGAGAAAAAGCAAAACTTGCAGAAAAGCTTTTGAAGGACTCCCTTACCGGTGCTTATAACCGGTACGGGATGGAACAGATCGCGCCAAAAGAAATAGCAAGAGCTACCAGAGCCAAGTATCCCCTATCTATGTTTTTCATAGATATTGACGGCTTCAAACAATTTAATGACACCTACGGACACATAGCCGGTGATATTTTTCTTAAGAAATTTGTGAATGCTGTAAAAACTGTAGTTAGGAAAAATCTCGATTTTTTGTTTCGCTATGGTGGAGATGAATTCATTTTGCTGGTTACAAATGCGCAGAGGGAGTTAGTTGAGGAGATAGCTCATCGTATTTTGTCCGAGTATTCAAAAATAACTCCCCGTGCTAAATCAATTTCCATAGGAGTTGTTTTTGTTAATTTCAGAGAAAAAATACCTGTACCTGGTCTGAAAGATTTAATACACCTTGCCGACAGAGCTATGTATGAAGCTAAAACTGAAGGAAAAACTCTAGTAATTAAAGTCTTTAAATAGCAATATGGCAGGAAGAATTCTTCCTGCCGGGATTTTTCAGAAGCAATTACCACTTGCAAAACCATTATGCCCGGCTGAGAGTGATAAGTTCAATGCTTGAGCATTGAGCATACTCATTCAGCCTTAGTCCAGTCCAAAAAGGTTTCGTAAAAAATTCTCAAAGTCGGATTTTTTACTGCTTATCCACAATCCATAAAGAATTGTTTCTCTCACTTCCTCTCTGTGTTCTTCAGGAATTATAATTTCTGTGGAGTTGCCATAGAGTATTTCATCAATGGTTTCCGCGATTTTTGATCTATCCTTCGGGATGCAGCAGCCGTCCAGAAGAACTATTTTATCAGGATACTCCGCCTGTTTTTCTCTGATTAAGTCCTTATAGTCTTCAAGATACATGGAGATCTTCACATGAGTGGTTAAAAAATCGAGACTTCTGAAAGCTTCCGCATCACTCTCCCCAAGGATCTTCATGTAAACATAGCGTGGAGCATCTTGAAACTCAACGCGCTTTATGACCGCATCTTCCATTCCCTTCTCTGGAAGTTCCACTTCAACATAACCGCTTGTTGCATCCCGTCCTGCAACATATTCAAACTGGATAAAGGCACCGGAGTAACAGGCGTTTCTACCAATTCTTTTGAATGTGTGGTAGTGGCCAAGGGCGACATAGTCGTATTCGGAAAGTATCCGCTCATCCAGAAAAATTTCACCGTAATCCTCATTATTTCCAAATGATCCATGCAGAAGGGCTATGTGATACTTACAACCCACTATTTTTTCTGCTTTTGGGTAGTCAAAAAATCCACCATAGAAACCCACGTTATCAATTACCCTTTGTGGCTCATCGGGACTCAGAAAACTGATATTTTCCGCCTGAAGGAATTTTTTGACTTCCACTCGCCTGTAAAGGCTGTCTTCCGTATAAGCATCATGGCCGAAAACCTCATCTTCGGCAATTCTTCCTCCACCAGGAATTATTACAAAGTGAATTCCCTTTGCTTCCAGAAGGATTTCAAAAAAATCTGAAACAACTCTTCCCGGAACAGCGTTAGAATGAAAAATGTCACCGCAGATAACAATGAATTTTACGCCTTCCTTCCTGGCTTTATCTATTGTTTCCTGAAGTTTGGTAAAAACCATCTGCCGGTGGGAAATTTCACTCCTTCCGGGAGGCCTTGCCCCCAAATGAAGATCCGAGAGGTGGTAAATCTTCATTTTCATATTCCCCTCGCTTTTTTCCAGAAATCTGCCTTTCAGGCTCTGACCTTTTAGGCAAAAGTTCCTCCCGACGGCGTAGCCATTTACCAAAATTCCCTTGAAGTTCCTTTAAAGAAGAATATAGCTTCATCCCAAAAGCTATTCTAAAAAACCCATCCAGGGCTGTTCTGTGAAAGCGTTTAACAAAACCATTGTTTTTGGAGATCTTACCTTTGTTATCCTATGTTCTATATCTACCAGTTCGAGAAACAATTCATATGGATGGGTATCTGTTCCGCAAAATTCTTACAATTTGGTCTTTAGGAATCCATTTTAGGTCTTTTATGCTTTAGGTTTAAATTCTAAAGAAAACATCAACTCTTTCAATCCTTTTTAGCAACCAAGTTCAGCGGTGGCGTTAA
>JALXAE010000287.1:975-3364 GCA_026992355.1 Syntrophobacterales bacterium | reverse complement strand
ATGTCATTCCAACTGACACTCTCCGCCGGACGATTCTTGCCTTTGAAACGAGACGGATTGGCTCCCGTAACGGCTTCCCAAAGCTCCTGCGTTACCGGCGTCTCTGCCATGTAGAAGGCGGGGACGGTGATTTTTATCTTGTTGCTGCCCATCAGAAAAGTACCCCCTAAAATTTTTATCATCCGGAAGGAAGCGCTTCCTACGGTAAATACTTCTGATTCGATGGTTTTTGTTTTCATGCTTACTTTTTCTTTTTCTTGTCAGTATCAGGATTCTCAGGATTGCAGGATTTTCAAGACTACCTACCCTATACCTCTTTTTTTGCCTACGTATCTCTCATTGCCCTAACCTCAACAAAATCCTGCCAATCCTATAATCCTGCAATCCTGATCCAGTCCTGCTCATCCACCACAATCATTTCTGCCTGAGTGGCTTTATCTTTTCACGGACTACGTATATATCGTCTCGAGTGTCAGAATCCAACACCCCATACCTGACAAATTTCTTCAAGGACC
The DNA here is from genome assembly GCA_026992355.1 of Syntrophobacterales bacterium. Classification (GTDB taxonomy): domain Bacteria; phylum Desulfobacterota; class Syntrophobacteria; order Syntrophobacterales; family Thermodesulforhabdaceae; genus JALXAE01. The sequence continues at coordinate 2,849 of JALXAE010000287.1, read as the reverse complement.
GCTCTACCAGGTTTTGCTCAATATCAAACTTTCCGGGAAATTCCTTATTCAACTCCTCTAACTTCGAGCGTAATTTTTTCTTTGAAAAGGTCTTACCTATTCTGGAAATAGCAAGCAGTATCTTTGCATCTTGCTCGTTGAATTTCACAAAGGTGCCTTCATTCGCCATAAGGGCAAGGAAAGACAAAATGCCCCCCGACAGTTTTATCCAATCTGGCAATCCAAAAAACGCCTCTCCTACAACAATTCCACCTCCAACCGTGGCCACCTTCTCTAAAATTTTCATCCAAACGGCAGCATCTTTGAGCCGCAACAGATTGGATAACTTTTTGGAATAGGCTGAAAACTCCTCGTTGGAGTCAATGGTCAGATAGACATCCCGATGAACGTCCTCTTCTGCATCTGTGGCTTCTAACAAATTTGAAAGTAGAATTAAGATGGCATCGTTGTCTTTCTCACCATTCTCAAAATCCTTTAGGCTTTCCACAAAAAACCTTTCGCTGACATTTTTAATTTCAAACTCATTCATAAGCTTAATTTTTGTACTCCATTATTTATTCAAAGAAATCGCTGCACCACCAAAATACAGCATGATATTGTTCTGGCTGCTCTTAGGCATAGAAGAGACCGTTTCACGCATAACCTCTTCTATAGTCGCTGCATTTAACTTCTTTTTTGAGTTAATGCTCGAATACAGGTATTCTGAAAATGTGATGGCCAACTCATCTTTGATCGAGTCTTTTATGCCGATGACATGCACACCTACCGTACTGACTTCCCTCGCCAATAAATGAGAAGAACAATTATTCAAAACAACTAAACCGATATTGACCACATCACATTTTTTTTTACTTTGAATCAATTCAGCTAAATCCGATGCTGTAATGATTTCAGACTGCCTCTTATTTTTACTAAAAAACAGAATTCCGGCTTTAGCTATCTCCATCTCCGGGAACAACTCATCAAGCATCTGGCGCTCTTCTTCATTACCGAGACCATGCCCTGAAATATGTAGGATGGTTGGTTTATAGTCATTAATACCTTTTTTTAGTTCATCGAAATTAGCACTCCTTTTTGAGAATGCCCTAATATCCTGATGCTCTAATACTGAGTTAATTTTTCCGTACTCTTCATCCAAATTCAGTTTATCCGTTCCAGGTGGATTGACTCCGACAAACAAAATATTTAATTGCCCTTTACCCGCCAACCAAAAAGCACCTTCTTTAGAAAGCCGGGGATCAGAACTTTTCGCGGGGTTTCTGTTTTCAAATTCCTCCACCTTCTTTTTTGGATCCGGATCGCCTCCACTACCCCGCTCAGGTAGAGAATCAGATGGTTCTTCCACCTCCTCCGATATTTTGTTTGCATAATTTAAAACAGCACCAACAACATCATTCATCTCATGTCTGATTTGCTCCGTGCCACCCTTTAAGTTTTTATCTTTCTCCAATGCATTCCAGCGTCTTTGCAAGAGGATAATGGCATTTTTTTCCTCAGGAAGGTACTCCCTTAATTTTGCAAAAGCGCTCCCCATCCTATCAACAGTCACAAGGTCTTTAATTTCTTCAATCTTTTGCTCTCGTCTTGATTGTGGTTGTTCATTTTTCCAGCTCGTATCCAATAGGTGCAAAAACGGCTCCATTGGTATTGGCTTATTGCTTACATCAGAAATAAACTGCCCTTCCATTTTCCCAATGCGCTGCTCCTTTAAGCCACCAAAATAGCCCATCAACGCTTTCCAATCCACAAAACGCTTTCCACCATCCACAGAAATGTGTATTTTGGCATTCGTACTCAAATCTGCAAGTATGTGGCCAATTTTGTTTTGCACCAAGCGCCCTTCCTTACTGTCATCTGTTTGGACAACGATACTT
>JALXAE010000287.1:0-965 GCA_026992355.1 Syntrophobacterales bacterium | reverse complement strand
GGGCCATACTGACTGAGGAAATTGATAATCACATTATCCGGTACAAAATTCACATATCTCAAGATGAAGCTGCTTTTCAGGCTTTTCTCTGCAGCTTTAATCTCACTTTTGACCCCGTCTTCCAGTTGATCAAAGGGTGGCAAAAACTGTGGGGCAATATAATAAGGCCGCTCTTCTTCATCCACCTGAAAAATCAGGTCAAACTTTTTCAGCAGGGCAATTAGCTTGTCCGATTTTTCTACATTAGTCGGGTCTTCTTCATAGGGAAAGACTTCTGCGATATAATCTCCATCAAACCTGCCTTTTTTCTCATCCAAACGTTTATTGAGCAACTTATAGACTTCCCCGGTCAACCACTCGAGGTCTATGAAAATGGTGTTTTTAAGCTCCGCCTTATCACTGAAGTAAATCAGATAACTGCCTTGTATCAACAATTCAATGAGCGTATCTACACCTTTCCAGTCAACACGGGCTTCATGACACCAAGTCAAAAAAGTAGTTTTTGACACCTCCTTTACCCCCTTGTCCTTTTCCTCAAGTATTTTGTCTATCACACTTTGATAGGTTCTTGGGAATTCCTTTCCATAGCCATTCAACCCATTGATTTTATTGGCAATCTTAGATTTCAATATGTCAAAACCGGTTTTTTCAATGGAATCAATACTGACGGTTTCAATGCCATGAGCATCAACCAATTGTTCATCTATTTTCCGAATGGGGTCAGGTAAAGATACCTTTGCAGCGTGCGTCCCCACCACAATAATCGGGCTCTTCTCTGCATGCCTGTCAACACTATCCAGCCAATAATCCAATGACCTTTCTTTTATGTCAAAAGGGATGTCATCTCTCTCAGTGTATTCCCTCGTGATTTCAGGATCGGTCCATGCGACTAAATACAACGCATCTTTGCTTAAAAAAAACTGATGCGTGGCATGATATATTTGCTGACCTCCAAAATCCCATAC
>JALXAE010000286.1 GCA_026992355.1 Syntrophobacterales bacterium | reverse complement strand
GGCAAGATGCTTCATTCGGAAATATCCGAATAACTCGACTACGGCGACGAAGTTCCTCATTTAATCGTTCTATCATATTCGTACTGCGCATTTGACGATGATGTGCAACAGGTAAACTATACACGTTTAACGATTCTTCTATATTTTCCTCTAACCAATCGGCTATTTTCGGATGTCGGGGCGATAATTGATCCAGCAATACTTCTGTTCGACGCTTACTCTCTTCATAATCCGGCGCGCTGAAAACATCTTTCAAAAGCCTTAACCAATATCCGCTTTCTCGCTTGGAAAATTTCGATGCAAAATTCCGCGTGAAATGTACCTGACAGCGTTGCCAGGTCGCATTATGATAGCTCTTGACTATACCGTTCTTTAAACCTTCATGTGCGTCTGAAACAATGTAGGAGACGTGTTTTAAACCTCTTTCCCTTAACTTTCGAAAAACTGCTGCCCAGTTTTCTTCATTCTCACCATCGCCGATTTCTACCGCCAGAATAGAGCGTTTGCCGCTATCCTTATGAATACCGATCACAATCAATACCGCTTTGCTTTTGACGCGATGAGCCTCACGAACCTTCTCATAACGCGCATCTACAATGAGATAAGGGTAAACGTCTTCAAGCGGGCGGTTTCGCCAGGCCTGAACCTGTTCATCCAATTCCTGGGCTAGTTTACTTATCGTACTTTTGGATATACGCGTTCCCGTTACCATTTCTACTATCTTCCCTACTTTGCGGGTCGAAACGCCATGCAGATACATCTCTACTAAACTCAATACAAAGGCTTTTTCATTCCTTTGGTACCGCTCAAATAGTTCGCTATGAAATTTACCCTCACGATCCCGGCATACATGCAGTTCTATCTTTCCTACCCGCGTCTTTAAGTGCCGCGTATAACTGCCATTGCGATATCCGATCCGCTCTTCGCTTCGTTCATATCGGCCCGCTTGGATAAAATCGCTGAACTCGCTCTCCAGTATTTGCTGTAAACTGCTCTGCACAATGTTTTGTAAAAAATCCTGTGCGTCCAAAAGTATTTTTTGCACTTCTACGATTTTTTCTTTACTTTCTTTTGGTGCCATATCCAATTCTCCTTTAGTTGATTGTTGGTATCTTTTTTCTAAAGGATGGGTATGGCCGCTTTTTTTTTCAAGAACTTTTTTCGATTTTACACAAAATTACGGACAGAATCATGCTGAAGTCTGTTTCCACCTCATATTGGCGTATATTATGGACGGAGACATCGCGCTAAGAGTTATGGACGTACCATAATAAGGATAAAAAATGAAAATTTTTATTTGTCTATTGCTAATTGCATCGGGGGGATTTTCCCAGACTCTGGAAGAATTTTCGAAAATTGATTCCGTAGATTTTGTTCGGATGGGGCTAAAATATTATTATACAGGGCCGCCGAAATCATTCTGCATTTATGATGGTAATATCTATTATCCTTCCGACAAAGATTATCTTATGGAATGGAAAGCTTGCTCAAAAGAATCGGACAAAGAAGTCAAATTATTATCCAAAAGGCATTGGACTGAAATCAAAAGGAGTGAAAACTATATCGTTGAGGCGGATGGGAAAACATTCAACCTAATTACTAGGTTCATTCGGAAGGAACCCTTTAGTAGAACAGCAGGAGCTTTATCGGAAGAGCATAGTTTTTATACCGTCTTTGATACAACGCTTTTCTTGCTGACGGATGGAGCCAATGGATTTAATGGCAAATACGATCTTTTTACACAAAATCTCAGAACCGGTAAGAAGAATACTGTAAAATTAGAGGGCTTAGTTCATTATCTCAATGAAAACTACTGTCAACTGGGGGATCTCTTTTCAGATAGAGGTGTTTTTTATTTTACTCATTCTTCCCATGTGCTCAGTGATTCTTTAATTCTTGTTACAGCTTGGAATATTTTTGAAGATAAACCACAATTCCCCCTTTTCGAGATTACAAATACCTATATTGTGTCGAAAATAATCGGTATGGATCCTTTGGGGTTATGGCTGATGTCCACCTCAAATACTTTAGGTTCAAGTAAAATGAATCTTTTGATTTTGACTCAGGACTTTAAGATCATTAAGCATCTCAATATTAACGATGTTTATAGGGATTTTATGGGGCAAAAACGATATACTCTTCATCTGGGGGAGAAAGATATGGACAATCCTTTCTTCTTTGCCCAAAATGAACGGAAAGAGCTGTTTTTAATGGCCAAGACCCAAAAGGCGATTCACTTTTATCGGTTTGATTATCTGGATGTATTAAAACCATATTTTTCCAATTTAACAAGTGTAGAGCTGAGGAGATATAGGAACACAATTTTTGCAAGATATGGTAGGAAATTCAAGGATAGAAAGCTTCAGAATTATTTTGAAAATCAATACTGGTATAGGCCGGATCCCAACTATTCCGATTCCCTGTTAACCGAATACGATTTACGTTGTATTGAATTCATAAAAGGGATTGAGAAGAGTAAAATGAGAGATGACAAATGATAAAATTTATCCATAGATTGCAATGCGGCCATGCAAGATCATAAGGTGGGGATTAAAGCGGGTATAAAAAACGCGACGGAAACAAATCGCTCTATCCAGACAGATTAAGTGTTAGCGTGCATCTATAAACCATGATCGACTTTTTTACGAATGGAATATATTTATTGAGCATTTTAAGATTTCTTAGATAGGAGCGATGGATATTCATACCCGATTTTGTTTCTATGCAAATAATCCCATTGTTGTCTTCCAAATTCACATACCCGAATGAGGGGAATTGATGCCGGAGTAGAGTTGTTTTACCTGATTGTCTCGGTCCTGTCAAAAAGAGTACCGGAAATTGCTTTACGGTGGTGACAATGGTCCGGGCGATTTTTCGTTGAATATACATAGCGTCCTAAATATATATAGTATTGATGAATCAGGACAAGGCAAGGGACTCATAACCCAGCCGCTTTCGCCTAAGCTTCAGCGGCCAGGCAACTCAAAACACACAACATCTTTCCATCCAAAATCTGTGTAATCTGAGGACTAATCATTTTTCAGAAACCCGCCGCTCAACAGGTAATGAACGCCAAGATTAAACACCCACCGGCTACGCTCATTGAGGCGGTTGGAATAGATATTGGGATTTACACGGTAGGTGATATCGAAGGAAAACCTTAATCTGGAATCCGGGAAGTATTGGACGCTTGTCCGGCTGACGAAATTCTTCGTAACGGGGGATACCGGAAAAGATTCTTTTTGAAAGGGAAAAATATCCGTCAGACGCACATCCCCGTAGCGTCCGAAATTATTTCGCGTTTCAAAATAAAAAGGAAACAAGTTCCAATAAGATATGTTGATTTTAATTTCTTCGCAGGAAGCGCA
>JALXAE010000285.1 GCA_026992355.1 Syntrophobacterales bacterium | reverse complement strand
ACACAGTGGTTGTCGTCTGGAATGATTACAGAAATATAAGGGGTAACATTTATATGAATTATTCATTAGACGGTGGAGTAACCTGGCGATCTAAGGATATTCCTCTTGAGGAGCCTGGTAAATTCAATTCAAGGCTTCATTGGGATGCAAATAATTTGTTATATGATGGACAAGGCAACTATTATGTTCTGGGGCACAGATTTAAGAGTGATGCCCTAGAAGATGCTTACTTGATCTTGATGAAATTTTCTCTCCCTAATTGAGTTTTATGGAGGTTAGAATGAACTTTCTTTCTGGACAAATCAGGGTTTGGATTGGCTTTCTAATTCCAGCTTTATTTCTCGTGGGTTGTTCGAACTCTTTACCGGTTAACAATTCTTTGGTTAATGATCTTGGATCTCCAGACAAAGTTAAACTGTTAGAACAACGGGCCACAGGATTTTGGGAGGCAATGGTTAAGCACGATCTGCAAAAAGCCTATGAGTTCTATGATCCATTTATGAGATCTCGCATGAGCGTTCACGAATTTATCAACAAGCATGGTCTTGTAAGGTATGATTCCTTCGCAATTGAGGACATAAAAGTTGAGGGTAATATTGGCACAGTAAAAATTACAGTAACTTATCATGTTCCTAAAGTTAAGGTTTTTAAAAGAGAATTTACTATGCCGAAAACAACCAGAACTTTTGAAGAAAGATGGCTCTATGTATACGATAACTGGTATAAGGAATATTACTTGCGCATGATGGAAGCTGGTATGGCTTTTTATTGATTTATTAAATAAAGATAAAATTGTTAATTTAAACATGTACATATGGGAGATGTCTGGGTAATTCATCCTGCTGGGGCGTGGGGTGGTGCGGAGAAAACAACACTTGTAGTTTTGGAGTCCCTTAAATCTATTGATTTAGAACCAATATTGGTAACCAATTATCCAAGATTTATAGAAGAAGTTGAGGAACTAAATGTTGAAGTATTGTTGCTCCCCTTGCAGAGTTGGTTTGAATCTTTTTCTGAAGTGATAAAAGATATTCTTTTGTTAAGTCGTCAATTGAAAAGGGATGGTGATGTTAAGTTATTGGTTGGAATAATGCCCTATGGAGCCTTCCTTGCCACGTTCTTAAGTAAACTTTTTTGTGACAAAAACATAAAATCAGTTGTCAGTCCCAGAGGTTCTTGTAGGTATTATTTAAAATACTTTGTAGATAACTCATGGCTTCGGCGGGTTTACAAGTTTTTGTTCTTTGTTGCCTTTGGACTTGCGGACTTCTTTTTTTCCCCTTCTAAATTGTCAACCCTGGATTATGTCAATTTTTTTGGAGTGAAAGAGCAGAAATGTTTTTTGATACCAAACGGGATCCATTTATTTCCGGGTTCTTTTTCTGATTTGTTAAGTAGAAGAAAGGACTTTTTTTCAACGCCTCGTTTAATCTGGGTGGGTAGGTTATCAAAAGAAAAGAATTTGAACTTCCTACTTAGGGCTTTTTCCTTTATGAAAAGCAAGGCTTTTTTTTACTTAGTTGGTGATGGGCCTGAGTACAAATGGGTTGAAAAAAGAATTAAAGACTTGGGCCTGGATAAATCAGCTTTTCTTCTTGGGCATTATAAAGATATTGCGCCTCTTCTATCCAATTCACATGTTTTCGTTCATTCGTGTCTTTTTGAAGAATTTGGGTACACGATAATAGAGGCAATGAATCTTGGATTACCTGTAGTGGCTTGCGATTGTCCCTATGGTCCGAGAGAAATATTGGATTATGGTCGTTTTGGTTTTTTGGTTTCGGACACATTAGATATGGCGTATGTACTGGACGAATTGTTGACTTACCAAGATCTGTGGATTGAATTTTCTGAAAGGTCTTTCAAAAGATCTCGTTGTTACGACATTGAAAAGGTTCTTGAGCTCTATCAACTGATGTTTCGGGATATTATAAATGGTTAACCTTCCGGTTTTGGAATTAACAAAGGTCTCAAAAGCTTATCCTCTTTACAAAAATCCGCGCGATAGACTGAAGGAGTTTTTTTTTCGAAAAAAATACCATACTGATTTTATAGCTTTAAAAAACATAGATTTAGTCATTACACGGGGAGAATCTCTTGGCATTATAGGGGACAACGGTGCTGGTAAAAGCACTTTGTTACAGATTGTATCAGGTATTCTTGCTCCCTCTTCTGGCAAAGTAGTATGCAGGGGCAAGGTATTGGCCATATTAGAACTTGGTATCGGTTTTCATCCGGAACTTACAGGGCGAGAAAATATTTTCAATTATGCAAGCATTTTAGGGTACGATACTGATTTTGTTAAGGATAGGTACGAAGCCATTTTGCAGTTTGCTGAATTGGGTGAATTTATAGATCAACCTATCAAAACATATTCTTCCGGTATGCTCATGAGGCTGGCTTTCTCCTTGCTTGCCAATTTAGAACCAGATATTCTAGTTATAGATGAAGCCTTGGCGGTTGGGGATTTGGCATTCCAAAAAAAATGCATAGACAAAATTTTAGAGTATAAACGAAAGGGTGGAACTTTGCTTTTTTGTTCCCATTCCTTGTATCATGTCTCTAGAGTCAGCGATAGAGTGATATGGATAGACAAAGGACAAATAAAAATGGATGGCCAACCTGAGGACGTTATTGCAGCCTATGAGTGGTATGTCCTTGAAAAGGAAAGAAATAAAACAAAAAGCTCTGAAGATCTTTGCGCTGTTAGCGATAACATAGTAAAGATAGTCAGGTTTGACTTAGAGACACAAGGTCCAATAAAAAGAGGAGATGACCTGGTTTTTTGTGTGGAAACTTCCGCTGTATCGAGCTCAACCCCCTATCATTTGGCGGTTTCAATTAAAGTCCCAAATGGATGGGGTGTTTATGTTGCTGCCACTCATTTCGATAAGATGAAGCCTATTGTTGGTAGTCGTACTGTGAGATTGCTCTTTCCGAAAGTTCCTTTATTAGGTGGGAATTATTTTGCTGTGGCGCGTTTGTTTGATGATACAGGTATGCTTTTGTACGATGAAAAAGAAATAGAGATTTTCTCGTTGGAAAAAAAACATGGGGAAATTGGAACATGCTATTTAGAACATCACTGGGAGATTTTCTGAAGAGTTTAATCCGTCGAAGAAACATTAAGAACGGTAAAGACAACTTTCTAGAAACTAATGTTCCTAAATGGCCCAGAACGGTTTTTTTGGAAACAACTAACCATTGCAACTTGCGGTGTGTGATGTGTACTTTTCATGGGCATAAGAAGACGCCACAGGAAATCTCCCTTAAACGACCGATGGGGTTTATTTCAAGGCAACTTGCCTTTAAAGTGATAGATGAACTGGGTGGCTCGGGTGAGCCAATATGGTTGGCTTTGCATGGTGCTGGAGAGCCGTTGCTACACCCAGAGATAGACATTTTTGTGGAAAGGGCGGGTAAATATAGTAATCTCAATGTTGGCTTCTTAACAAATGGCATGCTACTAAGTTCTAAGTTATCAGAGGCATTGCTTGATGCGGGAATTCGCTGGTTGAGCGTAAGCATTGATGGAATTAATCCTGTCCTGATGGAAAAATACAGAGTAGGTTCAGATTATCAAAAAATATGTGCTAATTTTTTAGCATTTATAGAGAAAGTCAGGCGCAGGAGTTTACAGGTCGATCTACATGTGAATATGACGATCCAGGAGGAAATGAAGCCTGATGTGGATAAATTTGTTGACCACTGGCTTCAATATGTGGATCAGGTTTCTGTTTCTCCTTGTCGTCCCGTTGGTAGCCGTAAAAGCTATTTGGTGCCTCGTGGGGTTAGACGAACTCCCTGTTATATGCTTTTTGAGATGATGGTTGTGTTGTGGGATGGATCTGTTGCTCTATGCTGTGAAGATTGGTTTAACCAGGTGGAATTGGGTAATGTTCAGAGTTCTTCTGTTTACGATATTTGGCACGGTGAGCGATTTAATAATGTGAGAGCAATCCACGAAGCCGGCAATTACTCGGCGATTTCTTTGTGTAAAGAATGTGACATGTGGTTCAATAAAACACCTGAAATATATTTTGATGATGATAGAGGATGTGAGGTTGTAGTTAACGCCTGGCAAAAAGTATATAAAAAATTAAATACGAATGAGCGAGACTTAAAAAATTATGCCGTACAGTAATGTTGAGCAAATTCCAATAATTATAAACGAGATTAAGAAATACAAGCCTAAATCAATTCTGGATGTTGGATGCGGGATAGGTTTGTACGGTACTTTAATTAGGATTTTTTTGGAACTTTATGATGATGGAGAAGGCTTTCTGCAACGTCTTCTTAACAGGGAATGGCAAATTAAGTTGGATGCTATAGAAGGTTTTGCTCCTTATCTGGAATTTATCTCACCCTGGACTTACGATCACGTTTGGAATGCGGATGTTTTCGATGTTTTTTCAAAGCTGTCTTCGAAAGAGTATGACATGGTAATTGCCATAGCAATATTAGAGCACCTTGAGAAGGATAAGGGTGTGCACTTCTTAAACGAAATTAAGCGGATATCACATGTAGCCATTGTTTCTGTTCCTTCGCTATGGGGACCTCAGGTTGTACCGGCAAATCCCTTGGAAAATCATCGTTCACACTGGACGAAAAAGGATTTTGAAGAGCAGGGTTTTTCCCACTTCCTTCCTTCTTCTCGCTCCACAATAGCTGTTTACGGTGGGTTCCCGGCCGAAAGATCTTATTTTATGAAGACATTTCAATGTGTTCGTGATTTTGTCTATGAAAAGCTATTTTTTTGGAAGCTATAGTATTTGAGGAATGGCTTCGTTGGAGACCTTTTCTGGAGAGTGTACGTAATGGATACTTAAGGGTTATCTAATAAATATCAATATCTGCCATGGTGTAGAAAAAATTAGAGGGTATATGTAAGGGTTGTTTATTCGTCTTTATAGTTTTTATAATTCCTAAGGTAATAGGAGTGCTTTTATTGGTTATGTTGGAACAGCCTGTCCGAGTTCTGAGATAGCGTGGGATCCATAACACGACATTGTTTTGTACTGCTATTTTCGCAAAAAAATAAGGCAAAAAGCCTTTGGGTATCCAATAGTCAATCAATCGATATTTGCCATTTTCTTTTAAGAAAAAACACCAGCCTACTAATTTCCCACAAAACTTAGTTACAAAAGACATATATTGATTGATTGGATGATTGTAAAATCTCCATTCTACGAAATCCCAATCTCTTACTAGACTAGTTGAGAAATCCTCTAAGCACTTCTCGTTGATTTTCTCACAAATAAGGGGATCTAATCTCGCCGTTTCCAGTTTTACGGTCCAGCTTTTCATTTTGCATGTTATTGAGGGACGTTCGAAGTAAAGGTCTTCTATTTCTTCAATGGGATGTAGCCAATTGTATTTCTTTCCAATCTGAAGAGATACCGGCCCTGGGAATACGTAACAAAAATTGCACTTTTTATTTAGTTTTATGATGCTCTCCAGATGATAAATCATTTTGGTCAGCAAATTACCGCCTCTCCATTCGTCATCAACCATTGCATCCACAAATTGGAAAAAAATGCATTCTCTACCAGAGATTCTGCCACTTACAGGAACGGCAGCAACGTGCCCTATTAGCAGGTCAGTTTTTAGAGCTTTTGCTCCCACGCAAAACAGTTTTCCCAAAAAGTCTTCTCGATACTTCCATTGAAAATATTTTGGTGGCAAAGACTTATAAAAGGTCTTTTTAAAAAGTTTACTCACTGCCGGAAAATCAGTAGCCGATTCCTCGAAAATTGCTACTTTTCCCTTGGAAAGCTCGGTAATTTCCAAGATAGTTTTATCGCCCATTTTCAATTAAGTCCTTGGTTGAGGAAGATATATGAACACATTTAGTTTTGACTAGAGAATTTTGTTTGCATATGGTCTTTAAATCAGGTTATCCATAGACATATAGACAGCCCCCATTCTCTGGGCGATTATATAACCATATCCCATTGCCATTGGGTCGAGTTCAGTGTCTATGAAAATAGCCTGAAAGTTGTGACGTTTGATTTCTTTTGCCAGGGCAAGGGTTTCCTCTACAGGGTCTTCTCCAAAACAGCTTACATTTGGTCTACCATCAGAGAATACCATAATAACGGGTATTGATTCTGGATTTTTCAGTTTTTCTTGCTTTAAGAGATTTATTGCTAGAGTAAGCCCTTTAGCGAGAGGGGTTTTTCCGCCTACTGGCAGTTTTTCTATGTGGGTTATAGCATCACGCATGTTATTTGTGATTGGTAGCAAAATGTGAGCATCCTGATTTCTAAAGGTTATTATACCCAATCTATCGCGTTTTACGTAAAAATCTTTTATCAGATTATCCAGAATTCCCTTTGTTTTCGACATCTTGTCATTTGTTCGCATGGATGCGCTGGAATCTATGACAATTACTATAGTAAGCCCTGTTTTTCTGAGTCTTTTTTTGAATCTGAAATCATCTTCTTTTATGATGACTTTGCCATTCATTCCTCGATGTCTTTGGTATGGTGCGGCGGCTCTCAGAGTACCAATTATTGACAAATCAAAATGTTTTTCGTCCCGTTTCGGAAATCTAATACCAGAGGCAAACCCAGATTTATCAAAGGTATTGAAGGGGAATCTCTTACCGCTGTGGTTGCCCAGTTGCAATCTATGAAACGGTATTTTTACTTCCTTTAGTGGTTTAATGCTCTGGCAGATATGGGTGATATAGAAAGGTGATGGGGTGGAGAGACTTTCTTTTTTGGGTTGGGAATTTTTATTCCTATAGACAGCTTTCCAAGTTTTTGTTTCCTGCTCTTTTTTTTCCGGGAAGTTTGATACTATCTTTTCTAATTTTGCTTCGTCTAATTCCTTTTTTTCCAGAGGGGTTTTCTTGACTCTGTGAGGAAGGCTGAGTCTGGCTCCTATTAGCACATCGGAGCGATCAACAGAGGGTTTTCCTTTTAGAGCAGCGTGAGCTCTTGCGGCTTTAACAATGGTTATTTCCGCCCGGTGTCCATCAGTATCCATGGAAATGGCAAGTTGAGCTGCAAGCTCTAGCATCTCCTCCGGTATTTGTACCCGGGATACAGTTGTCCTGGCCTTTGTTAAGGTGTTTTTCAGAACATTATTTTCCGATTCCCATTTCTTTCTGAAGCCAACGGGGTCTTTTTCAAACTCAAGACGCCTTTTTATGATTTCCTGCCGTTCCTTTATGTCAGAAGATGCTTTCACGGTAACAGAAAGACCAAAGCGATCAAGGAGCTGAGGTCTAAGATCACCCTCTTCCGGATTCATTGTTCCAACCAGAACGAACCTGCTTGCATGGGAAAACCCTATTCCTTCCCGTTCCACTATGTTGACTCCTGAGGCTGCAACGTCCAGCAAAAGATCGACAATCTGATCATTTAAAAGATTCACTTCGTCAACATATAGAATCCCTCTATGGGCTTCAGCGAGCAACCCCGGCTCAAATGATTTTTTGCCCTCTTTTATGGCCTTTTCAATATCTATTGTTCCCAGCAGCCTGTCTTCCGTCGTTCCAATGGGAAGATTTACCAATCGAATTGGCCGAACTGCTACGGGAAGTTTTTCGCCAGATAGGAATCTTTCTTTACAAAAAGGGCACAGATTTTGACTATCATCAGGGTCGCACTGGAATGGGCAGTGCTGAACCGTTCTTATCTCCGGAAGCAAATCAATTAAGGCTCTCACACCCGTTGATTTTGCAGTGCCTCTTTGTCCTCGTATAAGTACTCCTCCAATGGACGGATCAATCACATTAAGAAGCAGGGCTGTTTTCATGAGCTCCTGACCCACAATAGCGGAGAAGGGAAAGCGAATGCGCTTCATCGTTTACAATCCCTCGGAATGTATGACTTTGTGAAAAGGATTTCTTTTGAAACCCCTGTTCAGTTAACATTCTCCATGGTATTGGTCAAGTTCTCAAGTAAAGTTCAGATATTTTGGGCGATTGGGAATAAGGGATTGTTTTTTCTATTCTAAAGTTTAATTATGGGTTACAAGAATTAGCCATTAGATTTGCGAACTGGATTTAAAGTTCATAGATGCTTATAATTAGGAACAAACTGATGAAATGAATAGGGATTGGCGGAAGGCCTGTCCCCTATAAATAGGATGCCATAGGGAGGAATTATAGATGGCGCGAAAAAAGGATGATCGGTCTGGTGAATTAAGGTGCTCATTCTGCGGAAAGAGCCAAGATGAGGTGAGGAAATTGATAGCCGGGCCGACTGTTTACATCTGTGATGAATGTGTGGAGTTGTGCAACGATATTATTGCTGAAGAAAATGAGCGAGAAGAAGTTGAGCGGGCTGCTCAACTTCCAAAGCCTTCTGAAATTAAGGCCATATTGGATCAATATGTTATTGGACAGGAACAGGCCAAGAAGGTTTTGGCTGTCGCTGTGTATAACCATTACAAGAGGATAGAGACCCAGTCAGACCGGAAAAAGAGCGATATAGAGCTGGAAAAAAGTAATATTTTAATGATTGGCCCAACTGGATCAGGTAAGACCCTTTTGGCTCAAACTCTAGCGAAAATACTCAATGTACCATTTACCATTGCGGATGCTACTACTTTAACAGAGGCTGGTTATGTGGGTGAAGATGTTGAGAATATTCTTGTGAGCTTAATACAGGCGGCAGACTACGATGTTGAGAAGGCTTCCCGAGGAATTGTATATATCGATGAAATTGATAAGATAGCCAAAAAGTCGGACAGCCCGTCTATCACACGGGATGTGTCGGGAGAAGGAGTTCAGCAGGCTCTTTTGAAGATTTTAGAGGGCACCGTTTCCAATGTTCCGCCTAAGGGCGGCAGAAAACATCCCCAGCAGGATTTTATAAAGATAGATACCACGAATATTCTTTTTATTTGTGGTGGAGCCTTTAACTATCTTGATCAAATAATCCAGAGACGCATTGGGGTAAAGGGCCTTGGTTTTGGAGCTCATATACCCAGCAAACAAGAAAAAAGAATAGGGGAGATTCTGGCGGAGGTTCAACCTGAGGATTTAATAAAGTTTGGACTTATTCCTGAATTTGTTGGGAGACTGCCTGTTATTGCAACTTTAGATGAACTGACAGAAGAGGAACTTGTCAAAATACTGGTTGAACCCAAGAATGCTTTAGTAAAGCAATACCAGCGTTTGTTTGAGATAGAAAATGTCCGATTGAGATTTACTGATGGGGCCCTTAAGGCTATAGCCAGAAAGGCTCTGGAGAGAAAGTCCGGTGCTAGAGGGCTAAGGGCAATAATGGAAGGTATTATGCTTGATGTGATGTATGAAATTCCCTCCATATCGGGTGTTAAGGAGTGTGTAATAAACGAAGATGTGGTTTTGAAAAATGAGCGGCCGATGCTGATATATGAGGGTCAGTCCCGGGAAAGCGCCTAAAAAATTAAGTACAGGTGGTGGAGCTATGTTTAAGCTAATCAAAGGAAGAGATGACAACTCAATTGAGCAGGAATTTCATGAACTGCCCCTATTACCTCTGAGGGATATAGTTTTATTTCCTTCAGTTCCCATGCCTCTTTTTGTTGGGCGAGATAAGTCGATACGGGCGCTTGAATGGGCCCTGAGGAAGGACAGAAAGATTTTTCTTGCTGCTCAGAAAAAGGCCAAGATCGATGATCCCAGGGAAGCTGATATTTACAAGGTGGGCACAATAGCTACGGTACTCCAGGTTTTAAGGCTTCCTGATGGGACAGTTAAGGTGCTTGTAGAGGGAGAGATAAGGGCGAGGATAACTGAGTTTATTTCCGATCAAGAATGTTTCTTCGTAAAGGTTCAGGTATTAAGAGAGCAGGAAATTTCCGAGTCTGACAGAGTTGAAATAGAAGCTTTGTCTCGAAGTATCATCGAGGCCTTTAGAGAATATTCCAAATACAACAAAAAAATTACAAAAGAGATAATAGAAAATGTTGAATCAATAGAAGATCCGGCGCGACTTGCTGACACGGTAACAGCTTACATGCCCTTTAAGCTGGAGGTTAAACAAAAGCTCCTTGAGACAACCCATTTGCCAAAGCTTCTGGAGCTGATTTTCGGTTATATTCGAGGTGAGATTGAAATCATCAAGACTGAAGAGCGGATAAAGGGGCGAGTGCGTAAGCAGATGGAAAAGACGCAGCGGGAGTACTATCTCAATGAGCAGATGCGAGCGATCCAGAAGGAGATGGGAGAAAAGGATGATTTTCGTGCGGAGCTTGAAGATCTGGAAAAGAGGATAAAGAGGAAGAGACTTCCTAAGGAGGCGGCGGCTAAGGTTAGACATGAGTTCAAGAAGCTGAAACTTATGTCGCCCATGAGTGCTGAAGCTACGGTGGTTCGAAATTACATTGATTGGATTCTTTCTCTTCCCTGGTACGAGCGAACCAAAGATAAAATTGATATAGAAGAGGCGGCTCGGATACTGGATGAAGACCATTACGGACTTGAAAAGCCAAAGGAACGGATACTGGATTATCTTGCTGTGCAGGCCCTTGTTAAGAAAATGAAGGGCCCTATTCTCTGTTTTGTGGGGCCTCCGGGAGTTGGCAAAACTTCTCTTGCTCGTTCCATTGCCCGGGCAATGAACAGGAATTTTGTTAGGTTGTCTTTGGGGGGAGTGAGAGATGAGGCAGAAATAAGGGGTCATAGGCGAACATACATAGGCTCTTTGCCCGGTAAAATTATACAGAGTATGAAAAAGGCTGGGACCATAAATCCTGTTATCTGCCTGGATGAGGTTGACAAGTTAAGTTCCGATTTTAGAGGGGATCCCTCTGCGGCTCTTTTAGAGGTTCTTGATCCGGAACAGAACCATGCTTTTAATGATCATTATTTGGATCTGGATTACAATCTGTCGGAGGTCTTCTTTATAACGACAGCAAATACCCTGCATACGATACCGCTTCCCCTTCAGGATCGTATGGAGATTATACGAATACCTGGATATACCGAATGGGAGAAATTACAGATAGCAAAATATTTTCTTATAAAGAAGCAATGTGCACAACATGGAATAACTGAAGATAATGTTGTCTTTTCCGACGATATTGTTTTCTACATCATAAGGCATTACACGAAGGAAGCTGGTGTTAGAAACCTGGAAAGGGAAATTGCGACTATATGCAGAAAGGTGGCTCGCGAAGTAGTTAGCAAGGGTCGT
>JALXAE010000284.1 GCA_026992355.1 Syntrophobacterales bacterium | reverse complement strand
ATACCAGCCATCTTCGGAATAGCCTATCTGAAAGAGTGCAGCATCCTGTCCACCAATGCTAATGATGCTTCTTACCCCAGGAACAACCTTTATGGTTCCAACCACCTGAGCAATCGTTTCAACTTCAAAATGCACATCCAATAAATTAGAAAGAAGCTGTCCGTGAACTCCGGTAAAGGCAACGCAACGGAAATGCTTCCACTCATATTTTTCAAAAATATTTGAGAGTAAAGACTCTACTTCCTCAAAAATTAATCCAAAGTGTCGTTTATATGGAACTTCCTCAACTATCTCACCACTTAAATTAAGAACAACCGCATTAATGCTTACAGAACCCACATCTACTCCCAGGACATACATGGTGGACTCCTTAGATAAACCCATTATTCAGTACCAATAAAAAATGGCCTGAAACTCGATTCATCCCACCTCAGAGCTACATCAATCATTTTTAACAATCTATTTTTGTCTTCAGGCAATTCCCCTTCCAGGTTGATATAATTCGTGTAATGATCACTGAAAACTGTAGTTCTCGTTTGCACGTTCTCTATCAACAATTTGGCCTCTTCCAGAACCTCATGGGGTGACAGCATTTTGAATCTTCCTTTTTTCAATTCATGAAGCATCAAAGTATTAATCTTCGGAACAAAGGTTCTAATCCTAACAAAGTGGGGTGCAATTTCATCTATGGCAGAGGCTGTTGCAATAGCATGCTCCTTGCTCAAATCTCTCCCAGCCAGGCCTAAAATCACATACTCACTAAGTTCTATCCCGGCCTCTTTAACGATCAGACCCGCTTCTATTTGTTGAGATCTCGTTGCTCCTTTTTTGACTTTCTTAAGAACTAAATCATGGCCACTTTCAAGACCGACATGAATTCTAGATAGCCCAGCTTCACGAAGTTTCCTCATGTCCTTTAAACCCTTTTTACAAATGTACTGAGCGGAACCATAAATCGTAATTCGCTCAAGGGCTGGAAACGTCAAGCGAAGATACTCACAAATCCTGGCTAGATCATCTGTGGGCATAGCAATTGTATTACCTGCCGGAAGAAACACAGACCTTATTCCTTTCCCATAAATCCTTTTCGCTTCGTCTATATCCTGCTTTACTTCATCAACACTTCGTGCCCTGTATTTTGGCCCCCTTTTATACACCATACAAAAGGTGCATTTGTTATGGGGGCAACCAATCGTCGCCTGTATAAGCAAGCTATCGGATTCACTTGGAGGTCTGTAAATAGGCCCTTCGTATCGCATGAACTCACCTTTGCCCCATCCTCACACGCTAAAAATCCTTTTAGAAAAGTTAAGAAGTACAACATGAAACAGTCAAGCTTTTATCCCTCGACATCTAAAAGTAGACTTTAAATATAAACACGCGAGCACATATACAACAAGAAATATAGGTCAGCAAATGTAACAGCTTTTGTAAGGAAATATTGCTCACACCAATGCCAGAAATTATCCAGTCTGCTTTTGTAACTATTCCTATGCAAAACTCAAAAATTTATTGTAATTGATGGTTCCATTTTGCAAAATATTTAAAGGATTGCTAGAGTTAGCTAGTCTTTAAAATGCGTTTAACAAAATCATAAGAGAATTATGATTTTTATAGTAAAGTTTTTGGTAACCTATAGTTAGGAGGATAGCAAATGAGCGAAAATTTCCTAAAGGTCAAAAATTATCTGCTGGATTTGGGTTTAGAAATCATAGAAGAAAATCAAGAAGAGGAACTTTTTATCGTGAAAGACGAAGAACGAGGCATTAACAACCTGATAATAGACTGCGAAGAACCCATCCTTATTCTTGAACAACTCATAATGTCCGTACCTCAAAACAACAGGCAAAAATTTTTCGAAAGGCTATTACAAATGAATCGCAACCTAATACACGGTGCTTTTGCTTTGGATGAAGAAAGTAAATTCGTTATTTTCCGAGACACGCTACAGCTTAAAAACCTGGATTTCAACGAGCTTGAGGCTTCAATTATAGCCCTGGAGATGGCTCTGGTTGAATACGGCGATGAACTGATGTCATATAGAAGCTAGTCCGGGAATAATTCAGCATGAACGCTGTATTCTATGTTTTAAAAAGGTTTGTAAACTACGTAACCCGGGAAAAAATACACAGGATATTCTTCATAGTTCTTTTTATTGTGTTTGCGGGAAGCATTGCCTTTGCTCATGTAGAAAAAGGAATGAACCTTATAGAAGCTCTATGGTGGGCTGTTGTAACTGTAACAACTGTAGGCTATGGAGACATTACACCTTCCACTCTGGCTGGCAAAATCATCGGCGTGGCTATCATGGTACTTGGAATAGGTCTTGTGGGAATCCTCACCGCTTCTCTTGCAGGATTTTTCATTGAAGAAAGGGAGATGGGACGTAAAGGAGTTCGAGCTGTGGAAGAAAAAGGTCATTTTCTAATATGCGGATGGAACTACAGGGGATATGGAATACGAGAAGAACTAAGGGCTGATGCTAAATCTTCAGAAAAACCAATAGTTCTCATAGCGGATATGGATGAATCCCCTGTTTCTGATGATCCTTTATTTTTCTTTATTAGAGGAGAGGTTAATTCTGAAACACTGGAAAAGGCCAAAGCAAGTTCCGCCGATACTGCTATTATCCTGGCTGATGAACAACTGGAACCATACGCCCGTGATGCTAAATCCATCCTAACTACCCTTACAATAAAATCTCTATATCCCAATCTATACACCTGTGTGGAACTTGCCGATGATGCAAATATTGAACATTGTAAAAGGGCAATGGCAGATGAAATTATTGTGGTAGGTGAATTAAGCACTAATCTCCTTGTGCAGGCCGCATTAGACCATGGTGTAACAGAGCTGATATCGGAACTCGTGAGCAACAGGTATGGAAACGAACTCTATATGATAAAAATTCCAGATGAATTGGTAGGTAAAAAATTTATCGAATTACTGGAATATCTTAAAAAAGAATACGATATCCTATGTGTCGGAGTTAAAAAACAGGAAGATGGTAGGTTTATATCAAACCCGCCGAATGAATATGTTGTAAAAAAGGGTGACAGGCTTGTTGTTATTGCAAGCTCACGCCCTGAATTGTAATCATGGAGGGACAACAATGGCTGGAATTTTACAGAGATTGTTTAAAATCGGACAGGCTGAAGCGCACTCCGTTGTAGACAAACTTGAAGATCCAATAAAACTTACAGAACAGGGTATAAGAGATTTAAAGAAGGACTTAGCCACCGCAATGCAAAGTCTGGCCCAGGTTAAAGCTTTGGCAAACAGATTACAAAAGCAAATGGAAGATGCTAAAAGAGCCGCCAAAGATTATGAAAGAAAGGCTATGCTGTTGCTGGAAAAAGCAAAAAGCGGAGATCTGGACCCTCAGG
>JALXAE010000283.1 GCA_026992355.1 Syntrophobacterales bacterium | reverse complement strand
TAGTAGCATATTAATTAAACATACTTTGAGAAAAAAATAATAAAGTTTTTCTGAGCATTTGAGTGAACATTGATAAGTTCTTAAAATCTCTACATATAATCTTTTGTTAATTGATTATTCTTTTTTAATAGAAAGTTCTTTACACGAACTAAAAGTGTTGAAGGAATCCAAATTGTGTAAAATAAGCATATTGACCAATATGTTTTTACATGTAATATTAGCTGACGTGTTTTGGTTAATTGGAGGGGTAGTACTGTTAAAAACAGCATCAGCTATTTTTTAGGGTTTGTGGAGTTATTCATCCAAAAACTAATGATACCTTCATAAAAAGCAAGGGTGATGTTTTGCTATGTATAGGATATTAGAAAAAACAGTTTTCAGTGATGTAACAAAATCTATTGTTGTTCATGCTCCTCATGTTGCAAAGAAGGCTAATGCAGGCCAATTTGTGATAATACAGATAGATGAACGTGGGGAGCGTATTCCACTTACAATAGCAGATTATGATAGAGTTGCTGGGACCATTACTTTGGTGTTTCAGGAAATTGGAAAAACCACCATGCAGTTGGGTACCCTGGATGTTGGTGACGAGTTGCTTGTTATGGCAGGCCCGCTAGGACATCCAACGGAGATTGAGAATTATGGAACGGTGGTATGTGTTGCAGGAGGTGTAGGGATTGCTCCTGTTTTTCCGATAGCCCGAGCGTTAAAGGAAGCCGGTAATTATGTGATAACCATAATGGGAGCTAGAACAAAGGAGCTCCTATTTTGGGAAGACAAAATGAGAGATGCCTCAAATGAGCTCATAGTTTGTACTGATGATGGCTCATACGGGCGCAAGGCCTTGGTGACAGAACCTTTGAAAGAGCTTCTTGAGGATCAGAGCAGAGAAATTTCCAAGGTCTGGGCTATTGGACCAGCAATTATGATGAAGTTTGTATCGCTCACCACCAAGCCCTACAACATTCCCACAATTGTTAGCTTAAATACTATCATGGTTGATGGTACTGGCATGTGTGGGAGTTGTCGTGTGGATCTCGGAGATGAAATCAAGTTTGTGTGCGTGGATGGACCGGAGTTTGATGGTCACAAGGTTGATTGGGATAATGTGCTCGTACGGTTGAATATTTACAGAGAACAAGAAAAGCTGGCGCTTGAGAGGTGGTTGCGTCAGCAGAGCGGGGAAAGGGGAGGCGGCCAATGAACCTGTGGTATCCTCATGTTAAGTTTAGTGAAGAGCGTAGAAAGCATTATCCAGATTTTGTATTGAAATTGAACCAGAAGGAGCGTCTTGCAATTTCCAGGCAGCAGATGCCCATGCAGGACCCTGTGATACGACGTCAGAATTTCAGCGAGGTTGCTTTAGGTTTTACTTTCGAACTGGCTGTTCAGGAAGCGAATAGATGTTTGCAGTGTGCCCATCCTCCCTGTGTTGAGGGTTGTCCTGTGGGAGTGCCTATACCCGAATTTATCAAAGCTCTTCGTGATGGTAAGATGGAGGAGGCTGTTGCTATAATGAAGACCAAAAATAGCCTCCCTGCTATCTGCGGACGCGTTTGTCCTCAGGAACTCCAGTGTGAAGCGAAATGTGTTCGGAGTAAAAAAGATGCACCGGTAGCTATTGGCCGGTTAGAAAGATTTGTTGGGGATTTTGAGTTGGCCCACAGAACCTGCGCCCTCGAAAAGAAATCTGATACAGGAAAGAAAATCGCTATAGTTGGTACCGGTCCAGCCGGTCTTACCTGTGCTGTGGATGTTGCTAAAGAGGGACATCATGTTGATATGTTTGAATCTTTACATGTTCCTGGAGGAGTTTTGATTTATGGAATTCCGGAGTTTAGATTGCCGAAAGGGGTGGTGAAGGGCGAAATCGAATATGCTGCTCAATGCCTGCATATACAAATAAAAACAGATCACGTTGTAGGAAGAAGTATTACTCTTGAGGATATGATCTCCGAATACGATGCTGTTTTTCTGGGAACCGGAGCTGGTCTTCCTATGTTTTTACGCATACCGGGTGTTGCACTTAACGGAGTGATGAGTGCTAATGAGTTCCTTACAAGGGTTAATCTCATGAAGGGTTATTTGTTCCCGGAGTATGATACTCCTGTAAAAGTTGGTAAGAACGTATGTGTAATCGGTGCTGGAAATGTGGCAATGGATGCTGCCAGGTGTGCGCTAAGACTTCAAACCATAAAAGCCAAAGAATCTGGGGAAGATCCGGGTAATGTATATATAGTGTATCGCCGGTCTAGAAATGAAATTCCTGCAAGGGCCGAAGAGGTTCATCATGCTGAGGAAGAAGGGGTAATTTTCAAACTTCTTACCAATCCCATAGAAATACTGGGAGACGAAAACGGAAATGTTGCTGGTCTTAAATGTATCAAAATGAAGCTTGGTGAGCCTGATGCAAGTGGAAGGCGTAGGCCTATACCAATTGAAGGTACTGAATTTGTAATTGAAGCTGATATGGTAATTTTTGCCCTTGGAACATCGCCTAATCCATTGGTTTTCACAAATGCTTTTGGGCTTGAACGAACCAAGTGGGGAACTGTTGTCATGAAGGATGCTGAAAAAGGACGTACCACACTACCTCGGGTTTGGGCCGGTGGAGACGTAGTAACTGGCGCAGCAACAGTTGTTAGTGCAATGGGTGCCGGGAAAAGGGCAGCTGCTGACATAAATAACTATTTGAAAGGGGAATTTACTGACTGGTAGATACTTTGTGTGTGACTTTATTTAGCAGGGTGGTTTAAAGCTGTTAAAATGCTGGAATGCAAGGAATAACAGCCTCATTTAGCCTAATATTGGCGATTTTAGAGGTTGTGCCTCTCGAGTAAAAGGGGGTTTGTTTATAGTACCGTAGATAATTCTGTCGCTAAGGCATGAAGTTTTCTAAACCTATTTCTTCTAAGAAGTCTCCAAAGCGTAAAAAGCAATTTTTTTTGTTCATGTAGTTTAAGTACTCGTCAACTGCGTAATCAACAAAAGATATTACTTTATCTTCGTCTGACAGAGAAAAAATTTCATAACCGAGGCGTGGATGTCGGCCAAGCTTTCCGCCTATAAGAATTCTAAATCCAGTATAAGCCTCAGTTATAGCGCCCGATTGGCACTTCTTTATACATTGTCCACAGCCGAGGCATCTTTTGGATTCAAAGATGAGCGCCTTCTGTATAATTTTGAGGGCATTTTCTTCGCAAATTTCAGTACATTCTCCGCATATTGTACACTCTAAACTAGATATAACTGGTTTTGATGTACCGATTATACCTATGTCCACAATCTGGGGACGGGAACATGCGTTAGGGCAGTTGGCTATTGTTATTTTGAATTCATGATGAAATTTCAGGCTTCCGGAAACTCTTTTTTTCAAATGGCCAAGGATGTTTTTGGATGCCAGTAATTTTTCAATCCTATTTACGAGTGAAGGGCTATCTATTACGCTATTTGGGCATTCATGTAGACCAAAACATGCTTCCACCCTATAGCCGGTAATTTCTCTTTCCATGCTGTTTAGAAAAAGCTTTTGTGCTTGTCTTACATGAATTGGCAATACAATATTGCTTCCTGCCCGTAAGGCTTCCTCTTCTACTCGTTTCTTGACCTTAGCTCTAATGAAGAAAGGGACTCTTGATACAAGATTTTGGGCTTCTCTACTCCATTTCATTTCCTCTATTCCCCCCACATTTAGTTTTTAGAGCAATCTTCTTTTAGCTTCTGGTATGTTTTCGAACAATGATGTAGGTCAAAAAAGACCATATGACAGTTACATTGATTACATGTGAATTGGGTAGGAGGATAAACACCTTTGTGGATAATGTATGGAACTATTGCTTCGCAGACGTTGAAGCAATAGCTCCTGACATTGTTTTCTGGATTTTGAATATGTTTTTTCGTTTAAGTTTCCACTTTGGAAATCATAGTTCTGGTTTCATTTTTTTCTCCATGAACTAGCGTAATAAGTTCTGTAACCAGTCCTCTAAGATGTTGAGTTTGAGCACTCAGCTCTTCTGCCGCAGAAGCTGTTTCTTCGGCAGTGGAGGCGCTGTTTTGAACTGCATGATCTATTTCCGTAATTGCCTTATTAATTTGGGTTATGCCTTCTTCCTGTTCTCTAGAGGCCTCCGCTATTTCTGCCACGATTTCGGAGACCTTATCAGCGCTGTCAACGACTTTGTTAAAGATATCTTTTGTTTGTTCTGTGATTTTCAGACCACTTTTTATTTTCTGAACAGTGGACTCAATCAAGTCTGCAGTATTTCCGGCGGCTTCTGCTGCTCTTATGGCAAGAGTCCTAACTTCATCGGCAACAACCGCAAATCCCGTCCCTGCTTCCCCAGCCCTGGCTGCCTCAACTGCAGCGTTGAGAGCCAGGAGATTTGTTTGAAAGGCGATTTCGTCTATGGTTTTTACAATTTTTGATGTTTCTTCGCTGGCTTTGCTAATCTCGGCCATTGATTCAGCCAAAGTGTCCATAGAAGATGTGGCTTCAGTTATTATGTTTTTTGCTTCACGCATGAGGGCATCGGCATTAATTGAGTTATCGGCATTTCTCTTGGTCATTGCAGCCATTTCCTCAATAGCCGATGATGTTTCTTCTACAGATGCTGCCTGTTCGGATGTATTTTCAGCCAGTGACTGACTTGCCGAGGCAACCTGTGTGGAAGCTCCTGCTATTTGGTTAATTCCGTCTGTTAATCCTCCAGCGACTCGATTGATAGGTTTTGTTATTGAGTTAGAGAAAAAGTAAACTGCTACAAGGGATAGAAATACAAAAATTATAGCCATTGTGAAAACAGCATATTTTATGGCGTTTGCGGTGGTTAAAAACTCATTAGCACTTTGAGTTGTTCCAACACTCCATCCATTTATCTTAGCTGGTACGATAGCTGCTATTTTTCTGACTCCCTTGAAGCTATATTTTACAAGGTTTTCTTTCCCGCTGAGGGCAGCTTTCCCTAATTCCTCGAGCCCCGGATACTTTAAAAGGTTTAATTTTAAAATCAGCTTCCTATTCGGATGAACCATAATTGTTCCTTTTTGATCGATGACGAAAGAGTAATGAGTTTTACTGGCGCCGAGCTTGTTAATGGCATTGATCAAGTAATTTGCTTTCAGGACACCAACAGCAGTTCCCACTATCTGCCCCTTTTTATCGTAAATGGGAGCAGCAAGTGGTAGTACGGGCTCTTTTGTTTTTTTAGAAATAATCATGTTGTCTATTACCGATTTTCCCTTCATGGCCTTTTTCCAATAGTTTCGGTCAGATACGTTGAAATTTCTATATGAGCCACCTTCACTGTCGGCGATTATGACGCCTTTTGAGTTTGCAACAAACAGGACTTCGTGGATATTTCCTAGCCTTTTTGTAAGCTGGGAAAGGAACACTTGGAAATCTCTGACAGCATTTGCATTTCCACTAATTGCCTCAATCGCCATTTTTTGAGTCGAAATTGCAATGATAGTTTTAAGATGTGCCTTAAGGCTTTCTTCTAAAGATACTGCAATAGCTTTGCTCATAGCAAAAGCGCTTTTTGTTGCCATTTTGGTTGATTCAGCTTCAGCTTTATAATAGCTGTAAACGCTCATTGTAATCAGCGGTATTAAAACAAGTAGAAGCCCGCCGATAGTTAATTTTGTTCTTAACGACATTGATGCCCTCCAGGCCTTGCGACTTTTTGTTTGGATTCATAAAATTTTAGCTACTAAACTCTTAACCTTGTCCACTTAATACGGTTATTGGCAAAACAAACGCGTAAACTAGCATATTTATTCTTGACTGCATAGGGAATAACTTAAAATGAAATGTAACTTAAAATAATTTTAAATAGGTTAAATTAGCTGGTTTGTTGAAAAATGACTTTTCACTGGTATGTGGAATTAACAATGTCCTAACTGGACATATTCTATGGCAATTTCTTGCAAATACGATAAAATATTGCGCCTTTATTTTACACTGTGATTGTGGAAATTTTTTTATTACAAACGGGTAAGCTATGTTGCGTGCCTTGGCGATCAGGTTGGTTCAAAAACCAGTTTGGAACTGTTTAATGAAATATTAATGTAAAATAAGGCTTAGGATTTTTCGTAAAGATGGGAGCTAAAGATGTTTAAGACCATCCGAGCCAAGATTCTGGCAGTTACTGTGGCGAGTTTGTTATTTGCCTGTACTATTAGTTTAATATACGTTTGGGGAATAATGAGTATAAGCCGTATGCTCTTTGTGACGCAGCATTTTGAAGACCTGTTAAACAATATTCTTGAAGTAAGGCGCTACGAAAAGAATTTTTTGCTTTACGGAGATCCCAAAAATCTCGCGGAAAGTTTGTACTATCTAAATGCTGCACATAAAGCCACCCTGGAGCTGTCTAATGATATTAAATTAATTCTGGGTAAGGAAGAGTTTGAACGATTTAAGAGCGCCTTGAATAGATATGCATCTTTAGTTCATGAAGCTCAGAGGAAAGAATGGAGACATAACATATCTCCTGACGAATTAAGAACAACAGGTAAAAAGCTGGTGGAATATGCCAGTAGGTTAGTGGAGCGCAAGCGAAAGTTGATTCACAAAACCTTTAGACGTACAGCAGCTTTGCCTTTCATTTTCCTGGGTGTATTCGTCATAGTCGCCACGCTCATTGTGAACTTAGTTTTTAAAAAGCTCTTGAAACCTCTCAAACTCATTGAAGAAACAACTGAACGTGTTGGACATGGCGATTTTAGCCCAATTCCTGGCGAATGGAAGGGGGAAGACGAAATAACAAGATTAATCAGGGCCTTTAATAGCATGGCACATGAGTTAGAGGTGAATCAGGAGGCGCTTATTCAATCCAGGAAAATAGCAGCAATTGGGACCTTTACAGCGGGGATTGCACATGAGCTCAATAACCCGTTAAACAATGTATGTCTAACGGCTGATGCTCTCATTGAAGAATATGGAGATGAGTTATCCCCCGAAGTTCGGGAACTCATCTTTGACATAATCCAGCAGGCTGAAAGGGCTGCTGACATCGTAAAAAATCTTTTGGATTTTTCTCGCACAGAACGTCTTACTCTAAGTTGCTTAAATCTAAGAGATGTGGTGAACAAGACTTACAGGCTTGTCAAGAATCAAATAATGCTTGCCGGTATTAAATTTGAAACAAACATTCCTGATGACTTGCCTATGGTGCTTGGACACTTCCGTAGCCTTCAACAGGTATTTTTGAATCTTTTTCTGAATGCCATTCAAGCTATCGAACAACATGGCAAAATAACTGTAACAGCCACCGAGGATTCTGATAAATATATCAGGGTTGATGTTTCAGATACGGGGAAAGGCATTAAACCGGAGGATCTCAAACACATTTTTACCCCTTTCTACACTACAAAGGGGGTTGGGAGAGGTACTGGCTTGGGTTTGTCGGTTACTTATTCGCTGATAAAGAAGCACGGTGGACATATAGAAGTTCAGAGTGAATTGGGTAAGGGGACGACTTTTTCGGTGTATTTACAAAAATGCAAAATGGATGGGGAAAATGGTTGTAAGGCGGATAGCAATAGTTGATGATGAACAATTGGTATGTAAACGTCTGGAGAGTTTTTTTACCAAAGAAGGTTATATTGTTGAGACCTTCAATACCGCTACTGCTTTCTGGAACCGATTTTCTTCGATGGATTTCCATTTGGTTCTTTTGGATCTTCGTCTTCCCGACGGGGATGGAATAAACATTCTGAAAAAGATTAAAAAGAACAGACCTGAGACTGAGGTAATAATAATCACTGGATATGGATCAATAGACAATGCAGTGGAAGCAACAAAGGCTGGGGCGTTTCACTACGTTACCAAGCCTGTTAGAATCAGAGAACTCAAAAATCTAGTAAAGAGAGCCATTGAGAAAATTTCCGTAGAGGAAGAAAATATTAGATTAAAGCAAGTTATCGCTAATAGTAATTTTCTTCATGATATTATTGGAAATAGCCACCAGATGCAAAGAGTGTTTTCTGTGATCCAAAAGGTTGCACCCCTTGATTGTAATGTCTTAATTCAGGGGGCCAGTGGTACGGGTAAAGCTCTTGTTGCGAGAGCGATACACAGATTAAGCCGTCGAAGCGACGGACCCTTTGTCAGCTTTAATTGTGGTGGGTTTACTGAGGAGCTTATCAGTAGTGAGCTCTTTGGTTATGAAAAGGGAGCTTTTACAGGAGCTGTGGAACGAAAAATAGGCCTTCTAGAATCGGCTTCTGGTGGCACGGTGTTTCTCGACGAAATAGGAGAAATGCCCTCGAGTATGCAGATAAAACTATTGCATGTTATTCAGGAAAAGAGAATTTTAAGAGTAGGTGGTACGAATCCTATTGATTTGGATATTCGTATTGTCGCTGCTACTAATAAGGATTTAAAGAAAGAGGTTGAGGAAGGAAGGTTCAGAGAGGACCTGTTTTACCGTCTGAATGTTATTTGTATAGAGTTGCCTACTCTAGCGGAAAGACCCGATGATATACCTCTGTTGGTTAATCACATGATTAAGAAGTTTTCTCAGACCTTTGGCAAAAAAATAATCGGAGTAGAAGAGGAGGCTATGGAAACATTAATAAGATATGACTACCCCGGCAACGTTAGAGAGCTGGAAAACATAATAGAACGGGCGGTGGCTCTGGCAGATTCTGAATATATTACCATGAAGGATCTCCCACCAGATTTATGTCAACTTGATGTACAAACTGTTGATGGCTCAGATATGGTGACTATGGAGGAGCTTGAGAGGCGATATATTCAAAAAGTTCTCAGAAAAACTAATTTCAATAGGACTCTGGCTTCCCAGATTCTAGGAATTCCTAGAACTACTCTCTGGAGAAAAATGAAAAAATACAAGATCAGCTAGGCTGATGGAAACTTTGTAGGGCAAATCACTGTTTTGTAGAGGAAAATCTATTTGATTGACAGAAGGAATGTCAGATGAAAATCGATGTTCATACCCATATATTTCCTCCAGAAATTGTTTCGGAGAGGGAGAGGTTTTTTGGCGGAGAACCTGCTTTCCAATTGTTATACGGTGATCCTAAGGCAAGGATGGTTACAGCTGAGGGGCTGATAGAAAATATGGACAATGAAGGAATTGACGTTTCTGTAGTCTTTGGTTTCCCCTGGTTTAGTGATGACCTGTGTAAGAGGCACAATGACTATGTGTTGGATAGTTGTGCTCGGTTTAAGGGAAGGCTTGTTCCGCTGGTTTGCGTATTTCCGTTGAGCAAGGGAGCTTGTGATGAAGTAGCTAGATGTATGGATGAAGGTGCCTATGGAGCCGGAGAACTGGCTATTTACGGAAATTGTGCCGTTCCGGATGCTGTTCGAAGTTATGAGTTAATTGTGAGAGTTATTGAAAATTATAAGGGTGTGCTTTTGATCCACGCCAATGAGCCTGTAGGGCATAAATATCCTGGAAAGGCACCACAGGGGCTGGATTTTTATTATAATATTGCCAAATTATCTAATAAGGTGCCGATAATCTTTGCTCACTGGGGTGGTGGATTGTTTTTCTATTATACCTTGAAAAAGGAAGTAAAAGACGTTTTTAAGAACATATACTTTGATACAGCAGCCTCCCCTTTTCTATATGATGCAGAAATATATTCTATTGCCTGTAAAATAATTGGTCAGGAAAAAATACTTTTTGGTAGCGATTATCCCTTAATCAAACCCAGCAGATACTTCCATGAATTCGAGAAAGCTAACCTCAATAAGGATGAAATCAAACGGATTTCCGGTGAAAATGCAGCTACTCTATTTGGATTGAGTGTGAAAGGATAGCGCTCTTTTTGTTATTTGGAGATTACGGATGAAGAATTTTAGCAATTTGGTTACCGGATGCTGGATAAACGGAAAAGAAGTAAAGAAATCAAAAACAATGCCTGTTGAAAATCCTGCAGACGGAAGTGTTGTGGCTCATGTAAGCATGGGAAATCAAGAGGATATAGAGGCTTCTGTAAAAGCAGCCAAAAAGGCATTTTATAAGTGGAGAGAGGAAGGGGTTGAAAAACGAGCAGATATTATAAAAAAATGGGCAGAGGTGTTGAAAGGTTCCAAAGAGTTTTTGGCCACGTTACTTAGTTTTGAAGTTGGAAAGCCCATTTCGTCAGCAAAATCGGAAGTTCAGAGTGCTATTTCATTTCTGGAATATTGTGCGAGTGAAGCAGTGAGGTTTAAGCACACTTTTCACGGAAGTCTGATTACACCAGGATCCTTTTTTATCGTGCGAGAACCTATTGGGGTGTGCGGTGTTATAACGCCTTACAATTATCCACTAAGCACCTTTGTAACAAAGGTTGGTCCTGCTTTGTCAATGGGATGTACTGTTATTACAAAACCCGATGAACATACTCCTCTTACTACACTGTTTGTAGCCAGGCTAGCTTCAAAATCCGGCCTTCCTGAGGGTGTATTGAACGTCGTATGTGGACCCGGGGAAGATGTAGGACGCCGACTGGTGGAACATCCTGATGTAAGACTGATTTCTTTTACTGGAAGTACTGATGTTGGCAAAGAAATCCTGACTAAATCGGCTTCCAATCTCAAACGGGTAATCTTAGAACTTGGAGGTAACTGCCCGGCGATAATAGCAGGTGATGCAAAATGGCGTGATTACATGGAGCGTATTGTAAATCAAACATTTAAAAACAGCGGACAGTATTGCTATAGAATTACCCGTCTCATTGTTCACGAGTCCATATTTGATGAGTTTTTGGAGGCCTTTGCTGAGAGAACTTCACAACTTAAAGTAGGGCATCCTTTGGACAATTCTTCCGATCTTGGACCTTTGAACAATCGCCGGATTTATGAAAGATTCAGGCAGCAGATTATTAGTATGAAAGAAGCGGGAGCTGAGATTTTTTTGGGTGAAATTCCGGAAGAAGTGTCAAAGACATCTGGTTATTATTGTCATCCCATAATTTTTACCGAGGTTCCAGATGGGTCAGCATTCTGGCAGGAAGAGTACTTTGGTCCTGTTGCTTTCTTCCAGAAATATAGTGCAGATGATGAAGCCATAAAAATTGCGAATTCAACACGATTTGGATTAGCAGCTTATATTTTTACTTCCGATATTAAACGAGCCTATAAGTGGAGTAATCTTATTGAAGCTGGCAGTGTATGGATTAATTGTATCCATCAGGCACGCTTTGATGCTCC
>JALXAE010000282.1 GCA_026992355.1 Syntrophobacterales bacterium | reverse complement strand
ACAATACGTTAAGAAAAAATTCTAATCAAACAATTATTATATGCCGAAGTGGCGGAATTGGTAGACGCGCTAGATTCAGGATCTAGTGGGCGTAAGCCCGTCGGGGTTCGAGTCCCCGCTTCGGCACCAGTTGAAGGAACAAAGCCGTAGCCTTTGGGAGCTACGGCTTTTTGTTTTTCTATCTGTTAAAAAGAGTCATGGTCATTCTTTAGATGGGGCAAATCCTCGACGCAGGGTATTCTCCACCACGTTACGGGGAACCATAAATTGAAGCAGGTAGTCTGGTCCACCGGCTTTAGACCCTACTCCTGACAATTTAAAGCCACCAAAGGGATGGCGGCCAACGATAGCGCCAGTTATGCCTCTGTTTATGTAAAGATTTCCAACTCTAAATTTTTCCTTTGCCTTTGCTATGTTTGCTGGGCTTCTGGAGAATAGTCCACCGGTTAGTGCAAATGGAGTGGACAAAGCAATTTCTAGAGCTTCATCAAAGTTTCGGGCTTTCAGTACCACAAGAACGGGTCCAAATATTTCTTCCTGGCATAAGGTGTGATTGGGGGGCAAATCTGTAATTATTGTAAGAGGAACAAAGTATCCTTGGTTCCTGTCACCAAACTCTTTATAGACAAGCACCTTTCCGTCCTTTTTGCCCATTTCTATATAGTCCAGAATCTTTCTCTGGGCTGAACTGTCAATAACTGCTCCCATGAAATGCTTAGGATCTTCTACTGGGCCTAGTTCCAGGCTTTCAGCGGCAGCTTTCAGACGTTTGAGAAAACGATCGTAGTTTTCCTCAAGCACTATGGCTCTAGAGCATGCCGAGCACTTTTGTCCCTGATAGCCAAAAGCAGACTGCAAAACATGCACAACTGCTTCGTCCAGATCAGCATCAGAATCGACTATGATTGCATTTTTTCCACCCATTTCCGCTATGACCGTTTTTACATCCTGTGCCTCAGGATGAGGCTTAGCAGCCTCAGAAACTATATGGAGCCCTACTTCTTTACTTCCTGTAAAAGCTATAAGTTGGATATCCGGATGATTAAGGAGAATTTCACCGAGTAAAGTCCCTGAACAGGGCAAAAAATTTATTACACCCTTAGGAATGCCCGCCTGCATGAGTATTTGCACCATCATGCTTCCAGTAATAGCACTTTGAGATGATGGCTTATAGATAACAGTGTTACCCGTTACAATAGCAGCTGATGTCATACCCGTAGATATAGCTAGAGGGAAATTCCATGGAGCTATTACGAGAGCAGTTCCTTTGGGTTCATAGAAAAGTTCACTCACTTCTCCGGGAACATTTCCCATTTTTCTGGGTTTGCTCAAACGAACCATTTCTCTTGAATAGTATTCCAGAAAATCGATAGCTTCACACACGTCGGCATCAGCTTCACTCCAGCTTTTTCCAACTTCGAGAACCTGCAACGCTGCAAGAAAATGGCGCTTTTCCCTGGCAATTTGAGCTGCTTTTATAAGAAGTTCTGCTCGCTTTTCAGCCGGGGTATCTCTCCATGCCGGAAAGGCTTCCTTTGCAGCTTTTACTGCATCAAGCAAGATCTTTTTATCAGCAACAGATACATATCCAACAACTTCATCAAATTTATTGGGGTTGATTGATTCGATTTTCCTGTTTGTTTTAATCTGTTTTCCCTTCACTACAGGAAAGGCCTTGAAGGGCATTTGTTTGCGAACGTCTTTAAGGGCTTTTTGAAATTTGGTCCTGTTCTCTTCAATTGTCCAATCCAGAGGCGGGTCATTTTGAAAAGGTCCAAATTTATTTTTGTCAGTTTTTTCTTTATCTGTTTCTTCTTTCCCGGTTTTCTCTGCGAGAATCAGCTCTTTTGGATTTTTCAGGAGTTCATCAATGTTTTTGCCTTCCGAAAAACTCAATCTTAAAAAGGATTCGTTGGCGGTATTTTCCAAGAGTCTTCTAATCAGATAAGCCATGCCTGGGATCATTTCGCCGATGGGGGTGTAAAGTCTTAATGGAAGTCCGGCCTTAAGAAGTGCTTTTCGAACGGGTTCGGCCATGCCGTACAAGATTTGAAATTCGTAGGAAGACCTGGGAACATTTAATTCTTTTGTCATTTCCATGACGTAGCTAATGGAGCGAATATTGTGTGAGGCACAAGCAAAATAGACATGATCGTGGTTACTCAAGATATATTCCGCAAGATGTTCAAATTGAGCGTCCGTTTCTGGTTTTCGAGTGAATACGGGGATAGGCCAGTTCTTTTGTTTTGCCCAGATTACTTCCGCATCCCAGTATGCCCCTTTGACAAGCCTTATTGCGAACCTGAAGTTATTTTTCTTAGCCCATTCGATGAGTTGCTGACAATCCTGCTTACTGCTTTTTAGGTAACTCTGGATTACTATCCCGAATTCTGGGTAATCCCTGAAGGGCTGTTCTTCCTTTATGCTTTTGAAAAGAGCAAGAGTTAAATCTTTGAGTTCATAGTGTTCCATATCGAGGGTTATATGAGCGCCAACATCCACAGCTTTTTGGAAAATGGGTCTCAATCTTTCTTTCGCCTGCGCTACGCTAAATTCGAAAGCTTGTGGTTTCATTTGTGAGTACATAGCTGACGGCTTTATCGAAACATTAATCATTGGGGCGTATCCCCAGTCCAGGTGCGAGCCGCCATTTCCTATGGGTTCCCAATTATCCTGGGCTTCCTTTAGGACATCCAGAAGTTCCAAGTACCTTTTCTGATATTCCTCTGCTTCTTCCTCAGAAACAACAGCTTCTCCCAGGAGATCAACGGAAAAAGCAAGGCCGTCGCTTCGAAGCTTTTCAAGCACCGGAAGGGCATCTTTCGGGTTTTCTGCAGCTATAAATAACTTGCCCATTGATTTTATATTGTCAGTAATCGACTGAGCCATGATTTTTGAAGTGAAAGAAGTCAATCCCATGCCTTTGATTCCCCATTGCAAAACGGGTGGGATTTCCAT
This sequence comes from Syntrophobacterales bacterium, assembly GCA_026992355.1. Classification (GTDB taxonomy): domain Bacteria; phylum Desulfobacterota; class Syntrophobacteria; order Syntrophobacterales; family Thermodesulforhabdaceae; genus JALXAE01. The sequence continues at coordinate 464 of JALXAE010000282.1, read as the reverse complement.
TCCGGGTTTGCAAAAGTATTCATTCAAGTGCTGAGTTATGGATTGAGGGGTCGTTAAATATGGAAGAACATCAATAAATCGAAACATTTGAACTTTGAAATCCTCGTCCTTCATGCACCATTCCATGACTTTCCCCATCCAGTACTCCTTTTTAAAAACGGATGGGGTTTCTCCTTCTATAAGCTCATAAAGTCTTTTACCTGTCCGATAAATTCTTTCTTCCATATTGGCATTCATCTCTTTCTCCTTCTGCGAAACAAAGTTTGATTATCTTAAACGGCAAAATAGCAATTTTTGGTTTTTTATGCAAATTAAACCATGGTTAAAATAATAAAAACTGGAGAAGAAAATTTGGACTAGGCTCGCATATAGAACACATTCTGCAAAGATGAACGAGTGATTTGTTGTAGCCTACGAAAGGAGAGGGTTCTTGATATGGATGAAGGAGCCCATTTTCTTGAGAG
>JALXAE010000281.1 GCA_026992355.1 Syntrophobacterales bacterium | reverse complement strand
CCCTGAGTCCCGATGCAGCAATTTTCAAAACCTTATCAAAATTCATGATTATTTCTCCCCTTCGGTTAAAGCCATTTTCAAAAGAGCAAATTTTTTATTAAGCATTGTTACTATGAATTGATACTCGAGGTTATTGCGAGCCAGTTTGGCCATTTCCGTTTCCAGATCAACAGGACCGGTCTTTTTTACTTTGTAATTACTCACAGCTTTGCTTACAATTTCAGACGGTGTTTCTGGTTTCATGTGTTTTTCATCTGTTGTGATAAAATGTATACGGGGCTTAAGGGCTTCCTGCAGGGTTTCTTCAAAGGATATATCCTTTGCCACGTAACCAGGTGTATCAATGTTGGCGATGTTGGATGCTATTAGCTCCTGGCGTTTCGAATTGATGTTCAGCCTGTCTTCCATCAAGTTTACGACTTTATCAAAGAGAGACACCGAAGCCATATTTTTCCCTCCCCTGTTCCATCCTGTTACAATGATTTTCAATGTGATAAGTAAGCAAAAGGAATGCCAGTAGGATTTAGTTGAGCAGACCTGCTCTTTGATATTCTTTAAGTTTGTTTCGGAGTGTACGAACCGTTATTCCTAAAATTTCCGCAGCTTTTGTCCTATTGCCATTGGAGGCTTCCAGGGCTTTAAAAATTAGTTTTTTTTCCATTTCTCTTATGGGCATAAGCTCAAAGGAGTCGGAGCTTTCTATTGAATCGAAATGAATCGAAGATGCTGGAATTTCATCTTCCGGGCTCAAAACCAATGCTCTTTGTATAACGTTTTCTAGTTCTCTAACATTTCCAGGCCAGTTATGTTGTTGCAACCTTTGAATTGCACCCTTTGATAATAATTTTGACCTAAGTCCATAGAGTTTACAATATTTCCCCAGTAAGTATTCCGCTATTGGAAGGATATCTTCGGGTCTTTCTCTCAAAGGAGGAATTTTTATAGGTATGACATTTAATCTATAAAACAAATCCTTCCTGAAGGAACCTTCCTGTACCATTTTTTCAACCGGGGCATTAGATGTGGCAATAATGCGTACATCTATTTTGTGAGGTTTCTTGCCGCCTATTCTGTCAACTTCTCCTTCTTGAATTACTCTCAAAAGCTTGGCCTGTAGGTGGATTGGTATTTCTGTAATTTCGTCGAGCAAAAGAGTGCCCCCGCTTGCCAGTTCAAACTTGCCAGGTTTTTGACGGGTAGCTCCCGTAAAAGCCCCCCGTTCATACCCGAAAAGCTCGCTTTCCAGTAGATTTTCAGGGATGGCTGCGCAGTTTATCGCTACGAAAGGTCCCTCGGCTCTTCGACTCCTTTGATGTATGTACCTTGCAAAAAGCTCCTTTCCCGTGCCACTTTCACCTCGAATAAATACAGTCACATCACTACAGGCTACTTGTTTGGCTATCTGTTTTAATTCCATCATTTTTGGATTAGCTGTGACGATTGGCCTTTCTATAAAAGAATCCAAATGCTCATCATGGTGTTTAAAAAATTTTTTTTCCACCCATTCCGCAGTTTTTAAAAATTTTTCGTCTTCTGTTGGAACCACCCATACATCATCAAATCCACTTTTTATAGCATAGACGGTTTCATTGAGATCGGGCTTATTAGTCAATAATATGACATAAGGTTCCGGGTTTATGGTTTTTATGGTTTCAATAACTGCGGAAAGATCTACTGAATTCTTCTCTTTGAAATAAAATACAAGTGAGGGATTGTTGATGGAAGCAAGATTGCCATTCAGGTTTGATTCAAATCGTAAGACCCTATAACCCAAATTGCTCAGTTTATCCTCTGGTAGCTTCCCTTTTCCTATAATAACAACATTCATTCGACTAGATCCCTCAACATTCGGATTTTTTCGGCAATTATTTATTTTTAGAAACTTCCTGTTTAAATTTTAAGAAATTGAGTTCTTGCCTTGCCAGCTTGCTCCAGAATCCATCCTTACAAGACAGCATTCTTTGCAAACACGATTCCACTTCTTTTTGATTCTTCTGTTTATTGTACAACCTGGCCGTCATGTATAAAGTTTGGCATTTTGTATCTTCGTCAGGTGCCAATTTTATGACCTGCTCGGCTATGCGGATAGCTTCTTGAGTTTGACCGAGCTTTTCTAAGCTTTGCATAAGGGTGGTCATCAGTTCATAACGATCTAACTTTGTTAGTTCGTTGGTATTTTTAAGAAATTCTTTCAGAAAGTTTGCAATCTTTTTGTATTTTTTGAGCTTTTGGAGACATTTTATGTAAGAAAGAGCATCATCTTTGTCAGGTGGACTTTCTGCAGAAAATAGTTTTTCAAAAATATTTACGGCTCTTTCACAATTTTTTTCTTCAGTGGCAATTTTTACAAGTATTGACAATTTCTTTAATTCTAATTTTTTGTTTGTTATTTTCAGAGCGTAGTTTTTGGCTCGAGCTAGATCACCCAATGCGAATGATAAAACTGCTGCTTTGTAATACCAGGTTGAGTCGATTTTTTCGGATTTATGGATGAGTGTCTCGCAGCATTCTAGGGCTTTATCGTAAATTTTCAAATGTTCAAAACTTATGGTAAGTATTTTTAGTAAGGATTTATCAAGGTCAAGTTCAGACCCGTACATGCTATAGATTTTGATTAGTTCAGCATATTTCTTCTTCTGGAATTTTTTCTTTATTATGTCTTTTACAATTAAAGCCCGTAATCTTAGGAAATCGTCAAGGGGGGTTTTTTCCGCTGCTGTGTTTATGAAATTGTTTATTATTTTTAAGGCTTCATCGAGTTTTCCTTCTTTTTTCTTTAGTAAAGCCCATCTGAAATAGGTTATTTCTTTTAGAGGAATAGGCAGGTTTTTTTGAGCCAGTTCTTGATAGATCATTTCCGCTTCAAAGAGAGCTCCTTTGCTTTTTTCTTCCAGTATCTGGGCTCTTCTTAGGAGAGTTACATAGGCACCTTCGGTATCGGGCATTTCTAGAATTATTTTATTTTGTAGTCGTTCCGCTAATCTTAGCTTATTTTCTTGGAAAAAAGTTTCCGCAATTTGGGCCCAAAGCATATCTTTTTTTGGTGCGCTGGAATCCAGGTTCAAATACCAGGTTAGTGCCCATCTGGCTAAGGAATATCTTTTCATACCAAATAGGGCATCTCCTAAAACCCTGATTACATCAGGATAATTTAGATATAGTACAGGATTGGTTTCTATGGCTTTGTATATGTTTGTAGCAGCATCTTGATAACTACCGGAGAGATAAAGAGTTTTTCCCAGAAGATAATATGTATTAGCAAGCTCCTTAGGTTCTTGTTCATATTGTAGGACCCTTGAAAAGATGGGTATGGCCTCAACAGGAAGCCCTTTTTCCAGTTTTATTTTGCCAATTTCTTTTAACGCACGTAGCCTTACATCTTCTGGAATAGGCTTATTCAATAGTTCCTCAAGAAGCCTTTCCGCTCTCTTTGTAATACCAAGTTTGTGA
>JALXAE010000280.1 GCA_026992355.1 Syntrophobacterales bacterium | reverse complement strand
TGGATTGCATCCCGGTTTGCTGCCAGAGGTGTTAAAGATTAATGAAACAGTTGACCTCGTAATTCAAGTTGGTGGTGGTGTACTTGGTCATCCTGATGGACCAAAGGCTGGTGCTAAAGCAGTCAGGGATGCAATTGATGCTTACTTAGAAGGGGTTTCTTTGGAAGAAAAAGCTAAAGTTTCTAAAGAATTGAAGAGAGCCCTAGAGAAGTGGGGTCACCTTAAACCAGTCTAATAACCTTTTTTGATCACGTTTCCTAAATTGTTTTAATTCGTTTTTTCTTTATTTTAAATTGGGAAACATAGTGGTGTTTGAAATTGTGTGTAGGTATACCTGCTATCGTCTTAGAGGTAAAAGAAGATACTGCAATAGTTGAGGTTAACGGGGTTAAAAAGGAAGTTGACTGCTTGCTTGTTAGCGAAATAAAAAATGGGGACTACGTGATTGTTCATGCTGGTGCAATTATTGGTAAAATAAGCGAAAGCGAATACAAAGAGCTGGTGAATCTTCTTAGAGAGATGGAGGAGGCTGTAACGTATTGAATCTAATCGGCGAAATTGAAACCTTGAGAAAAAAAGAGTACTATCGCGCTGTTTTAAATAAAATAGAGAAACTAGTGAGAGAATTACGCAAGCGAGGAATTGAAAAAATAAACATCATGCATGTTTGCGGCACACACGAGCATACAATAACTTACTATGGAATCAGAAAAACGCTACCCGATGCGATAAATCTCATAGCGGGGCCAGGGTGCCCTGTTTGTATAGCTCCCTCTTATGTGATAGACAATGCTATTAAACTAGCGTCGGGAGGCGTTAAAATATATACTTTTGGGGATATGGTTAAAGTTCCAGGCTCCAAGAGTAGTTTACTAGACGCAAAAGCAAATGGTGGAGATGTTGAAATCGTTTTTGGGTTTCTTGACGCAATAAAGAGATTCAAATCGCAGGGCGTCAAAGAAGCTGTATTCTTGGGAGTGGGCTTTGAGACAACCGCTCCCACTTATGCAACCAGAATAGCTAAAAAGCTGATTCCTAATGGATTAACCATATTGACAGCGCTAAGAATAACAATTCCCGCAACAAGATTCGTACTCAACCTACCCCAACATGAAATAAGCGGTGTTATTGCACCTGGACATGTTTCAGTGATAACGGGAGCGAACGCATGGAGCTTTATCCCCAGAGATTTCAATATACCTGTGGTTGTTGCAGGCTTTGAACCAATCGATGTAATCGTAGCTATTTACCAAATACTAGACGCCCTAGTTAAAAACGAACCTAAAACAATGAACGAATACTCACGCGTGGTCACTTGGGAAGGAAACAAACTCGCCCAAAAATATATTAGCGAGGCCTTTGAAGTTAAAGACGGAGACTGGAGAGGCATAGGGGTAATAGAAAAAAGTGCATGGGAAATAAAAACAGAACTAGAAAAATACGATGCCGAGAAAGTGTACAATTTAACTAGAAAAAAAGACGAAGGATTTAGGAAAAACTGCAAATGTGCAGACATAATACTGGGATTAACCGTCCCAACAGACTGCCCACTTTTCGGTAAAGCATGTACACCAGAAAAACCAGACGGACCATGCATGGTGTCAATAGAAGGAACATGCCACATATGGTACAAATATGGGGGACACACATAAAAATAACAATTTTACAATAAAATCTCAATTCTACCATAAAAAATCGAATGGTAAATGTTTTTAACTATTTTGGAGTTTATATTCCAAATGGTGAGCATTCTGAATGCCAAAAACATTTCCAAAATTGATAAAAATGGTAGAATTTATATTCCAAAGCAATTAAGGAAGATTTTAGGGTTAAAACCCGGCGATCTAGTTGAGATCAATATTAAAGAACAAATCCTTGTTATAAAACGGGCAAAATCAATAGCTGAAAGGGGAAAGGACGTGTTTAAACCCATTAAAAGGATAAGCACTGATGACATTGATAAACTAATTGAAGCATACTCTTTCCTTGAGGCTATGGAGGATTTAGAATGATACACATTGACGTTAACGTGTTCTATTATTGACTAACTAACCATGAAAGGTTTCGTGAAAAAGCTACCAAATATATCAAGTTAATCGAAGAATCTGAGAAGGCCGTTACGAGTATATTAACGATTTGGTTGCTTTTCGTATTACTTAAAAGAACTACGCGAAATTTCAAATCGGATGTTCTCCTTTCCTACTTAGATATTCCCAATTTAAAAATCGCTGAATTTAACTATGAGATTCTCAAAGAAGCAGTGGAGATATCCCAAAAATATAGACTAGATCTAGAGGATTCTATACATATTGCTACGGCCTTAAAATATAATTGCGAAAAAATAATATCGAATGATAAAGACTTTGATAGAGCCCCGATCAAAAGGGAATTTTAAATCGAATAGATTTATATCGGGCCTCCTATTAAATTTCGAACATGAAAAAAATAAGATACAATTTTTATGCTCCTTGCATGGCTAGCTCGACTATCTTTTTTATTTCGATTACGTAATCCATGGGTAAGTCTTTTATCACTGGGTTGAAGAACCCGTTTACTATTAGGGAGTAAGCTTGTTCTTCGTCGAAGCCCATGCTCTCTAGGTATACTAGTTGATCTTCTCCCACTTTTCCGAGGGTTGCTTCGTGGCTTAATTCTACGTCATCGATTTCTGTGCGTAGTATTGGGATTGCTTCGCTGAAAGCTTTGTCGCCTATGAGTATTGTGTTGCACTCCATGTGTCCTTTTGATTTAACCGCTGTTTTTTTCACGTGGATTGTTCCTTCGTAGGTTTCCCTTCCTTCATCCATGACAACTGAACGATTTAATAGTTCCGCGGATGTTTCTGGTGCTTCATTCACGATTAAGCCACCAGATTTTACGTAGCGATCTTTGTTTATTAGTCCTATTGATCTCAGTACGCCTTTTGCGTTTTCGCCCTTTAGGTAAACTCTTGGTTTCATTATTGCAGTTTTTCCTCCGAGAGTTATTGAGGACATGTCAACGCTTCCGCCCTTTTCTACTAATACGCCTTTCATTGGTCTATGGTGTACATTTCCAATCCAGTTCTCGAGTGATTTCACTATTAGATTTGCTCCTTCTTTGACAAATGCTTCAAGCACACCTAGATGAACTGAGTACTTGGCTAAAACTGGTGCTGCACATCCCTCAATGTAATTTAAGTATGCGTTTTTCTCGACTATTAATAGGGTGTGCTCTGTTTGGCTTAATCCCTCTGAGATTATTAGGAAGTAAGCTTGGATCGGATAATTTATTTTCACGTTTTCTGGTACGTGGATGAATAAACCTCCGCTCCAAAAAGCGGTGTGATATGCAGCGGCTGCGCTCATCTCGGGCCTTACAAGTTGAGCGAAGTAATCTTTTAGCCAGTCAAATCTGGAGACTGCTTCCTCCATTGATAGTAGTGTTACACCTCTTTTCTCTAGATCTGTTTTC
>JALXAE010000279.1 GCA_026992355.1 Syntrophobacterales bacterium | reverse complement strand
AAAGAGGGCGATACCTATGGTATCGCCCTTTTTATATGTTCTTGGAGTTGTTTTTCGTTATTTTTCTTAATTTGGAGGAGTTTTTTGTTGATTTAAAAAAATTGTTTGATTATTGATTGAACGATCAATTAGGGGTAGTGGTTAAATTATGCCCATGGGGGCGTAGTCAATATAAGATGAGTAACTGAGGAGATTGAAATTGTCCCAGGATGATGTGTTGTTAGATAAGGTGAAAGCTAGAGATCCGGAGGGAACCAAACGAGCCATTCTGGATGCAGCCGAAAAGCTTTTTGCAGAGAAGGGATTTTCAGGCGTTTCTGTGAGAGACATTTCTGAAGCGTCAGGGGTATCTCAGTCTTTGATCCATCATCATTTCGGAAGTAAACATGCCCTGTATGAAGAGGTGAAAAAACGAGCAATTGATAGGTTCTGGCATAGATGGATAAACAGAAGTAAGAAAATGCCTCATGATCTTGGTTTTTTTGCAGACGGAGTGGAAACCTTTTTTTGGTTCGTCAGGGATAATGAAACGATAATGAGGTTGAGTTGCTGGGCCTGTTTGGAGGGAGATACCGATCTTTGGCCTGGAGAGAAGGAGGCTATTGAATATCTTGCTCAGGAAATTAGTCAGGCTCAGGAGAAGGGTTTACTACGATCTGATGTAAATGCTCTTATGTTAACGATACTCATAGAAGCTGCATCAATATTTTGGTGGCAGTACAGACCTAATTTTATAAAGCTGTTTGAAGAAATGGGTAAATCCCCTGAAAATATTGATGAATGGTATCTAAAAAATGTTACGAAAGTTCTTTTGTGCGGTGTTATGAAGGAAACGAGAGAAATTAAACCTCAGAATAATGATAAGGATTAACCAGAATGACCACAATGGCTTGCAAAACTCTAAGCCGTATCAATGTTGTAGATAGGTGTATTAACGATGCTATTGAATGGCTGGAAGCTCACCAAAAGCCAGATGGATATTGGATGGGTTGGCTAGAATCTAATTCCTGTATGGAGGCGGAATGGCTTCTGGCTTTTCACTTTATGGGAATTGATGACAAAGAAAAGAAACATGGATTAGTCAATACTATATTAAAGTCTCAGAGACCTGACGGTTCCTGGCAAGTTTATTACAATGCTCCCCAAGGTGATATAAATACCACGGTGGAATGTTATGCGGCCCTGAGATGTGCTGGTTTTCCTCCTGAACATGAGGCCTTGCGAAAGGCGAGGAAATGGATCTTGGATCATGGGGGTCTTAACAATGTGAGGGTTTTTACTCAATACTGGTTGGCTTTAATAGGTGAATGGCCATGGAAAGCTACACCTGCCTTACCACCTGAAATTATTCTGCTGCCCAATTGGTCTCCCTTCAACATCTATGAATTTGCATCGTGGGCCCGAGCGACCATGGTTCCACTTGCCATATTATCTGCTAGAAGACCCGTGAGACCTTTACCTCCAGAAGCACGTATGGATGAACTTTTTCCGAATGGACGTGATGCTATAAAGCCAATATTGACGCGTCCTAAAAACTTTCTTTCGTGGGACAGTTTGTTTTATTGGGTAGATCGTTTGTTGAATAAATATGTGAATTTCCCTTTTCATCCCGGGAGAGAAGCGGCAATAAGGCTGTGTATTGAATGGATAATTCGTCATCAAGAAAGTGATGGCGCTTGGGGTGGGATACAGCCTCCATGGGTTTATGGACTTATGGCTTTGTACAATGAGGGTTATGGGCTGGATCATCCTGTAATTAAGAGCGGTTTAAATGCGATTGAGGCTTCTCATTGGTCTTATTGGGAAGGTGATGCTCTCCACATTCAGGCTAGTAATTCCCCCGTGTGGGATACGGTTCTCTCGATGCTAGCCTTGATTGATTGTGATATTGATGTAAATTCATCCGGAATGTTCCAAAAAGCTTTGAAATGGCTTTTGGATCAGCAAGTACTTGAGTATGGAGATTGGCGGGTTAAAGTACCCAACGTTGAGCCAGGTGGATGGGCCTTTGAAATGGCCAACAAATATTACCCCGATGTTGATGATACGGCCGTTGCCATGATTGTATTGGCAAGAATATTGCCTAAATTCAGAGGTAGTGCAAAACCGCTGGTCTGGGCATTGAAAAGGGCGGAAAACTGGGTTTACGGTTTACAGTCGTCCAATGGTGGTTGGGCGGCCTTTGATAAAGACAATACCAATAGGCTTGTCACAAAAATTCCCTTCTGCGATTTTGGTGAAACATTGGATCCTCCGAGTGTTGATGTAACGGCTCATGTGATAGAGGCCCTGGCTTATCTGGGAAAGAGCTTGAAAACAAAGATGGTTCGAAAGGCTATTAAATATATACGTTCTGAACAGGAAGAAGACGGTAGCTGGTTCGGCAGATGGGGAGTGAATTACATATACGGAACATCGGCTGTGCTTCAAGCTTTGAATGCAATAGGCGAAAATATGAGTCAGCCTTACGTTAAAAAAGCTGCTTTGTGGTTAGCTCGACATCAAAACAAAGACGGTGGATGGGGTGAGACACCGGCATCATATATGGATTATAATCTGAGAGGAAGAGGAGAAAGCACGCCATCTCAAACTGCGTGGGCTCTTTTAGGTCTCATGGCTACTAATGACAGAAGTTTTGATGAAGCAATACGGAAAGGAATAGCCTTTCTCGTGACACGTCAGAAAGATGGTACCTGGGATGAGCCCCAATATACGGGAACAGGTTTTCCTGGATATGGGCATGGTAGCAGAACCAAGCTTCAAGGCAACGGAGAAACACTGGCTCAGGGCGTAGAATTATGCAGGGGATTTATGATAAATTACAATATGTACAGGCATTATTTTCCTCTTATGGCTTTAGGTCGAGCAAGAAAGTATTTTGGAGGATCAGGGACTTCCCTCCTATTCTAAGTTAAAGACTTTGTTTACTGCTTCAATTAGTTTTAAGGTACTAAAAGGCTTTGAAAGACAATACCTTACGCCGTATTTTTCGGGGTTTTTCATTACATCATGATCTAGATAGCCGCTGATTACAATTATAGGAACCTGGGGACACATGTCTTTGATTTTTTTCAAACATTTTGTTCCCCCCATTCCAGGGAGTCCTAAATCTAAAAACACCAAATCAACAGACTCACAGGGGTGTGTTTCAAGGAACGAAATGGCATCTTCAGGGGTAGAGAATATTGTTACAGAGTGGCCGTGGCTTTCAAAAAATTCTTTTATTAGTGAGGCAAGTATTTCTTCGTCGTCTATGACAATAAGTCTTTTTTTATCAGGTGTGTCAGAGAGAGCAGGAGTGGCTTGGGTCATGTGGTCACGTTCTAACGAAGAAAAATCAGCTAAAGGCAATAGCACTGTAAAAGTTGTGCCATGGCCTAACTTGCTTTCACAGAAAATGGATCCTCCAGCGTTTTCAACAATTCCAAGGACGACAGAAAGTCCCAATCCAGTGCCTTTTCCAACTTCTTTTGTGGTAAAAAATGGATCGAAAATTTTGTCAACCATATCTTCCGGCATGCCGGATCCGCTGTCTCTTACTTGAATTTTAAGATATTGGCCTTTATTGCGAACTTTGTAGAGCTCTGGTTTATCAATGTAAATGTCTTCTGTTTCAACGGTTATTGTGCCAGGTTTTGTGCCAATTGCATCTCTTGAGTTTGTAATCAAATTGAGAATAATCTGTTCAACTTGTCCTTCCTGAACAAAAACTGCATCTCGGCTGGCTTGTAATGAAGATTTGATAGTGATGTTTTTTGGAAATGTTTCAGCAAATAAACTCAAAACGCATTCTATTTCTTTGTGAGCAGATATTAAATGTTTACTAGATTTTTTCCTTTTGCTGAAGGTAAGAAGTGATTCAACTAAAATGCTAGCACGTGACTTTAAATGTTCTAAGTTATCCAAGTAATAGTCAAAATCGTCGAGTTTTTTATCCGAGGTTGCTAGCTTTGATTTTAATAGTTCAATGTTTAAACCAAAGCCTTGAAGTAAGTTGTTAAATTCATGAGCTACCCCTCCAGCAAGTATCCCTACTGCTTCCATTCTTTGCATGTATTGAAATTTCTTCTGGTATTCTAGCTTTTCCTGTTCGGCAAGATGTTTATCAGTTACGTCAACTGCTATTCCCAAACCTGCAGGCTTCCCGCCTATTTCAATGGATCCAACGGATAACTTTAACCATTTTACTTCGCCAAACTTCGTCACTATAGGCAATGAATCATAGTTCTTTGGAGGACTTATTTTTGATTGTCTTATTTTGGTTAGTTGAATAGGAATTTCTCTATGATCCGGATGTACAAGCTCCCATATAACAATATTATTAAGTTCTTCCCTCGTGTAACCCGTAATTACTTCAACCATTTTATTTGTATAAATAAAATGATCATTTTGAAAAATAAAGATTCCAACAGGGGCGTTTTCTGTCAAACTACGAAATTTTATTTCACTTTCTCGGATAGTTGCCTGTTGTTCCAGGATGTGTTGTAAAGCTTCCAGAAAAGACAATCTAAAATCTTCTAACTCTTTGAAAGGTGCTTCTTTTTCACGCAGCAGCAGAGATGCCTGAATGGCTTTTTCCGGATCGGAGATTGTTTCTTTTGCGACTTTTCCAATTTCTTCCAGAGGTCTCACTATATTTTTTGAAATCCATATTTGTGTTATTGCTACAAGGCCTGTGCAAAACAAAAGTAAGAAGGCAAAAATAATAATGCTTTTTCTTATAATAGGACCTATGACCGACCTGAGTCGCGTAGCAACAACTATTTTCCAATTTGTATCGGCTTGATTTATACATCCGATTATACAAAGATTTCCCAGGTGTTTTGCTACAGAGGCAAATTGGGGCTTCCGTAGTGCTAGCTTGAACCAAGGTTCTCCGCCGACATTTTCTTGCATTTCCACATATTTGATTATTGGATGGGCAACAAAATTGCCCTTATTGTCAGTTATGAACAAAGTTGTGGCTGAACCAGCACTTTGATTCAGGTTTATTTTTGAGATAAGTTTTAAATTCAATTCTCCTATTATCAAATCGTTTGTACTGGGTTTTGCAGCCATGGCCACAACGATGGTGCCTGAATAAATTGAATAAAATGGAGGAGATAAGCGATAATTATGAGGCGTGAGTTTTTCGGTTTTAAAGAACTGTATACCGGGGTAAACGGTGATTCCCGGAGCGTAGCGTGGAAATATCTGTATAATTCTGTTGTTGTGGGTAACGATAAATATATTGGTAAGTATAGGTTGTACTCCAAGAGCTTTGTAAGTAGAAAGAAATAGTCCACGCGGGGAGTTTTTATAGTCCTTGTATGCAATCGTTAAAACGCGTTTGGCTGAGTTTAGATAATCAGAGATTAATGTGTTGCCAAATTGGGCCAGCAGGATTTGTCTCTCCTTAATGTTGCCGATAAATATAAGCAGGTAAATGATGTCTAATACCAAGGAGATTAAAAACAAGGGCAATAACAAACATATTACGATTTTTTTCTTGCTTAGCTGGGAGATTGTGGGCAAGGATCTGCTTTTACCTATCATTCAATTCTCCGCACTACGAGGAATTTGCCGTTTTTGATGGTGTATATAAAAGTTGGTCTTATCGCGTCTCCGTACTCGTTTATTGAAATGGTTGAAAACAAACCCGGAAAATTTTTTATGTCACATAAAGCTTTGTTTAAAGGGGTTGACAAGATAAGTGATTGTTCCAAAGCAGTTGCTAAAACCCTAACAGCATCGTATCCCTGTACTGAAGCAAAGGATGGAGTCCACCCGAATCTATCTGAATATTTTTTCCTAAATCTTGCCAATTCCGGGGTTTCGATACCAGAGTCGATACCTTCCAAATAAGCTGTGTGGATGGGGGAGCCCAGGCCTAATAGGAAAAGGCTCGTTTTTGCCCAATTACTGGCGCATATTACAATTGATGGATCTACGTCCCAAATATTTCTGGCAAAAAAGGCTGTATCCGCGGAGGATGCAGCGATAACCACAAGATCAGGATTTTCTTTTAAAATTGCTTTGATATTTGCAACGCACTGATAGGGAACGGTTTGAGATACCTTATACCTATACGCGCAAGCAACTGTAGCAAGCTTTAATTTAAAAGGGGCCAAAAAATTGTCCAGAAAGTCACTTGTATAAATTTGATTGCTTATATCCTGAATTACACATATTTTCCTAGGACGGTGCTTGTTAAGCACATATTTTGCTAGAGCCTTTGCTCTTTTTTTATTGTCGGGAATTATTCTAAAAAAAAGATCTTTTTTATTTGATAGAAGACTTGTTGAAACAGTAGGGCTTATCAGAATTATGTTGTGTTTTTTCGAAACAGGTACGCTTGATAAAGCCATGGTGCTAAGCAAGGGACCTATAACTGTTTTGATACCCAACTTAGCTAATTGTTCAAGGGCTTCCTGATTTTTTTGCACATTACCTTTATTATCCATATATACGACGTGTAGTCTTCTTCCTTCAATTCCCCCTTTTTCATTTAACTCTTCAACAGCAAGTTGAACTCCGTTTCTAGTTTGAACCCCTAAATCGGAGTATTTACCGGTTAATGCGCCTACAAAACCAATGGTTATTGGAGCTTGTTTGGTAAAGTAAAAATAAGCAAAGCCAAGTCCAAACAACCCGGTCAGAATGAAGATATAAAAGAGTTTGCTGTGCAGTAGCTTTTTCATTGTAGCTTTCAAGTTTCCATGTATTTTGCTTGATAACCCCTTGGGGTAATCATCCAGTCATTCCAGACAAAGGAATTACTGTTTCCAACTATAATTATCGTCTGCATGTCTATCTGGTTAAAGGGAATGTTTGAAAGTTCAACAATTGTTCTGCTTTGTCCTTCACGCATAGCCCTTTGTACTATACCTACAGGGGTATTTAACGTAGCATATTCCGAAATTATAGAAATGGCTTTTTCCAGTAGATGGGGTCTTGTTTTGCTACGGGGGTTAAAAAGCACAATTACGAAGTCTCCCGCCGCAGCCATCCTCAGCCGCTTTTCTATAGTTGGCCACGGAGTTAAATGGTCACTCAAGCTGATAGTCGCAAAATCATGAGTAAGAGGGGCACCTAAAATTGATGCTGCTGCGTTTAGAGCTGATACACCGGGGATAACTTCAACAAGGATGGTGTTTGAGTTTTGTTTGTTTTGATTGTTCGCTTTTGGGAATACATTTATTTTGTGATTTCTGCAAAATTCTAAGAGAGCTCCTGCCATGCCATAAATTCCCACGTCTCCACCGGAAACCAAAGAAACCTTGCAACGCTGTAAGGCTTCTTTAACTGCGATTTTGCAGCGTTCCAGTTCCTGTCTCATACCTTTTACAACATAACATTTTTCAGGAAGCCACTTTTTTATTATATCAATATAGGTCTTATAACCTATAATTATATCACTTTCTTTTAGTACCTCTTTAGCTCTCGAAACTACATATTCCTGAAATCCTGGCCCTATACTGACCAAATATATGGTGCTTTGGCTACGGCTAGAGTCACATTTTTTGTCTTTTTTTTCGGTACAATCAAAAGGGCTTCTCGGTGGGCTTTCAATGCTGCTGCTTCGCATACGCTGAGTACTCCTACATGTTGTTTTACAATGCTGGACGGGTTAGGAACATCAATATCTTTTAATTCGTCCTGTGAAAAAAATATTATTTTTCTTTCAAAAAAGAAGGCAGCTCTGTTCAATCCTTCCTCTGAACGCTTTATATCAATAGAAGCGAAAAATTTAATAGATTGAATGGCAAGTCTTTCTTCCGAGAACACTTTTCTTACCAAATTAATAATTTCCTCAGCCTCGGTTCCACTATTGCAACCTATACCCACAATAAGGTTTTTGGGGTGCAGGCGTACACACTTTGCGCTCTCGGGAGGCAATCTTTCAGAAACCCATATTCCACAATAATCTAAATAGGTTACTTCATTTTCTTCGTAAACTGGTTTTAAAGACAGGTAACTACGCGAGAGATTGTCCACTACAATTTTGTACGGGTCGTAAAGCCATACAGGGTGATTGTCCAGTAGGTTAATCATCACTTTGGACATAAGCTCTACGCCTTTAATTTCCAAGTCTTTTGTGCGCGCAAGTAAGTCTAAAGCGGGTTTCTTCTGCACATCAGATGCCGTGGTAATAACAGGTATGGCACCGAGTTTCTCTGCTAACCAAGTAGCATAGAGATTTGCTCCACCAACATGACCTGAAAGGAGACTGATCACAAAATGACCTTTTTCGTCCATAACCAGGATAGCAGGATCACTTTTTTTGTCAGAAATTAGATGGGCTATAGTTCTTACGACTATGCCAGTTGCCATTATGCAGATTATAAGGTCATAATTTTGCCATAAGTCAGAGATGATGTCTTTTAATCTTCGAAAGTATAAGAATTCGCCTTCTGATTTTGGCAAGGAAACACCTTCTTCCAATCGAGAATAGCGATCGCAATTTGGTATAAGTTTCTTTATCTTCAGAGCAAGCTTTGCGCCTTCTCGGGTGAGCGAAACAACTGCAATGGTTTTATCGAAGTTCATACCTGTTTGGTTTTTTCAGAGTCAGGACTATGCTTTTTCTGTTTTTCTAAAACCATGAGAGAACTTTGGATCATAAAGTTTTGATCTTTTATCACGAATATCCTCTCTGAAAACTCCTCCTACCAGGATTAAAGCCTGGCGATTTATTCTATGAGTTTTTACTTTTTCGGCAATGTTTGCGAGAGTTCCAAATATAAATTTTTCATCAGGCCATCCTACTCTATATGCTACGATTATTGGAGTATCGGGTTCGTATGATTTCAAAAGCGAAGACACAACATCATCAATTGCACTTATACTTAGATACAAAGCCATAGTAGCCTTGTGGGAAGCCAGAGACCATAAAGACTCTCTTTCGGGTACTGGGGTTTTACCTGCCATTCGAGTTATTATTATTGTTTGAGACACCTCGGGTACAGTGAGTTCTTTTTTCAATTTTGATGCTGCGGCAAACACAGCCGATATTCCTGGAATTACTTCGTAGGGAATACCGACATTGTCTAACTGCACCATTTGCTCGTGAATGGCTCCGTAAACTGATGGATCACCTGAATGTAGTCTGACCACCCGTTTGCCCTTGTTGTAGCCGTTAACTAGAATAGAATGGGTTTGTTCCAGTGTGAGACCGGAACTATCGTAAAGCTTAGCGGTATTTTTAGTCCACCTAAGCGTTTCCGGAGATATTAATGAGCCTGCATAAACAACAATATCGGCTTCTTGTAATGCTTTTTTGCCTTTAACAGTTATTAATTCAGGATCACCTGGCCCAGCGCCAACAAACTTTATTGGATACCTTTTCAAAACGTAACAATCTCCTTTAATGCCATTAAAGTATTTGCAGAATAACGATGTCCATATAGCTTTTGGGAGAATCATTTGCAAGGAGTTAATCCCATCAAATTTTGTAGCATTCCTGTTCAGTCTTTTACCTTTTCTTGACTTATGCCCTTAATTGTGTACTGGTCATAGTTGTGATATAGACAAAGGGGTTTTTGTGCGCCGTGAAGTGCTGATTGGTTTTTCCTGAAATAAACTTTTTAGGAGGCTTTTATGGAAAGAACTCTTTCTATCATCAAACCTGATGCGGTGTCCAAGGGGGTTATGGGGAAGATTATTGATAGATTCGAAAGCGAAGGAATCCGGATAGTTGCAATGAAAATGATTCGTCTAACTAAAAAAGAAGCTCAAGCCTTTTACGCTGTTCACAGGGATAAGCCCTTTTATGATAGCTTAACTGATTTCATGAGCTCTGGACCTATTGTTGTAATGGTTTTAGAAGGAGAGAATGTCATAGCTAAAAACCGAGAAATTATGGGTGCAACGAACCCAAAAGATGCTAAACCGGGAACAATAAGATATGAATTCGCTACGGATGTAGAAAAAAATGCAGTACATGGTTCGGATAGTCCTCAGACGGCAATGGAAGAAATATCATTTTTTTTCAGCAAGTATGAGTTAATTGGTACGGAAAGATGAAGGCAAATGTAAAAATTTACGCTTTTTATATTGCCTGCTTTGTTATTGTATATTCGACGATATCCTTTGGGGCACCCCCGTCAGGTTATTTTATACCTCAATTTGTGCCGCCGCGGCACATGGATTTATGTGGTGAGCCTGTACCTTTGTTTAGGGATGACGTATGGGAAAGATTTGATCGGGAATTTACTATAGTGGTTTATTCCCATGCTCAAGTATTTCTCTGGCTGAAACGAGCTGAACGATATTTCCCATGGTTAGAAAAGACTCTTAAAGCAAGGGGACTTCCTGATGATTTGAAGTATCTTGTCATCGCTGAAAGCGATCTGCTCCACACTGCTAGATCTCCTGCAGGTGCTACGGGGCCCTGGCAATTTATTAAATCTACTGCCAGGAAATATGGATTGAAGATAGGAAACGGAATTGATGAACGATATGATTTCGAAAAATCGACTGAGAAGGCCTTAAATTATCTCCAAAATCTGTACAATCAGTTTCAAAGCTGGGCACTTGCCATGGCGGCATACAATTGTGGAGAAGAACGAATTGCGAAGGAACTTAGAGACCAGCGTGTGACCAGTTATTATGATTTAAAGCTCCCGACTGAGACAGAACGATATATTTTTAGAATTCTTGCCATAAAAGAGGTTTTAGGTCATCCGGAAAAGTATGGATATGAGTTTAAAAGAGGGGATGGATACAAACCACGATCCTTCGAAAAAACGGTTGTTTTTCTGAAATATCCACTGCCTATTGTTGATGTTGCTCAAGCAGCTGATTTAACGATGAGGGATTTTGTGCTTTTAAATCCCTCCTATAGATCTCGCTGGATACCAGCGGGTACTCATGAAATCCGACTTCCTGTGGGTTATGTGGAGAAATTTTCACGAAGGATTAGCAAATTAGAAGAGCTGTATGCAAAGAAAACAAGGTATTATATCGTAAAGAAAGGCGATACCTTATCATCAATTGCTCGTCGTTATAAGATAAGTGTGAGCAGATTAAGGCGCTTAAACGGCCTTAAGTCGAACAAAATTTTCATTGGTCAAAGACTGCGGATAGAATGATGCAACGGGGTAGAGAATTAGAAAAATCGTATAAACAGGCTGCAAAGATACTTGCTAATGCAAAATATGGTGTTGCATTGACGGGGGCGGGTATTTCTGTGGAAAGCGGCATTCCTGATTTTCGAAGTCCTGATGGATTGTGGTCTAAATATGATCCAATGGAATTCGGACATATCGAATCCTTCAGGAAAAATCCTGGACGTGTGTGGAAAATGCTTCTTGAAGTAAAAACACTTCTTGATAATGCTGAACCAAACCCTGCCCATTACGGCCTTGCCGAACTGGAAAAGTTAGGATGCCTGAAAACC
>JALXAE010000278.1 GCA_026992355.1 Syntrophobacterales bacterium | reverse complement strand
AAATCAATCTTTGAATTGTTATGTGATTTTCGCTGGTTGCATTTTCGCAGCATCATCAATAAGGCTGGCCTTTGAAAATTTGTCTTTTGCAGTTTGCTATGTTACATATTATGAAACAAGAAGGACCTAATTAGTCTGTTACTGGTTCATTTTTAAAGTTTCTGTCAAAAGGAGTGGTTATTATGTTTAAAAAAATTTTGGGAGTGGTTGTTTGTGTAAGCCTATTTGCGGTTAGTGGGTTTTTAATGGCCGGGCAAAGTAAGATGCCTGAGCCGGAAGGAGCGGTTTTTTGGACGTACATTACAAAGGACAATCCATACCACAAGTGGCATTTCTTTCCAGGTAAAGAGTGTCTTTATGAAGGTAAAAGTCCCCATGGGGCCTATCTTAAAGTTTACGTTAATGACATTGCCTACAAAGCAGCTTCTGAGGATAAACCTATGCCTTATGGGGCAATAATCGTTAAGGAAAATTATGGTAAAGATAAGAAAACGCTTATGGCAATTACGCCTATGTATAAGGTAGAAGGTTTTAACCCCGAGGCTGGTGATTGGTTCTGGGCTAAGTATGGACCAAGTGGAAAGGTTATGGCTGCGGGAAAAGTAAAGGGCTGTATTAAATGCCACAGCGTTCAGAAGGACAAAGACTGGAGGTTTTTGCATTTTGAAAAAAAGTAAATAGAGAATTTAAGTTTACGATTGAAAAAGGCGATGCCTAAAACAGTCGCCTTTTTTTCTTGAGTAGACCTATGACAAGCGTAAGTCTTGAAGTCAAGTCATGGATGGCAGTTCCCCTTATAGGGATAGCCTTTTTAAATCTCTTTACAATGTTCGAGATTTTAGGTCGCGCAGAAAAGCGGTTTGACGTGAAAAAACTGAGGTTAATTCACAGGTCGCTGGGTTGGGTAGGTTTTGTATTGATGTTAATTATCGGTTACGTATGCTTGCTTATTGTGAGGCATTCGGGAGGAGCAATGACACCACGAGGTGCCGTTCATGCTCTCACCGCGGTAATTCTCCTTGGCCTTTTGACAGTGAAGATTATAATTGTGCGATCTTATCGAAAATTGTTTTCTTATGTTCCTATTATTGGGATTATGGTTTTTATTTTTCTTACGACCACGTTAACTTTATCCGCTGGTACCTATCTGTTTTCTCATGCAAACTACAAGGAGCATACTTCTTTAGCAACTGTTTCTGAGAGTATAAAGACTGAAGGAAAGAGGATTTTTGAGGCCAATTGCTCAGGTTGTCATTATACAGACAAGACCAAAACCAGGATTGGTCCTGGACTTAAAGGGCTTTCGTCAAGAAAAAAACTTCCAGTTAGTGGAAGAGCCGTTACGCCGGAAAATCTGAGGCTTCAGCTTGAAAAGCCTTTTGACAACATGCCGTCTTTTGATAATCTGTCTGATACAGAAAAAGAGGCTCTAATAGAGTTTCTCTTAAGCCTGTGACAGATGATTTTTTATATCATTTTTATAAAAGTACCTTGGAAAAAAGGGCCCAATGGGGCCCTTCGGGTATGTGAGACGGGGTTGACAATTTAGTGATCACACACATTTGGTCCCGTCTGCAGGGTTCCGTTGAGATAAGCATGCACGAGATTCTCTGGCAAATCAGCAGGTGCGCCTACTACCACTTTAATTCCTAGCTGTGAAAAAAGATTTAAAGCTCGTTGCCCCATTCCTCCGGCAATAATTACGTTTACTCCCTGCTCAGCCATCCAGGGGGGCAAGAAGCCAGGTTGATGAGGCGGCGCTGGCACGTCTCGCCTGGTCAGGATTTTACCTGTTTGAGGGTCGACATCAATGAAAGCAAATTGTTCACAGTGTCCGAAATGCATTGACAGTTTTCCGTTTGCCATTGGTACAGCTATTCTCATAAATTGCTCCTCCCTTCCTATTTACCCTTAGTTTGTCAGCTTAACCTGCTGCTGACGACAGGTCATTCTGCTTTGATTTGAAGGATTCTTCTATTTGTTCAACCACTTTGTAAATAACTTCTGTTGCTCTGGATTGTGGAAAATACTTAACAAAGGGCTTTCCGTTGTCACAGGCTGATGCAACATTTGGTTCAATTGGAATAGCCCCAAGAAAGGGAACCCCCATGCTTTCGGAAATTTGCTGTCCTCCTCCTGTCTTAAAGATGTTGGTGACTTCACCGCATTTGGGGCATACAAAACCACTCATGTTTTCAATAACTCCTACAATGGGAACACCTACTTTACGGCAGAAGGTTATACATTTTCGTACATCAACAGCGGCTACCTTCTGGGGTGTCGTAACAATAACTGCACCATCAACTCGCTCGAGAACCTGACATACAGAAAGTGGTTCATCCCCTGTGCCCGGGGGAGAATCCACTACTAGGTAATCTAGTTCGCCCCATGCCACATCGGCAATAAACTGCTTTATGACACCTGCTTTCATAGGACCCCGCCATATCACTGCATCATCTTGGCTGTGTAGCAAAAAGCCTGGTGAAATTACCTTCAATCCATTGTATTTAACCGGCAATAATTCCCCTTTTTCTCCATAAATTGGTTCTCCTTCCAGACCTAAAAGAGTCGGTATACTAGGTCCATGTATATCCACATCCAGAAGCCCAACCTCGTGGTTCTTCATGGAAAGGGCAATGGCTAAATTGACCGCGACAGTACTTTTTCCCACTCCGCCTTTACCGGACAATACAACCAACCTGTGTTTTATTCCGCAGAGTTTGCTTGCCAGCTTTCTTCTGGCTTCAAATTCCTCATCTGTTTCGCCTGGACGCCGCTTTGAAGCAGAACAACTTGAGTCTTTACATGTACTGCATTGTTTTGAACCTTTGTCGCTTTTCATAGTTGTTATTCCTCCTTTGAATCTAAAGATGTAAGATACTCCTTTATAGCCAGTTCTAGTGTTTCTGCAGCAAGCTGAGCGCAGTGTTCAGACTCGTTGGGCAGTTCTTGAATATAATCGAGAATATTTCGTGCATTTATAGCCAACGCATCGGTAATCTTCTTACCTTTTGCTAATGTGACGGCTGCCATTGCGCAAGCCTTGGATGGAATGCAGCCGGATACCTTACACGATGCGTCCAAAACTGTGTCGTTCTGAATTTTTAACCATATTTCAACTGTGTCACCACAGGGACCTATGGCTTTGTAATAGCCGTTGAATTTCACAGGAGGCCTTGCATTGTCGCATTGTTCAGCGAGAAGAAGAATTTTAGAAGAAAGATTAAATTCCTCAGTTTCTTGAATCTCCACCATATTGTTCCCCCAGCTTTGTTAGAGTATTCCACATTTCTGCTATTATGTCCTTTGTTTGCGATTCTTCTTCGACGATACTTTTTTTCTGAATTTGTAAAGAAGTTATATTCGGGTCGTAGGGTATCTTGCCTATTAACGGTACATTCAGTTCTTCTGCCTTTGCTTCGATTTTTTGGGTTATATCAGGATTTAAATCCCACTTATTTATGCATAAAACCGAAGGGATTTTGAAATGCCGTGCTAGAGCCAGGATACGTTCCATGTCGTGTAAACCCGATAGAGTGGGTTCGACTACAACTACAACCAATTTTGTTCCCGTAATTGATGATATTACAGGACATCCAATTCCTGGTGGTCCGTCAATCAAAATCAGGGGTATGCTTTTATTCAGAGCTATTTCCTTAGCTTTGTTTCTTACTGTAGCTACTAACTTACCTGAGTTTTCCGCGGCAATGCCTAGTTGAGCGTGAACCATAATGCCTGCCCTAGTCTCAGAGACCATCCATTCCCCACATAGTCTTTGAGGGAAATCGATAGCTTCTTCAGGACAGAAATACACACAGACACCGCACCCTTCACAGGATGTTTCATCGATGAAGAGTTCATCTTTTTCGTGTTTTACGGCGTCGAATCTACAGTATTCTAAGCAAATGCCGCACTTGTTGCAGTCATAATTTCTTATGGTAGCGTAGTGTCCACTCCAAAACTCGTGTTTTTCTTGTACTTTAGGTTCAAGAATTAAGTGAAGATTTGCCGCATCTACATCACAGTCTGCTATAATTGAATGTTTAGCAAGCAGCGCAAAAGCGGCTGTAATGCTTGTTTTACCTGTACCACCTTTTCCACTTACGATCACAATTTCAAAGGGTTCATTACCGCCGTTACGCATTGGGCCTATCTCCACATCGAGGTGTTTTGCATCGTTCCTTTTGTCCGCAACAGGTTGTGCCTGTTTCTTGGAAAGAACATGTTTTTTGTGGTGAAGAAAAACCCCCTTTCATGATGAATCCGGTTCCACCGGATATTAGACGCTTTACATTTCCTGAACATTTGGGGCATTTTTCCAATGGTGGCTCAGTTATGGACTGTTTCATTTCGAAGGTATGACCGCACTCAACACATTCATATTCATAGGTTACCATTTGTTACTCCTCTTTTTTTGCGAGCTTTTTTATTGAAATGAGTAGATTTTCAAAGACTTTTCTATATCTGGGAAGAACGTCCACTATGATTTCTCCACGAGAATAAGCTTCGGCAATTTGTCTGTCGTCAGGGATCTCGGCTAGTATGGGAATGCGATTTTTTTCGCAATATTCATGAACTCTGTCGTCACCAATACCAACCCTGTTTACGACAACACCGAAAGGGGGTCCAATTTCTTTAACCATTTCTACGGCGAGTTCCAGATCATGCAATCCAAAAGGAGTGGGTTCAGTAACTAGCACCGCAACATCAGCGTCTTTTACCGTGGTAATTACAGGGCATGATGTCCCAGGTGGAGCATCCAGGATTACCGGCATGTTTGGAAGCAGACGAAGTTTTACTTCTTTTATAAGGGGAGGAGACATGGCAACCCCAACATTCAGGCGCCCTTGAATAAGGAAGATTGACTGATATTTTATTGTTTCAATGAGGCCTATAAACTTGGGAACTTCAGAGATGGCTTTTTGGGGACATACGAGTGCACAACCACCACAGCTGTGGCAAAGTTCACTAAAAACCAGAGGTTTTGTCTTTAAGGATATGATCGCGTTAAATTGACAAATTTCACTGCATTTACCGCAGGCATCACATTTTGCTTCATCAACTTTTGGAACAGGTACAGAGACACTTTCTGTGCACCTGACTTCCCCTGGTAAAAACAGGTGAGCATTTGGTTCCTCCACATCACAGTCTAACAACTGAACTGGTGTTCCAAAAGATCTTGCCAGATTCAGAGCAACGGTTGTCTTACCTGTTCCTCCCTTTCCAGACAAAACAGCTATTATCATACCCAGTGTCCCTCCACATCAGCTCCTGTAGCTTCCGTGAGCCTTCCAGATTTGAATTCTTCTAGGGCTTCTGAGACTGTTTTGGCATTACTGTAAAAGACTTTTATCCCTGCTGTTTTTAACACATGAAATGCTTTAGGCCCGCAATGGCCAGTAATGACAGCCGAAACACCTTCCTTTGCTACATTTTGAGCGGCCTGAATGCCTGCTCCTTGAGGAGCATTGAGATTCTGGGTGTTGTCAATCACGTAAAATTCTTCTTTGTCCGTATCATAAATGAGAAACTTTGGCGTCCTTCCAAATCTACTATCCAACGGAGAACTTAAATTTTCTCCTGAAGTGGTTACCGCTATTTTCATTTTTTCCTCCTCTACATAGGGGCGGAAGTGTATCCGCCCCCTTTGATACCAGTTAGGCTTCAGAACTCGTTTCTTGTTCAAGCTCAGCCAGTCTTTTTTCTATGGCAACTAATTCTTCACGAAGGGCATCAGCTTCGCTTTTGAGAAAGTCCCTTTCCACGGCTGGATCATAAGGTTGCGGAGGTACACTCCAAAACCAGGGTCCTGCTCCTGCCCACCAGCGAAAGCGGCCTCTAAATCTTCTGCCTCGTCCACCTCCCCAGCCGCGGCCCCAGCCAAATCCCCAACCGCGGCCCCAGCCTCTGCCTATACCGGGATTCATGTAACCGGGAACATTGTAGCCTGCGCAAAATCCGGCGCCTCGTCCAGTCATGGGGCCCATGCCCCAGGGTCCTGTTCGGTCTCCTCTTGGCATAGTAACACCTCCTTGCTTATGTTTTTTATTTATTCTCTAAACATAGGAGCTCCACATTTTGGACATACTTCCTGTGAACAGGGAACACCCCGTTTGTGGGGTTCTTTGTGTCCGCAGCCTGTGCAAATACAAAATCCTCCCGGTCCTGCTCCTTCACCTCGCCTTCTCCAACGGTGTCCGGGTCCTCTGCCGGCACCACCACCGCCACTTCCTCCGCTTTGTCCACTTTGTTCGCCATTCATAGTTTCTACCTCCATAATCATGCTTCTCATTTTTGCTCGTCTGCATCCAGGCATAATGAAATAGGGCAGGTGCAGCCTTCCCGTGAGCCAGGCTCTCAGAACTTCTTGATAGTTGCCTGAGATGAAGGGGATAACTCTTATGTCATTGTGAGTTAGCACTGTGTACAGGGTTCTTGAAATTGCTCCACAGATAAGCTCATTTACACCTTCGTTGATAATCAGTGAAACCCTTTCCATTGGAACATCTGATTTTATGAAGTGGGTAGCTTCCTTTTCTTTAGCATCCTCTTCCTTCTCCACGATCCTTATCTCTCTTGCTACGTCGAACACTGGGGAAATTTTACCTTTCCACACCGGGAAGGCTGCTTTCATAACTTGTTCTCCCTTTTACCTGCCGCTCCATGTTCCTCCCGCCGTTTACACTAAGCAAATAGAGTGCCACGATTTTCTAACGGGAAAAGTTTATAAATTTTAATATGTTATACATCTTACTTCCGTGTAGGCTTTATCTTGGTGTTGCAAGTGTGCGACTATTGGCCTGTCTATGGTTGCGAAAATGCGACTTATATGAGTGGGATTCTTGATGTGTGGGCTTGATTGGTTAAAAAATATTAAACTTTATATGTTAGGTTGGTTATAAACTTAACTAACATATGTCAATTCATGCAAAAAGGGAGGGGAGCTATGCAAAGGAATTGTCCTATCAAAGTAACCTTTGTTTTTTGTCTGTTATTCTTGCTTGTTCCGTGTGTGGTTGGAGCTGTTCCAACAAAGCTTGTTGTAAGAGCAAAGGCAAATGACGCGAAGTTTATAGGTACTGCTGTTGGGGGTCTCAAGGTGGTTGTTCGTGATGCTCTAACGGGTAAAACACTCGCGGAAAAAACATTAGAAGGTAAAACGGGAAATACCAAAATCATCATGAAGGACCCCATAATGAGAAATACTGTACTGTCTCAGGGTGGAGCTGCCAAAGCTGAGTTTGTCTTTGACATAGAGGAGCCGGTAAAGCTTGAAATTGAATTGGTAGGGCCTTTAGGAGCAGGAAACAACATTCACAAAGAAGTAAAGACCACTTGGCTTATTCCCGGAAAAGACATTACTGGTGATGGTATTTTGTTCAATCTTTACGGTCTGATTGTTCATGCCTACAGCCCGAAACCTCATGAATTTTTCCCTGTTGGAACTAAAGTAACTATTGGTGCCCATATAACTCCTATGTGCGGTTGCCCCGAAAGGCCAGACTTTTTATGGGATGCCAATAAAGTGAATGCAAAAGCTGCTGTGTTTTTCAAGGGTAAAAAGATTGCTGAAGTTCCGTTGAAATGGGCTAGTAGAATTAGCCATTTTGAAGCTAGTTTTGTGCCCAAAGAGCCCGGAGATTACAAAATAGTGATAATGGCAAGTGATCTCAGAAACAATCAAGGCATTGCAGTTACAGGGCTAGTTGCTGTTCCGGCAAAAACCTATCACAGAATACTTGGAAAGTAACGTTAAGAGGCGCAAAGGTTTTGTGTTGATTTTTTAGTGTAGTTCAACACATTGTTTTTTTGATCAATGATTTTAAAAGGGAGAGGTTTCGTTTATCCATTTCCAATCCCTTGTTTTTAGGGGTTTCTATTACCATTGGGAGGGGCGAGAGTTGAGGATCATTTAACAGGATCTTGAAACCGTTAAGACCAATCTTGCCTTTCCCAATGTGATCATGTCTGTCAATTTTTGAACCCAGTTCGGAGCGAGAATCATTAAGATGAATGAATTTCAATTTGGATAAACCTATCGTTTCGTCGAATTTTTGTATTGTTTTAATGTAAGCTTTTTCGGTTCTAATATCATATCCTGCTGCGAAAATGTGAGCAGTATCGAGGCATACTCCGAGTATACGGGAGTAACGGGATAAAGAAATTGCTTCTGCCAATTCATCAAAAGAACTTCCTAGGGAAGTTCCCTGCCCTGCAGTGGTTTCAAGAAGAACCCGAAGGGGCCTCAGCCGTGCAGAAGAAATAGCTTCATCCAGATTTTTGACAAATCTTTTTATGCCTTTTTTTACTCCCTGACCTCTGTGAGCTCCAGGATGAAGGATTATGAGATGTATTCCCAATTGTGCGGTTCTCTCCAATTCCTCGGTAAATGCTTTGATTGACTTGATCGTTAGAGAGTTATCAGGAGAAGCTAGATTTATCAAGTAGCCAGCATGTACCGCAATTGGTATCAAGCCATTTTCTTGCCATACTGAAGAAAACTTATTAATTTCTTCTGTTGTCAAAGGTGGTGCTTTCCATTGCCTTTGATTTTTGCAAAATATTTGCAGGGCATTGCCGCCAACCATAATTACTCGCTCGATTGCCTTGTAAAAACCACCTGCGACTGACATGTGAGCGCCGATGTAACGCATGTTAAACCTGGCAGGGAGAGTTTATCATGGTTTTACAGAAGCCCATAGATGTCGCGGCTGCAGTTATCGAAAAGAATGGAATGATTCTGATTGCCAGGCGGAAGAAGGGGGATGCACTGGAGGGTAAGTGGGAATTTCCAGGTGGGAAAGTCCGTGAAGGGGAAGAACCTGAAGAGTGCATTGTGCGTGAAATCAGAGAAGAGCTGTCTTTGGAGATTAAAGTTGAAGAATTCCTTTGTGAGAGTCTATATTCGTATCCTGACAAGACCATTCGATTAATTATTTTCAGGGCTGTTCTTACTGATGATGCTGCTCCTCACCTAAAAGCTCATGACAGCATACTATGGGCACATCCTATGGAACTTTTAAACTACGATTTTGCACCGGCCGATATCCCTGTGGTTCGTAAATTGGTATCAGCGTTCAAAAAGACCGATTAATGTGGTCTTCTTTAAAACATAAGGAGCAATCTTTTGTTCAAATTCCTCTGCCGTTATTTTGTTTGGCATGCTTACTTGTGAAACACTTAGGGCATATAAGGTAAAGACATACTTGTGAGTTCCGGTTCCGGGAGGAGGTTGAGGTCCACCGTAGCCCAGAAATCCGTATGAATTAAAAAGTTCCTTTGCCCCCTGAGGTATGTTTTTGCGAGATGCACCCTTTGAAAGATGATTAACATTTTTCGGAATATTGATAATAATCCAATGGACCCACCTATTCGCAACAGGATGTTCATCGATAACAGCAAGAGCAAAAGATTTTGTTCCCGCCGGCGGATTTTGCCATTTAAGCTCTGGTGATACGTTTTTTCCGCCAGCAACGGGCGTTGCACACCACGTGGGTAGATAATCTCCGTTTTGAAAATCGGGGCTTGAGAGAGTAAAGTTCTCAGCATAGGTGTTGAATGCAAAGCATAGAAAGAGAAGAAGTAACATAACTACTTTTTTCATGGTTTTCTCCTTTACAAATTGTTTTTAATCCCTCGCTTTGCCAACACAAAACAAGGCACATAAAAACAAAACCAAACCAATTGATGACAAAACAATATATGGTTGCATATCCGGCTGCTTTCCAAGCGCAGCAGCCCGCATTGCCTTTGCTGCATGTGTTATGGGAAGGTATTTGAGAATTATCTGAACCCAGTGGGGCATCTTTTCGACGGGAAAGAAAGTGCCCCCGAGAAATCCCATTGGGGTAATGACGAAGTTCACAAGAAGAGCTTGATCAGCATGAGATTTTACCAGCATGGCAAGGGAAACTGCAAGGGATGCAAATAGAAAGGCATTTAAAATCATTGCTGTCCAGAAATAAAAGTTGTAAGAAAGGCGAGTTCCGAAGAGCCATGCCATACCAGTGATTATGCTTACACCCATGAGAGCTTTTGTAATGCCGAATAGGACTTCACCGGTCACGTAAGCTATGCTGTGTATAGGCGCTACCTGAAATTCTTCAAAGACTCTCCAATAAAATCTAGCTATGTTAATTTCACTGGCAATGTTAAAACCCTGAATCATGCTACTCATGGCGGCAAGTCCGGGAATAAGGAAAGCAAGGTAGGGAACACCATGAACGGTAACATCATTTCCCAGGCCGTATCCAAAGGCTACAATATAAAGCAAAGGCATGACAGACATAGATGCAAGCTGTCGAAAAATCTTTGTCTTCAGTATAAGTATTTCTCGATAATAAACGGCTGTCCATCCTCTCATGGTGCAACCTTGCGACCAGTTAGAGAAATAAAAATATCTTCAAGATTAGCTCGCCTTATGGAAAAGGGTCCAGGATGAAGTACTGCGTGTTTTTTTGCCTCTTCTTGGGTTCTAAAATAGAGTGTCTTCATTTGTTCGTTTTCGACTGTATCAAGAGCCCACTGTCCGAGACTGTTTATAAGTTCTTTAGGTTTGCCCACCGTGATTAAGGTTCCTTCAGATAGAAAGGCTACTCTGTCAGCCAGAAACTCCGCTTCTTCAATATAGTGAGTGGTGAGGAAAATAGTTGTTCCATCCATTTGAATCTTTTTTATTAAAGCCCATATTTTTCTTCTTATGGCAGGATCAAGCCCAACCGTTGGCTCATCCAGAAAAAGTATTTTGGGCTCATGCAGGAGAGCCCGTGCTATCATTACCCTTCGTTTCATGCCGCCGGATAGCTCTTTAACGGGACTTTTTATTCTATCCAAAAGTCCAATATAGTTTAGCAAAAATATTATCCTGTCTCGCCTTTTACCGCGTTCCATGTGGAATAGACGCCCATGAATGTCCAGATTGTGAAAAACTGTCAACTCATGATCTAGATTTATCGTTTGAGGTACATATCCACATTGTCTTTTTGCGTGTATGGGATCGGCGTCAACATCATAACCATTCAGGAAGGCGCGACCAGATGT
Source organism: Syntrophobacterales bacterium (assembly GCA_026992355.1). Lineage (GTDB taxonomy): Bacteria > Desulfobacterota > Syntrophobacteria > Syntrophobacterales > Thermodesulforhabdaceae > JALXAE01. Next base: position 27,576 of record JALXAE010000278.1, on the reverse strand, counting down.
TGCTTTAGTTAGACCAACCAGAATTTTAATTGTCGTGGTTTTGCCGGAGCCGTTTGGCCCCAGATAAGCAAAAAGCTCCCCTTCTTTGACATGAAGATTAATACCTTTAAGAGCTTCTACTTTTTTATAACGTTTGGTGAGATTGACGAGCTCGATTGCGTGCTTGTGATTGGTTCCGTTCACTAAGAGAAAATTCCTTCTCCCTCTTTCTCAATATTTTCAGAACACTCCTGGAACATTCTATTGAGAGTTTCTTCGTCTAGACCAAAGAATTTGGAGCTGATCTGATCCTTTAAATTTATATTCGGTGTTCGAATGGGGCCTATTTCCATTTTGTGAGTAAATGTGTTTGCTAGGTGAACAATATGGGTAAGCTGAGGGTTTATTTTCGCTCTCCCAGGCCAATGGTGATAACCAATAGCTTCTTCTATCTCCCCGGCAAATTGCCATTTTCTTGCCACAAGTTGGCCCAAATGAGCATGAGTAAAACCGAAGATTTCCGTTTCCACTTCAATGGAATTTGGATTGTCTCCATGATAAATGTCCTGCATTACTAAGTACATCTTATCAGGAACTTTTATTTGCAGGATAATTTTACCAATATCATGTAAAAGCCCAGACATGAAGGCTTCTTCTGTGTTTTTGAATTTTACTTTTTCGGCAATAAATCTGGCAACGAAAGCGGTTCCAACGGCATGTTCCCACAGAAGTTTTTCTGTTAATCCGAAGTTTTTAAGCATTTCCCTAACAGCAGAGGCTACAACGATGGATTTGAGGGTCTCGAGTCCTATCACCACTGTAGCTTCGCTTACAGTTTTTATCATTCTCGGTCTGCCATAAAATGGGGAGTTTGCAAGTTTTAGAATTCTGGCTGTGAGAGACGGATCCTGTAAAATGATTTTCTCCAGTTCCTTTGGCTCTACTTCAGGATCTGATAATCTCTGCAGTACCTGCTGGGCCGTATGAGGTATTGTGGGCAAATCCCCTGTCAGCATGACAATTTTTTTTAAGAGAGATGATACCTTCATCGCTTAGAATCCCCGATTTTGTTCGGTTATTTGTTAAGCTTAAATCTTTTCTCTCTTTTCAAACTAAGATGCCAATAACATAACAAAAATGAAATGGAGAGTACAACACAAACAAACGAAACAGCCGATGCAACGTGCATACTTGAAAAAAAATGCCACAGCCAAGGGCCCGTAAAAGAACCAACGAGCCTTCCGCCTATGGCAGATGCATAATTAGCTGAAAGGATTTGAGCTCTAGCTTTTGGCAATATTTCTGATACGTAAGGAAATGAAGTTACTATTGATACTTCTGAAAAGAAAAACATCACGGCAAGTCCTGCTGTAGCTGTTATGCGGGTTTTTGCTATGAAAGGGAGTAGAAGATAGGAAAGGGCAAGACCGATCAAGCCCACACAAAGGAGTTTTCGCTTCCCTATACGATCGCCCATTGTAGTTACGACGAGTTCTCCAGCCAGTTCTCCCATTCCTATTACTAGAGAAATAAAGCCTAAAGACAGAAGTTTTACTTTGAATGCCTTCTCCATCCAGGCTCCATAAACAACTACAATATTTTCGTTGGAAAGCATCATGAAAAATGACATGGCCAAAATTAGAAAAACTTTCAATGGCATTCTAATCTTAATTGTATTTGGTTTGTTTTGATCCTGAAGGGTTGCTGGTTCTGGCAAACGAAGAGTTAATATAAATACCACGGCTGCTATAATACCTATCAATGCGAATGGTGCCTTCCAGTTAATTTTATCCATTAAAATCGCGGACATTGGGATGCCAATAAACCAGCTACCAGACCATGAAAGTTCAATTATACCTAAAGCCCTAGCTCTGATGCTGTAGGGAACAGATGAACTCACATAGGCCTGTACGGAGGGGTCGTAAATTGCCTTAGCTAATCCGAAGCAACCAAAAGATATGAATGCAATCCAGAAGGTAGGATGTCCAAAGAATATCAAAATGCCTATTATTAGTACGCCGATACCACCTAACATTCCCAATTTATGTCCGTGTTTATCAAAATAGCGTCCGAACAAAGGACTTAAAAGACCTGCAATGGATCGAATTGATGCCAGCAAAGCTCCTTGTTCAAAGGGAATTCCCAAGCCCCGGGAAATGGACGGTAAAAAAGGATATAAAATTCTGTAGCTCAGGTTTAAATTAATACGGGTAAGAATTATCAATATGTAAGTTTTTGTGGACAAATTTTTCATAAGGTTATCGCAAAAAGCCCCAATGGTTGGGAAATGACCATGCCAACCATTGGGGTTTACGGGTTTTTTTTGACTGCAAAGTGTTTATTGAACGAAGTTAGCGTGCACTCTAATTTTCACACACGTTTACGCTTTTCTACTCCGGTGTTCCTCTTCCCCTGTGTAATATCTGAAAAGATATTTCTTTCCTTCTCCCATATCCAGGTCAAAATTTTTACTGTCTTTTTCCTGAAGGACAGTGCCTTCAAGGAAGCGGTAATGTTCACCATCCCAAAACCTTACAAGATGGGGAAAGCCCGAAGGATTTTTGGTATTGTCCAGAATGCTTACGTGGTTTACCAGACCCAAATATCGGCGTTCTTCACCTAACTGTAAAAACAATTTGAAATAGATAAGAGAAAATGCAGAAGTCTGCATACGCACTCCTCCTTGCCACTCTTTTTCATGTTTCTCGAGCATTACCTCCTGGTGCACTTTTTTCGGATGATTGTTCCGGGATGATTTTATCCTGCTGCAATGCAGACTCTGCTGTCTGCTTTAATCTGTTGTATTCTTTTCTTTTTCGCCAATACATTTTGAAGCCGAAAAAAAATCCAATTAAAAAGCCCAGAATGAAACCGGTTAAGACTAAACCTCCTATGGTGTAATACCATACCAGTTTTTCTCTTATGTGGAGATCTAAGTAAAAAGGCAGTTCCGTGGAGAATGTAGGAATGTTTTGTTTAACGAAAAGGGCAATTATTGCCAATAGAAGCAACCCAGAAAAAAATTTTAATCCTCGTATCATAGAGCTACCTCCTTCTGAAAAAAGGGCTTAAGTTTTTTGTACGTTTGTCTTAAATGTTCGGGTATACACCTTATGTCCGCAATGGCTGCCAAAAAGTTTGTATCTCCGTTCCACCTTGGAACCACATGGAAATGCAGATGTTCTTCAATTCCTGCTCCAGCAGCAGCTCCGAGATTTAACCCTACATTGAAACCATCAGGACGCATTGTTTTTTTAAGAATTTTTACGCAATGTTGTATACATATCATTATGTCCAGCATTTCTTCTTCGTCTAAATCTACAATGTTCGATACATGCTTCCATGGAGCAACTAAAAGATGCCCATTATTGTATGGATATTTGTTCATTACCACCATGATTTTCTTTCCTCGATACAGAATAAGTCTTTCTTCGTCAGAATGACCGTTTCCTTCCGGGCAGAATATGCAATAAGGCTCTTTTTTTCCGAGTATGTAATCAATCCGCCAGGGAGCCCAAAGGTTTTTCATTCTCATCCTCCACAAATCTACAATTCGACAATATCAACCTTCAAATCGCCAAAGGAGAACTTCATTACAGCGATGCTTTTCTTAATAGAACCTCTTCCAGCGAAAACGGATCCCGGGTTAATGAAAATTTTGCTATTAATTTCTTTATAGACGGGTTGATGGGTATGTCCAAATAAAATACCATCTACTCTTTCGAATTCTCGAATTAGCGGCTCGTGAAAATTTCCATACCATCCCCATCCATGAATAAGGCCAAAGCGGAAATTTCCCAACTTGATTGTTCTTTTGAAGGGTAATTGTTCAACAATTGCAGGATGGTCAGAGTTTCCGCTTATTCCAATAAGTTCGAACTGCATCATGTAATCAAAAATTTGGGGTGATACCCAATCTCCTAGATGTATTACCATATCGGCATCTAAACAAAATTTATTGCATATCTTTTCGAATTCAGGCGTTACGTAGCGAAGATGGGTGTCCGACATTACAATTACTTTCATTTGTATACCGTTAAACAATTTTTATGTTGCCTTTTATGGCAATGTGTCCATTTATCATGGCTACTATACCAAAGATTTTTTCTTTCCTACTCCAGGTTTCTACTGTTTGTTTCAAGTGTTTGACGGACTTTATTTCATTGCAGAGCGATGTAGCAGCAGCATCGGCAAAGGCGCCATCTTTAGAGATCACTGTTACCACATCAGCCTTTCCAAGGCTGAGGGAATGACCTATCCGTGAAGAAGATGTACAGACACAAACCGGCATTTCATCTGGTTCAATGGATAGCTTCAACGGGATTGTCTTACCAGTTTTTACTCCAGCAGGAAAAACTTCCACAGTAATTGCATTTCTAGAATAGACAAAGCAATCGCCTCCATTTTCCACTATGATTTCATTGTTGGTATCTAATTCGGTAAGTTTAGTTCCAACTATTTCTGCTATAAGCCCCGCAACGCAGGCCATTGGACCAACATTGGTTTCCTGAGATGCTTTTAACATTCTTTTTATGAAGGGATGAGCCAGGGGATCCCATGGGAGAGGTTTGAGAGATGAAAAAAAAGCTGGGTTTTTGGAAGCGTACAGATGCAGAATTCTGTGAATTTCCGTAACCAGACTCAAAATCTGTTTTGAATAATTTTTCTTTGATCTAATCCATAAATCAGTCTGGCGAAATCTGACTTCATAGGTAACTCCTTCAGTTTTGGAGTGCCAGTTTCTGTAAAATCGCTTTGCACCTATAGCTATTCCCATTCTATTGTGCTCGGGGGTTTTGACGATATATCGTAAACTACTCGATTAATACCCTGTACCTCGTTTATTATTCGATTGGAAATGCGGGCGAGCAAATCATAAGGCAATCTAGACCAATCAGCGGTCATTGCATCAACACTTTCCACAACACGAACTGCTATTACCTGTTCATAAGTTCTTTCATCTCCCATAACCCCGACTGATTTTACGGGAAGCAAAACTCCAAAGGCCTGCCAAACTTTGTCGTACCACCCGGATGCTTCCATCTCTTCGAGGATAATAGCGTCGGCTTCCCTGAGAATACTCAACCGTTCAGGGGTTACTTCCCCTATTATTCTTATGGCCAGGCCAGGCCCTGGAAAAGGGTGTCTTTTTATAATACGCTCAGGAATTCCAAGTTGCCGGCCAAGTGAACGCACCTCATCTTTAAACAACTCCCGAAGCGGCTCAATCAATTTTAAATTCATTCGTTCAGGCAGGCCGCCAACATTATGGTGTGTTTTAATTGTGGCTGATGGACCCTTAAAGGATACCGACTCAATAACATCGGGATAGAGGGTTCCCTGTGCAAGATAAGTAGCTCCGGGAATTTTTTTTGCCTCCTTCTCAAAAATTTCTATGAATAGATTCCCAATAATCTTCCGTTTTCGTTCAGGGTCAGTAATGCCTTTCAACCGGTTAAGAAAAAGCTCTGATGCATCCACATAAACAAGATTTATATCGAAATTGTCTCTAAATATCTTTTTAACGCTCTCTGCTTCACCCTTTCTTAGAAGGCCGTTATTCACAAATATACAGTGGAGCTGTTTTCCTATTGCTTTGTGAAGTAGGACGGCAACAACAGAAGAGTCCACTCCACCGCTGAGGGCACAAATCACGTGGTTGTCCTTAACATTACTTCGCACTTCCCTGATTACCATTTCTGCAAAAGACTGCATTGTCCATGATGGCGAAGATTTGCATATTTTGAATACGAAATTGTCAAGAATAGTTCTTCCGCAGGGGGTGTGAGCTACTTCTGGATGAAATTGAACGCCGTAAAAATGCCTTTTTAAATCTCCCATTGCTGCAATCGGGGAATTGTCGGAATGAGCCAGCACTGTGAAACCTTGAGGAACCTTTTCTATGCGATCCCCGTGACTCATCCATACCCTGACGTCTTTTGGCTCTATATCGGCAAAAATATCGCATGGAACATCAATTTGAATCAAGGCGGGGCCATATTCTCTTTCCTTAGCTCTTAAGACATGACCTCCTAATTGGTAGCACATTAGCTGCATTCCGTAACAAATGCCAAGTATAGGCACTCCCAGTTCATAAATTTTCAAATCAACCACAGGTGCTTCTGCTTGGTAAACACTTGCCGGGCCTCCAGAAAAAATGATGCCCTGGGGATTGAAAGCCTCTATTTCATCAATTTTCATGTTATAGGGGTGAATTTCGCAGTAGACATGACTTTCCCTTATTCGTCTCGCAATAAGTTGAGTGTACTGAGAACCAAAGTCCAGTACCAGGATTCTGTCGGCTGGTTGAATTTTCTTTGTCATGCAAAATCCCTTATCTTATATCTACCTGATAATTTGGAGCTTCTTTAGTTATGATAACGTCATGAACATGGCTTTCTTTAAAACCGGCCGCTGTAATCCGTATGATATTCGCTTTTGTTCGGAGTTCATCTATGGTTTTACACCCCAGGTATCCCATGCCGGCTTTTAGTCCTCCTATCAACTGATGAACTATAGCAGATAGTGGCCCTCTATATGGCACCATACCTTCTATACCCTCGGGCACAAGTTTTGACATTTCTCTAACACCTTCTTGAAAATATCTATCGCAACTTCCTTCTTTCATCGCCCCGAGGGAACCCATGCCTCTATATGCTTTATAGCTCCTGCCCTGATACAAAATTGTTTCTCCAGGGCTTTCATCTGTGCCCGCGAAAAGGCTTCCGATCATTACACAATGTGCTCCACATGCTATAGCCTTTGTAATATCTCCGCTGTATTTTATACCACCATCTGCAATAATCGGTATATTATATTCGCTGGCGGCTTTTGAACATTCCATAATCGCCGTTGCTTGGGGAACTCCAACGCCAGCAACTATACGAGTGGTACAAATTGAACCTGGACCAACTCCAACCTTGACAGCGTCAGCTCCAGCTCTTATAAGAGCGACCGTTCCTTCATCTGTGGCAACATTTCCGGCTATAATGGGAAGTTCTGGAAATTTCTTCTTTAGGGTTTTTACTGCTTCGAGAACATTTTTTGAGTGACCATGGGCACTGTCAACAACGAGCACGTCCACGTTCGCTTCAACAAGGGCAGATGCTCTATCCAACATATCTGGTCCGACCCCTACAGCAGCTCCTACCCTAAGCCGTCCAAACTCGTCCTTACATGAATTGGGATATTTGATGATTTTCATTATGTCTTTTATGGTGATTAAACCCTTCAGATTTCCTGAGTCATCGACTACCAGCAACTTTTCAATTCGATTTTTTTGAAGCAATTTTTTGGATTCCTCCAGAGTAATTCCAACCGGAGCCGTAACCAGATTTTCTGTGGTCATAACCTCAGAGACCTTTATATCCAGGTTTTCTTCGAACCTTAAATCTCTGTTTGTAACAATGCCTACCAGTTTGCCATTCTTCACAACAGGAACCCCGGATATTTTATATCTCGCCATAAGTTCAAGCACTTCCGAAATTTTCTGGTCTGGCTCCACTGTTACAGGATCTAGAATCATACCACTTTCAGATTTTTTGACCTTGTTTACCTCCATAGCCTGAGATTCAATTGACATGTTTCTGTGTATTATTCCTATTCCACCTTCCCTTGCCATGCTAATTGCTGTATCTGCTTCAGTAACTGTGTCCATTGCGGCACTAAGTAGAGGGATGTTAAGCTTGATCGTGTTTGTTAGCCAGGTTTCTGTATTGGTTTCGTTAGGCAAGACATCGGAAAATGAAGGCATAAGCAAAATATCATCAAAAGTTAAAGCTTCTGGTATAGTATTTCCCCCCATTGCAACTCCTTTTGTTTTTATTTTAGAAATCAAAAGTTGTTCAGGCCTTTATATGCTTAAAATTGCCATGTCAAGCCTATCTGCAAGGTTTCCGTTGCTGCGCTTAATGCCAGGCCTTCAAGTAACCCGGCATCAGAAACAATAAGTTCATTCTGCCCGAAGAAATTAACAATTCTATCAACAACCAGTGAACCTCCTGCAATGATATCTTCTCGTCCCTTTTCCAATCCGGGAATTTGTGCGCGTTCGGCAATGGATTTTTTTAAAATTTCATCAAGAGTATCAGCTATCCAGGATTTAGTTAAGGTTAAACCACATATTTTGTACGGTTCATATTTTGTCATTTTCATTTTTATTGCACCAAGAGTGGAAACTGTACCTGCTGATCCGATGAGAACTGGTGAATTTTTTGCTTCGGAAAGCAACTTAATATCAACTAAATTTTCTTTAAGCTTCTTGTCTACAAAGGATATAGCCTTCTCAATATCCTTTTTATCAGCTGGGGCTTTTTTGAAAAAGAGATCGGTGATTGTGGTGGCACCAATCGGAACACTTTTCCATGAAATTGGTTGATCCCCTTTAGAAAAGATAAACTCAGTTGTACTGCCTCCTAAATCAAAGAGAAGCGCAAATTTTCCTTCTGTATAATCCTTCAAAAAGGAAATTGTTCCGCTGAATGAAATTAAGGCTTCCCTTTCTTCAGAAAGAATTTCACATTCAAAACCTATAGCCTTGCTCACTTTTGAAAGAAAGTCCGAGCTATCTCTTGCTACTCTGAAAATTCCGGTTGCTCCACATTTGCAATGCTCGACTTTGTAGTCGTTCATTATTTTCTTGTAATATTCCAAAGTTTTGTATGTTTTTTCCTTTCCTTCTTCTGAAAGTCGATTAGTTTTGTCGAACCCTTTTGCCATACCCGTTATTGTCCTGAGATTACATACAGGTCTAATTGTATCTTTTTCTACAGAAACAATGAGCAATCTAGTTGTGTGTGATCCCACGTCAATTCCCGCGAAATGCATCATAATTAGTCCCATGTGAAATCTTTCCTATTGATTGACAGGACCCTACCTGTGGTATTTACTTACATTAGAATTCTTACGGTTTCAATATTGGTGCGGTATTTTGCCGTGTGCAAAGGTGTTAACCTTTTTACACAAAGGGGGTCCCATGATTCTTGAAATTAATCCCACACATCCAGAACCTAGGAAAATTAAGAAAGTAGTAGAGGTTCTTGCTGATGGTGGAATTATTGCTTATCCAACTGATACCTATTATGGAATAGGTTGTGATCTATTCAACAAGGAGGCGATAGAACGAGTATACGCTATAAAAGGACGAGCTCACGATCAACCTTTAAGCATTATTTGCAGCGATTTGAAAAACATAAGCGAGTATGCTCAGGTTACAAATTTTGCTTATAAAACGATGAAAAGGTGTCTCCCTGGGCCTTATACCTTTGTTCTGGAGGCGTCTCGTCTGGTTCCGCGAATAATGTTGACCAAACGAAAAACTATAGGAATTCGAGTTCCTGACAATGAAGTTGCTCTGGCTATCGTAAGAGAATTAGGGCATCCAATTATAAATACAACAGCGGCTGACCCGAAAACAGGGGAACCTCTTGTAAGTCCCAAAGAAATTAAAGAACTTTTAGGGAATGCAGTTGATCTCATAATTGATGGAGGGTTCGTACCTGCCAAGCCATCCAGTGTTGTGTCTCTTATAAACGATGAACCTGAAATAATAAGGGAAGGCAGCGGAGATGTAAGCTTTTTTGTTTCTTAGAATTGGAAATTGCACGATTTGGTCGGTGGCTTGGGCCACCGACTTCAAAAATCAACGGATTATTTTTTATATGCTTTACAGATCTTTGCTATTGTCAAAGCAGTCCTATCCACGTCTTTCGGTGATATGTCTAAGTGTGTAACTGCTCTAATGCTTTCTCCTATTGCTCCCATGGCTATACCATTCTTTTCAAGTTCTTCTAAAAAGTCCTTTGTGCTAATTGCCAGGTCAGTTAGTTTGAAGAAAACCATATTAGATTCAGGGTCGGGAGTTAAAACTGTAATTCCATCTATATTGGCCAGTTCATGTGCCAGTTTTTGGGCGTTTTCGTGATCTTCGGCAATGCGCTCGATGTTGTGTTCAAGGGCATAGATGCATGCTGCCGCAATAATTCCCGCCTGCCTCATTGCGCCACCAAACAAGTGTTTATATTTCCTAGATTTGTTTATAAATTCTTTTGAGCCGGCCAATACAGCACCCATGGGCGCCCCGAGACCCTTGGTAAAATCGATCCACAAGGAATCCACACAGGAGGCAAATTCTTTAGCAGGGGTTCCTGAAGCGATGACAGCATTAAATAATCGAGCGCCATCCATGTGCACAGCAAGCCCTAATTCCCTTGCTTTATTTGTGGTTTCTTGCAGTTCTTCCAATTTCCATACTGTCCCTCCTCCAAAGTTGTGCGTTTGTTCCACCGATACTAAAACTGGTGTTGGAGAATATGGCCATGGGATGGTTTTTATTCTGTTGTAAGCATTTTCAATATCAGACGCTGTGAATACTCCCCTTTTAGTGTAAACGGTTTCTATGTGAACTTGAGAGACCAAAGCAAAGCCTCCTGCTTCCGCCCGTAGAATGTGAGACATATTATCGGTTATTAAAGCTCCTCCAGGTTGAGTGTGGGTCTTTACAGAAACGAGATTACACATAGTACCCGTCGGAAGAAATAGGGCAGATTCTTTTCCCAGTAGGTTGCATACCATATCGAGCAGGCGGTTTACCGTTGGATCCAGTCCTCTTTGTTCGTCTCCTACTACAGCTTTTGCCATAGCTTTGCGCATTGGTTCTGAGGGTTTGGTTTCCGTATCGCTATAAAGCGGTATCAGCATTTTTATCCTCTCCTACTACACCAATACAGATTGGAAGCAGTTTAAAAACTGTTTAGACTATGGCATAAAATTACGGCTAGGTTAACTGTTTTCTGCGGTGTGTTCAGCTATAATACTATTGGTGGGGTGTTGGTTATTGTTCGGTTAAGTAAACGTGGAGGTCTTTTTAGAAGAAATACTATAGCTTTTCTGTAAAGGTTAGTTAAAAATAAAGATGTAATGTGATTGAAGCTATTGTGAAACTGATTAACATAAAGGTGCCGATAAGTATTGTTGCATTTGGGGCAGGGAATATCAGTGGTTCAAAAAAAACATAAATATAATCTGTTAGGGGCTTTGCTCTGGGAACAGAGGCTGTCCTTAGTAGGGCTTTTTGCGTGTCTTATCCTTCAGGCTGGATTGTCGGTACTAGAGCCTTGGCCTCTTCAGTCAATTTTTGACTATGTGATCCTTAACAAACCGATACCCCATGATTTGATTTTAGTCATAAGCAAAAATCGATTACTTTGGGTGATGGTACCCGCCATGGTCATTATAGCTTTGTTGGCGGGGATTGCGCTCTATTTTCATAATGTTATTTTGGTGCGCCTCAAACAAAGGATTGTAAAAGGCCTGAGGTTAAAGGTATTTGAGCATGTTTTAGAGCTTCCAATTGGATATTTTCAAAAACTTGGGTCGGGTGAAATCCTTTCGAGAATTACGTCAGATACTGACAATGTTCAGGCAATGATAGAAGGAGGTTCAGTTCTTCTTTTTAGGAGTTTGCCGACATTTTTGGGGATTTTTGTCATAATGTTGTATCTTGATTATCCCTTCGCTCTGCTTGTGACTTTTATGTCTCCTTTGCTTGCCTTTGCAACTTATTTTTTTACTGACAGAATTAAGACTTTTTCAAAACAAAAAAGACAGCACGAATCGAGAATTATGGCTGTTGTTGAAACAGCCACAAAGACTCTTAGGTGTTTAAAAATTCTGGGTTTGAAAGATCAGGAACTGCAAAGATTTGCTAAATTTTGTGATGAAAGCATCCTGGCGAGTGAAAAAGCGGGAGCCTACGAAGGACAATACACCGCCGTAATAAATTTTATGCTTGCTACCGGAACAGCCATTGTGGTGCTGGTGGGCGTGTATAGAATCAAGGAGGGGCATATAACCCCCGGTGAATTAATTGTTTTTATGAATTATCTACGTAGTATGTATAAACCTGTTCGGGAATTAACTAAATATCTTGGGAAGATGTCAAAAGCCTCAGCAAGTTATGATCGAATAATTGAGGTTTTGAATGTAACCCCGTGTGAACTTGGTGTTTGTGAATCTGACACAGCCGTTCCAGCTCCTCCTTTTTCAAAGGAAATTTGCTTTGAAAATGTCAGTTTTAGTTATGATGGAAAGGAGATGGTTTTAAAGAACATATCTTTCAGAGTTTTAAAGGGGCAGAAGGTCGCAATAGTGGGAGATTCTGGCTCCGGTAAATCCACTATACTGGGTCTAATTCCCAGGTTTTTTGATCCTGTGTCGGGAAGAATCCTTTTGGATGGAGTGGATATTAGAGGGTATACTATTTCTTCTTTAAGAAAACAAATAGCTGTGGTACCTCAAGAACAGGTAATTTTTCATGCTTCTGTTTACGAAAATATAGCCTTAGGGTGTCCTGAAAGACATGTTACTAAGGAAGAGATAATAGAAGCGGCCAAAAAAGCTAATGCTCATGAGTTTATCGTAAGACTACCTTACGGTTATGAAACCTTACTTGGTCCCGGAGGTGTCGAACTTTCTGGCGGTCAGGCAAAGCGACTTCACATAGCTAGAGCCCTGTTGCGCGATGCCCCTATACTTCTCTTGGATGAACCTACGTCTGGTCTGGATCCGTGCTCAGAATCTAAAGTAATGGAAGCCTTTGACAGGTTAATGGAAAGAAGAACAATCATTATAGTCTCTCATTTTTTGCCTCTTATAGCTAATTCGGATTTAATTTTGGTTTTAAAAAAGGGACAGATTATTGAAAAGGGAACCCACGAGGAGCTGATGGAAAAACATGGGATTTATTATGAATTTTGGACAGAACAGCTAGCTCGAGCAGTTCCCAAGTGTTATTTGGATAAGCTGGGTTCCCTGGTTTAAGGATTAATTCTGGCGAAAATCAAATTTTTGCGCTTAAATCTGCATAAATTTTCTTGACTAGAGAAAAATCATGGATATTTTTCAGACGTTTGAATTTTATGAGTGATATTTTGGTCAGGTATCCGAATCTGTAGAAAACAGTTTCATTTCTGGATATCGGGTGCCTGTTAGTTCCTAAGTTTTTAGGGGAACTAAAAGGATATGAATGACTCTGACAGTAGCAAGCTTTTCGGTGCAGGGTTACAGGATGTCTCTGCACCATTCGGTTGTTCAAAACTAAGAGAAGTTTTTTCCGGGCCGCATGTTATACGGAATGCGGCAGGCGTTGTGAGCTTTCTAGAAGCCCTCCTTGTCTAAGCTCACCTCCGGCCGCATTCCGTGTGCAGTGCGGCTGGAGTTGGGAGGTGAGCTTATCATGAGAAATCCTCTACTTGCTCCTGAGTTGCGAGAACTCTTGTCCAAGAACGATGTTACTACAATTCAAGACTTTTGCCGTTTTATGCATCCTAAAGCGGTAGCAGATTTTCTGGCAACCCTTAGCCCAAAAGAAATATGGCGTATTCTAAGATCCCTGGAACCTTCGTTAAGAGCAGAAATTTTCAGTAATTTCGACGAAGACGTGCAATTGGATATAGCGGAGACTCTTTCAAGAGATGAATTAGCTCAGCTTATATCTGACATGCCTCCAGATGATCGAGTGGATCTGTTCAAGAGATTTCCTCCAGAAAAACAGGACCTGATTTTGCCTGCTCTTGCTAAAGCTGAAAGAGAAGACTTGCGGAAACTGGCATCCTATCCGGAAGGGACTGCTGGAGCGGTGATGACTTCCGACTATGTGGCGCTCCCTCCGGATATTACAGTTCGAGAAGCACTCGAACGTATAAGATTAGAAGCTCCAGATAAAGAGACCATTTATTACGCTTATGTAGTGGACGAAAAACGGCGCCTCATTGGATTGGTTTCCTTGAAAGATTTAATCCTTGCTCCGCCACACAAGTTAGTTCGTGATGTAATGCATAAAGATGTCATTTTTGCCAGGGTTACAGATGACCAGGAAGATGTTGCTAGAATGATTCAGAAATATGACCTTCTGGCACTTCCCATTGTAAATGGTGACAATGTTCTGGTGGGCATTATTACTCATGATGATGCCGTTGATGTTATTACCCAGGAGAACACGGAAGACATAGAAAAGTTTACAGCAATAGGTGGGCCTCACGAAGCTGGTGTTTATATGAAGTTGTCCACTCTGGAATACTTTAGAAAACGTGCACCCTGGGTAATAGGACTTGCTGGTCTGGAGTTGTTTTCAGGAATGATAATCAGGCATTTTGAGGATGTCTTAAATCAATTTCTTATTCTGGCCTTTTATATGCCAATGATGACCGCAACAGGAGGAAATACTGGCAGTCAGTCGGCAATTATGGTTATCAGGGCTTTGGCGCTAAGGGAGATTTCTTTAAAGGATTTTTTAAAGGTTATATTTAAAGAATTTAAAGTGAGCCTTTTACTGGCCCTGGTTCTAGGGTTGCTGTTATGGTTTAAAATCACTTACTTTACTTCTGGAGCTGAGGTTCCATCAGGTTTTTCTCTTTCAACGGTTGGGTTGGCAATTGGTTTGGCCTTTGCGACTCAAGTAATAGTGGCTTCTCTTTTGGGAGGAGTTTTGCCTTTATTGGCTGCAGCGTTAAAATTAGATCCAGCTATTGTGTCAGGTCCCACCTTGTCCACTTTGATGGATATAATGGGTATGCTAGTTTACTTTTCCATTTGTAAGATTGTATTAGGCATTTAACCTAATCATGCTTTTTAAAATTAAAACGGAGGTCTTCAGCAAGACCTCCGTTGTTGATTACTTATTTACTGTACATATTGAGCAATGTTCGGCAGTTGCATTCCATGGTGGAAAATGTAGGCGACTATGATTGCAACTGGGATGATGAACAGGAACAATCCCACAAAATAAACCCAGACCATCTTGCCAAACTGACATTCTTTGAGTTTACGAAAATCAGTGATAATTCCTAGGCTCATAAAGGTCAGCATGAAAAAGAGTTTTCTCATACCCTTTTCGACGGGAACCACTCCAGCTTTTACGGATTTTAGAAGAGCCATCCCTTCTGGCGCTCCTTTGTGTCCAGGACCAAAGAATATAGCCAGTAGCACCAGCCATGCTACGAAGTAACCTATGACGAACTTGGGAAAACGGTGCCATACTTCTGAGGGTGGCACATATTCACCAGGTCTTCTTTCTACTTTGTAAACCCAGACCATTGCCAGTATAAATGCCCAGATTCCGATAAACACGTCAATCCAGATCTTGGTCATGACAGCACTAGCGGTAATAATACCTTCAGGCCAGACAACCTGACCGTTTGTTTCTACCTGGACTTTGTTTCGAAGGAAAATATCGAGAAGCTCTCCCGCTGCGGCGTCGGCACCATCTGTTTTTACAGACATTCCCATTGCTGCTCCTGCTACCAAGGGATCCTTCGTGCCGGGCCATATATGAGTGAAGAAACCAGGCAAAATTATGAGCTCAATAACAGCCCATACAACAACAAGAGCGGAAACCATAATGGATACCACAGGCCGAGCTCTAACTGCTCCTCCTGTTGCAACCGCGGCGGATACCCCGCATATAGATATTCCAGATCCCAGAACAGCCGCTGTTTTTCTAGGGAGTTTAAAAATTTTTCGGGCAATAACGTAAATACCAGGCCAAAAAATCATATAGGCCACCACCGTGGCGGCTGCTCCGGCGATGAAGAGCTCAAAAGTTAGCTTTGTGGCCACCTTACCTAACTTTTGGGAGAATCCAGATAATTTGATAGGCAAATATCCGAGTTTGGCTCCCAAATAAACAATGGCTGTTTTTATATACCATTCCGGTTTAGCCGCTTCGCTGAGATAGTTAGCAAATCCTTTGAAGAAGTTGCCAATGATCAAGCCCACGATAAGTGCAAGAATGAATGAAGCTCCCCCGCCCAAGGATAGAGCAAAATTTAGTCCATACTTATGCCAGTTGACCTTTGTTGCGGCAAAAAATGCATGATGACCAACAAACCAGGTGGCAATGGTCAGAAAATAAATTATGGTCCAGCCGGCAACGAACCTTTTAATATCCCATTTCATGCAAATTGCGCCTATAGTGGTCGCAATTCCAAATATTACATAAGTCCAGATAACCGACCACCAACCCAGTTTACTGTAGAAACCTTTTGCGGTGAGGCTGTACTTCTTTCCAAGTGCATAAAAGGCGTGGCTTATTGCGCCTTTGCCTCCCTCAGGAACATGGAACACCCATTTAGTTGGGTAAGTAACCCAACCCACTAGATCAATGCCCCAGATATTTAGCAGGGAGATGAAGAAAAAACCAAGTCCCAGCCATACAGCCCACCAGTCTTCCTGCGTAAGCATACCAGTATACCACTTACGGTTTGATAAATCCGTCATTTTCATCCTCCCGTCGTGCTTTTATTATCAATACTCTGTTAAAATAGTGTTGCGCATATTGACGGATCCAAGCGGGAATTTCGGCGTTGTTGAAATACATTTTTACCTTGTACATGTTTTTGTTTTTTAACAGGCCAGATTTGACGACAAAGGTTTTAATCTTATCGTCCAGATCATCCAGAGTAGTCCCGGAAAAAGACATTTTATCATTGTGAGCAATCCATTTGTTTCCACGATAAGAAAGTGTTAGATCCATGAAATTCCTCCTTTGTTAATGGAGGATAGAGGTTGGAACGAGCCACAGACCGATTATGAGAGCAATTATAGCTACAGCAAATGACCACAATACCAGTTTTGTTTCAATGGGTTCCCATGGCTCTGCGTCTTCTAAAACATCTTGGGCGTCCATTGCATCAATGCTAAGAGTTCCGGCATTGCTTTTTTCCTTTTCTTTTTCATTCATTTTTACACCTCCATTCTTTAATTAATCTTTAAAATTAACAGTGCATTGACAATCCACAAAAAACGACAACTTAATTTTATTCATATTTTCACAAAAGTTAATAGCATAATCAATTTTAAAGGGACAGGACGATGTGCTTGCGTGAATAATCACAGTCACATGCAAAGACGTAAAAAACGATTTTTAGGTATTGGCAAGCAACATGTTGGTCAGATGTTCACTTGCAAAGGTGAGGCTCTCAAGATCAAGTACATTCAAAACGCCTTTGTCATAAAGGAATTTCACTCTACCGGGGAAGTTATCCTCCGGATCACTATCCCAGAAGAGGATTAAAATTGGTAAACGTGGAAATACCTGAAAGAAAAGACCAAGATCAGCGCCCCCTTCCCTAACAATTTTTGCGCCAAATTTTTCTCCAATTTTTTTAGCCTTATCAAGCTTATTCTGGAAGGTTCTCAAAAGCGGGTCTTCACAATGAGCTTTCAAACTTTTTACTTTAGATATACTTCCAGGCAACCCTTCCATACCGACCCACTGACCTTGAACATTTCCTTTTCCCTGAATTAGGTAATTGTAAATGAACATCTTTTCCTGTTCGCTTAGATTCCTTCCAGACTCTGTTATGATATCATCTTCACCAACAAGGGCTGTATCGTTTAGGTAAGGTAACAAAATATAGATTCTGCCTCTCAAAATCTTTGTTGGAAGATTGTGGCGTTCAGCTATGTTTTGTAATCCGGTTTTTCGAAAATCTTCTTTAACAAAATCAAAAGATCTCATTTTCAACCCATAGCCTTCTTTTCGTTGGGCATTCACCCTTTGGGCTACCTGTTTACGTACTGCTTCGTCCATGTGAATACATGCGTCCACGGAGGATTCACCTTTAATTACGTGAGTAGCAAAAGCCAGGCATGAAGAATAACCACAATTTCCACAGTTGGTTTTTGGTGTTAGTTTGTACAATTCAAGAGGCACTAGGTTAGTTTTTGAGGAAAGAGCCTTTGGCATTATCATAACAAATTCTCCATTAAATCCTTTGGTTTTAATGATGTGTAAGCTGAGTGTAACCGGCTTTTATTTGGATTGACAAGAGACAAAACCTTGTTTGTAAATGAAATGTATTTGTTACTGAAAATCGGGAAAGGTGAGATTTATGATGGAGACAGAGGTTTTGATTGTTGGTGCAGGTATTATAGGTTTGACGATTGCAAGAGAACTTGTAAACCGTGGTTGCAGTAAAATATTGATTATAGAAAAAGAACACAAAGTAGGACTCCACGCTTCCGGTAGAAATAGCGGCATCCTTCATGCTGGGGTTTATTATACTCCGGACAGTTTAAAAGCCAGGTCCTGTTTGCGTGGAAATATTTTGATGAAAGAATACTGTCGTACGAAAGGGCTTCCTCTGATTGAATCGGGAAAGTTGATTGTGACAAAAAGCGAAGATGAACTACCTATTCTTTATGAATTGGCTCAACGAGCTCATTCCAATGGAGCCAATGTAGAATTGGTTGATGAAAAGGCAACTAGGGAAATAGAACCATGTGCTCGCACAGTGAAATGTGCGTTATGGGTAAAAAACACTGCAACCATTGATCCTCTGAGGGTCCTAAATTCGCTCTTGAAAGATTTAACCAGAGACGGAAAAGTTACGGTGCTTTTTGATTGTGCTTTTTTTGATATAGTAGGTTCTAACGAAGTGACTACGAATAAGGAACGTATCAGGTTCAACTATTTTGTGAACACGTCCGGCTCATACTGTGACAGGGTGGCTCATAAGTTCGGATTGGCGAAACATTACAGAATAGTGCCCTTTAAAGGTATATATTGGAAATTGAAGGGAGATTCTCCTTTGAGCAAAAAAATAAAGGGAAATATTTATCCCGTGCCAAATTTAAGGAATCCCTTTTTGGGGGTGCACTTTTCGAAAAATTGTTTCGGTGATGTATATGTTGGTCCTACAGCAATTCCCGCCTTTGGACGAGAGCATTACGGAATTGTAAAAGGCATAGATAAAGAAGCCGTAAGGATTTTTTTAGATGATTTGAACCTCTTCCTGACGCAGCCTCAATTTAGAAGCGTTGCTCTTGAAGAACCTTTAAAGTATTGGAAACCATGTTTTTTTAGGGATGCAAGTAAATTGGTCAAGGGTTTGGAAATGAATCATCTGGAATTTTCTTCAAAGGCTGGGATAAGACCTCAACTTATAAATACCAAAAAGAAGACGCTGGAGATGGATTTTATTGTAGAACAAGATTCGAATTCAATTCACGTGTTAAATCCAATTTCACCTGCTTTTACGGCTTCAATGGATTTGGCAATTAAGGTTTGTGATCTTATTGGTGGCTAGAATGAAAGGCAAAAATAGACCTTTATTCCGCTGTTCCAGTTGTGGTTATGAATCCGGAAAATGGCTTGGGAAGTGCCCATCATGTGGAGGTTGGAATACCTTTGAGGAGGCTAAATCCTTTAGCAAGCTCTCTTTATCAAAGAAGACTTCTGAAGCAATACCACTTAGCCAAATTTCCCTTGATAAAGAGAAGCGCCTTGTAACCCCATTGCTGGAATGGGACAGAGTTCTTGGCGGTGGACTGGTACCCGGTTCCCTGGTTTTACTTGCTGGTGATCCTGGTATAGGTAAGTCAACCCTTCTGTTACAAGTGCTTGCTATTTTTTCGTCCGCCAAAAGGGTTCTGTATGTCACTGGTGAGGAAAGTCCCAGGCAAATTAAGTTAAGAGCCGAGCGTTTAGTAGTGGCTGATTCTGAAATCCTTATAGCTTCCGAGACTTCACTAGAAGCCATATTAGAGCTTGCTGAGACGTATGGTGTAGATATTTTAGCGATTGATTCCATTCAAACTATAAGCTCTGCCTTCTTGGATGCAACCGCAGGAACGGTTGCTCAGATAAGGTACTGTACTGACAGGCTTTTGCAGGTTTCAAAACTTAAGAATATAACCACAGTAGTGGTTGGGCATGTAACAAAAGAGGGTGCTATAGCGGGACCCAAGGCTTTGGAACATCTTGTTGATGTAGTTTTGTATCTTGAAGGTGACAAGACACATTCATTCAGGCTTTTGAGGACAGTGAAAAATCGTTATGGTTCTACTAATGAAATTGGTGTTTTTGAAATGCAGGAAAATGGCCTGCGTGAAGTTGACAATCCATCTCAAGTATTGCTTGCTGAAAGACCGATCGATGTTCCTGGCTCTGTTGTAATGGCCACTGTAGAGGGTTCTCGCCCCATACTTGTGGAGGTTCAGGCTCTGACAACATACAGCACTCTCAATCTGCCAAGGCGAACAGCTATCGGCTTTGATACCGGGCGAGCTTCTCTTTTGTTGGCAGTTATTGAAAAAAGGCTGGGGCTATCTTTTGCTCAGGAGGATGTTTTTATAAACGTTGCCGGAGGTATAAGGTTGCGTGAACCAGCAGCCGATATGGCGGTTTGTTTGGCTTTGATCAGTTCCTATTTGGGAAAACCGGTTCCACCAAATCTGGTTGCATGGGGCGAAGTGGGATTGACTGGGGAAATAAGAAATGTAAGTCACAGTAGCATCAGGTTCCGTGAGGCAAGCAGGCTTGGGTTTAACATGGTTCTGGTGCCCAATGCTACGGCGGAAGCACTAATTAGGGAAAAGGAAAGAATCGGAGGCAATGTAGCCATAATTGGTGTCAGGTCAGTTAAAGATGTGATGGATAAGATTTTCTAGAGCTAGTTATTTCTGCTGCTCGTTTGTGTGCCCACCTAAGTGGTTCAGGTATCCGATATTTACCTACGCATTTTTCAACCAACCATACGCTACTTTCTATATCTGCTTTGTGACCAGGAGAAATGTAAATGGGTTTAACTCCTGTGCGCGATCTATAAACTATGCCCACTTCTTTTCCGTTGAGAAATAGAGGTGTTTTGGCTCCCTTTTCCATATCTAACGGTTCGTGTTCTCCACATAATCTTGTTTTAGCACATCCTACAGATGGGATGTTCAACAGTAAGCCAAGATGACTGGCAAACCCTATTCCGCGGGGATGAGCTATCCCCTGACCATCGCAAAGAAAAACCTCGGGTTTTACGGAAAGCTTCTTCCAGGCCTCAAGAATTGGAGGAACCTCTCGAAAAGACAACAGACCTGGAACGTAGGGAAATGTGCATTGTCCTATATGTACGGCTTCATCAACTAGAGTTAAATCTGGCCATGAAAAAACTCCTACTGCAGCCACATAGGAATTGGTTCTTTTGAGATAGCCGAGGTCAGCAGCGCCAAGAAAGGAAAAGCTCGCGGGCAGAGGACAAATTATTATCTGCTCCGCGAGTTTTTTTTGGATTTCAATGGCTTCTTTAACACTTGAAGGAATCTTCAACTATTTCTCCGATTTTTATGCGCACCTGGAGAATCCACAAGAACGGCACACTATGCAACCGCCATCATATTCCACTGATGCACCGCAGTCTGGACAAGCACCCATCTCCGAACCCCTTGTTTCTACATTTGAGTTTGTATAGATTTTTAGCGCCTTTGCTATAGCATCCGAACAGGATACGATCTGATCTCCGTTTTGCCACATAGGAGATGGACACCTGATTCCCATTAGTTGCTTAATGATGGAGTCCACCCTGACGCCGGATCTTAAAGCCAAGGAAATAAGTCGTCCCGTTGCTTCTATTTGGGAATAGGCACATCCACCTGCCTTGCCCATCTGAGCGAAAACTTCGCATATTCCGTATTCATCTTCGTTTATTGTAACATAAAGTTTTCCGCAGCCTGTGTTCATTCGAAGGGTTACACCTTTGGTAACCTGAGGGCGGGGTCTGGGTTCAACCTGTGGATACTTCTGGGCTTGTGGAACCGAAAGTACTTGCTGTTCCCTGCTCCCATCTCTATATACGGTTATTCCCTTGCATCCCAGCTTATAAGCAAGCCAGTAAGCGCGTTTTACATCTTCTGGTGTAGCACTGTTGGGAAAGTTGATTGTTTTACTGACCGCATTATCAACGTATTTTTGAAAGGCTGCCTGGATACGTACATGCCATTCAGGGTCGATGTCATGTGCTACCACAAAAATCTTTTTTGCCTCGTCAGGAATACCCGAAATATCCTGTATTGAGCCCTTTTTAGCGATCTTTCTTGTTAATTCATCCGAATAAAATCCTTTTTTTCTGGAATATTCTTCGAAATAAGGATGAACCTCCAGAAGTTCTTCCCCATCAAGTACCCGTCTTACGAAACAAAGAGCAAATATAGGCTCGATCCCGCTAGAGCAGCCTGCTATAATGCTTATTGTCCCCGTTGGCGCTATGGTAGTAGTGGTAGCGTTTCTCATATATGGCGTTTCAGGCGTGTCCCATTTAGAACCTTTGTAGTTTGGAAAATTTCCTCTTTCTTTAGCAAGGGCAGCAGAAGCCTGTTTAGATTCTTCCTGAATAAAGGACATAACCCCTCGGGCTATCCTTTCCCCTGCTTCAGAATTGTAAGGAACACCCAGCTTCACTAACATGTCTGCGAAACCCATAACTCCAAGGCCAATTTTTCGATTTGCTAGGGTATTTTTTTCTATTTCTGGAAGGGGATATTTATTGACGTCTATCACATTGTCGAGAAAATGAACGGCCTCCCACACTACATCTTTCAAATGATAATAGTCTATTTGCCCATCCTTCACCATATTTGACAGATTTATAGACCCTAGGTTACATGATTCGAATGGTAAAAGAGGTTGTTCGCCGCATGGGTTGGTGCTTTCGATTTCTCCCACATGAGGCGTGGGATTGTGACGGTTAATTGTGTCGATAAAAATTATGCCCGGTTCCCCATTTTTCCATGCAGAATATACGATCTTATCGAAGAATTCTGCTGCATCAATTTCTTTGACCTTGTCGCCGGTTCTAGGATTTATGAGAGGGAATGTGTCCTTATTTTCTACAGCTTTCATAAAGGAATCTGTTACAGCTACGGATATGTTAAAATTGGTAAGCTTGGAGTTATCTTCTTTACAGGTGACAAACTTTTCAATGTCCGGATGGTCAATACGGAGAATGCCCATGTTGGCTCCGCGTCGTGTGCCTCCTTGCTTTATTGTTTCCGTTGCTGTATCAAACACAGTCATAAAGGATACAGGGCCACTAGCCACGCCTCGAGTTGACAACACTTGATCATTTTCTGGACGGATACGGGAAAAGGAAAAGCCGGTACCGCCCCCGCTTTTGTGGATCATTGCAGCGTGTTTGATGGCTTCGAATATACTATCTATGGAATCTTCGACGGGTAGCACGAAACACGCTGATAGCTGTCCTAATCTGCGCCCAGCGTTCATAAGTGTGGGAGAATTTGGCATGAAATCCTTTAGAGCCATAAGGGAGTAAAACTTTCTGGCTGTTTCTTCCACCTGTTCCGCACTTGCACCATACAAGGCGTCTGCTTTGGCTATATGGTTGGCTACGCGCCAGAAAAGGTCTTCAGGGGTTTCTATGGGTTCTCCCTTTTCGTTCTTTTTCAGATAGCGCTTTTTAAGAACTATTAAAGCATTTTGAGTTAAGTCCAAGGGTGGTAAAGCTGCGTGCGGAACTTTTTTTGGACTTTTTTTCTCCTCAGTCGTTTTTTCTATAACAAGCTTCATAATTGCTCCCTTATCATAGCTGTACTTTACAAAACTATGTACCAATCCTGCAAAACCTATAAAATTCTAAAAATAAAAATAAAAAGGTCAAACTATAAAAGTGTAATAATTTCAATAGATTAGATCTATCGCTTTGTATTTCCTAGCTTTTTTAGAAAGAGAAGACGTAAAAATTTTTTTGTTCCCTCTGGAAAAGTCCTAAAGGGTGATTAATTTTTTGGTGAAGTTTTATGTGGTTGCAAAAATAGAAAAGAAAAGAAAAGGAGGTTGGAATAACTATGGCAAAAGCTGTCGGAATTGATTTGGGTACGACCAACTCGGTTATAGCAGTTTGGGAAAATGGTAAAGCAACAGTTATTCCCAATGCGGAAGGATCGAGAACTACTCCGTCCGTTGTGGCTTATACTGAGGATGGGCAGAGATTGGTAGGACAGATAGCCAAGAGGCAGGCTGTTCTGAATCCGGAAGCCACAATTTATTCTGCAAAGCGTTTTATTGGACGGAGATGGGATGAAGTTCAGACTGAGATAGGGATGGTTCCTTACAAGGTTGTCAAGGGACCAAATGATGCTGTTAGATTTGAGGTGCGTGGAAAGCAGATAGCACCTGAAGAAGTATCTGCTCAAGTTTTGAGGAAACTTGTTGATGATGCATCAAAGTTCTTGGGAGAAAAGGTCACGGAAGCTGTTATTACAGTGCCGGCTTATTTTAATGATGCTCAAAGACAGGCCACAAAGAATGCCGGTGAGATTGCAGGTCTCAAAGTGTTGAGAATTATAAATGAGCCAACTGCGGCAGCTCTGGCTTATGGTTTGGAAAAGAAAAAAAACGAAACGGTATTAGTTTTCGACCTTGGAGGTGGAACTTTTGATGTATCTATTTTAGATGTTGGTGATGGTGTCTGTGAAGTTCGTGCTACTGCTGGTGATACCCATCTAGGAGGGGATGATTTTGACCAGAGAATTGTAGATTGGCTTGCAGATGAATTTAAAAAGGACACAGGAATAGACCTCAGAAATGATAGACAAGCTCTTCAGAGACTTTATGAAGCAGCTGAGAAAGCCAAATGCGAGCTTTCTTCTACAATGGAAACAGAAATTAATCTGCCTTTTATAACTGCGGATGCAACAGGGCCAAAGCACCTGGTTATGAAGCTTACCAGATCCAAGTTTGAGGCTCTTACGGCAGATTTAGTTGAGAGATGTATGGGTCCTGTAAAACAGGCTCTTTCCGATGCGGGCCTTACAGAAAATGATATAGATGAAGTTATTTTGGTTGGTGGTTCTACTCGTATTCCAGCGGTTCAGGAGTTGGTTAAAAAACTCACTGGTGGTAAAGAACCCAATATGAGCGTAAATCCTGATGAGGTTGTTGCTGTGGGTGCGGCGATTCAAGCAGCTATTATAAAAGGTGAAGTAAAAGACGTTGTTCTCCTGGATGTTACACCCCTATCTCTTGGAATCGAAACCCTTGGCGGTGTTATGACAAAGCTTATTGAACGTAATACCACTATACCTTGCCGTAGAGAAGAGATATTCACAACTGCGGAGGACAATCAGACAGCGGTGGATATAGTGGTTCTTCAGGGTGAACGTGAAATGGCTCGCGATAACAGGGTGCTCGGCAGGTTCCGTCTTGAGGGTATTCCACCTGCACCAAGAGGGGTGCCACAAATTAAAGTGACTTTCGACATTGATGCTAACGGAATTCTTAAAGTTACAGCTCGGGATATGGCAACAGGAAAAGAACAGACAGTAACTATTACCGAATCAACCAATTTGGATAAGAGTGAAATAGAACGAATGGTGCGAGAAGCCGAGCAATACGCAGAGGAAGATAGAAAACGAAAAGAGAAGGTAGAAGCAAGAAATCAAACTGATAGCCTGGCTTACCAGCTCGAAAAAACCTTGAAGGAACTCGGAGACAAGGTGCCGGCTAATGAAAAGACACGATGTGAGAAACTGGTAGAAGACGCTAAAGCGGCAGTAAATGATGAAAACACCACTACCGAAAGGTTTAAACAACTTAGTAGCGATTTGCAGCAGGCACTTCACATGCTTGCGGCTGCAGCTTATCAGCAAGCTGCTGGAGGACAGCAGCAATCATCTGATGCCCAAGCAGGGGCGGCTTCAGGAAGTACAGGAGGAGCGCAGGGGGCTTCAGGTTCGGATGATGTAATAGATGCAGAATTTACCGAGAAGTAAATAGGTTTTGTAGTAACTTCTTGATAACATTACATTTGTTTTGATCACCAAATAAATATCGTTACGTGCACGAGGCACCCGTTGAGGGTGCCTCAAAATTGCTAACACGAAAAGTTGCGGCGGAAGGTAACAAGAGGCCATGAGTGTGCAATATAAAGATTACTACGAGATCCTTGGTGTGCCCAGAAACGCCTCTCAAGAAGAGATTCAACGGGCCTACCGGAAACTTGCACGAAAATACCATCCGGACGTGAATAAAGAGCCCGGTGCTGAGGAAAAATTCAAAGAAATAAATGAAGCTTATGAGGTATTAAAAGACCCCGAGAAACGGAAGAAATATGATCAGCTAGGTGCGCACTGGAAGGCGGGACAGGAGTTTCGTCCTCCGCCAGGATGGGATATTCATTTCGATTTTGGTTCCGGAGGAGGGGGCGCAGAAGATATTTTCTTTGGAGGTTTCGGTGGAGAATCTGGTTTCAGCGACTTTTTCGAATTGCTTTTTGGCAGAGGTCGAGGACAACAGAGAGGTGGTAGGTTTTATTCGTCTGGTGCTGGCGGGGGTTTTACTTGGGTTCGAGATGGTGCTGATCAGGAAGCAACTATAAGAATATCTCTTGAAGATGCGTATCGTGGTGCAACCAAGGTAATTACTTTGCCGCAAAATAATAAAACCTATGAAGTAAAAATACCCAGAGGAATTCTTCCCGGTCAAAAGATACGATTGGCCGGCCAGGGGAGCCCGGGTTCAGGGGGAGGACGAAGCGGTGATCTTTATCTACGCGTGGAAATAGAACCTCATCCCGTGTACAGACTGGAGGGAAGAGATTTATACATGGATTTGCCAGTATCCCCCTGGGAAGCTGCTCTGGGTGGTAATGTTTCTGTGAACACATTGGATGGACCTGTTACCCTTAAAATTCCGCCGGGAACGCAAAGTGGGCAAAAGTTGAGACTTAAAGGTAAAGGAATGCCAAACCCAAAAGGTGTTTCCGGGGATTTGTACGCTGTAGTCCAGATTAGGGTTCCAAAACATTTGACACCAGACGAGAGGAGGCTTTTTGAAGAGCTTCAGAGGGTGTCGAACTTTAATCCAAGGGCCTAGCGAGAGGGAAATATGGAAGAGAAGAAAGGGCTTGTCGCAGTAAGGTATGAAAATGGTAGATTAACGTATTTGAAAATAGAACAAGTGGCATCAATGAGTGGGGTCCATCCTGAAGTCATAGAGCGTTTTGTGAGGTTGGGACTTATTGATCCTGCAGCAAGGGATGAGAAGGATGAAGGCTGGCTTTTTGATGTAGATGTGGTTCCAATTGTCAAAAAAATAATTAGATTAAGAAATGATCTAGGTATCAATTACGCAGGTATTGGAGTGGTTTTGGATCTTCTGGACAGATTGGAAGAGTTGGAACGCAGAATATCAATTCTGGAATTCAAAATTTCCAATTTGATAGGCTCTCAGTAACATAAAAGGCTGATAATACTCATTAAAAACTTTTTTGATTGGCAACCTTTCGTGAATGGAGGGGTTGGTTGGTGCGATGTTACTGATTTTCAGAGTGTTTTCTAGTTTGGCTGATTATTGAAGTTTTTAATTAAAAGCGAGAACATAAAAGGAGGAAGAAAATATGGATATAAATAAATTTACAGTAAAATCTCAGGAAGCATTACAGCAGGCCCAAACGAAAGCTATAAAATATGGTCATCAAGAAGTTGATGGCGAGCATTTATTGCTGGCTTTGCTTGAACAAAGCGATGGGCTCGTTGTTCGCTTACTACAAAGGATGGAAGTTCCCATTGATGAGGTAAAAAAGCGTGTCGAGGAAGAATTAGAAAAGCGGCCTAGGGTAAGTGGTCCAGGAGTGGAGCCCGGTAAGGTTTACATAACTCAAAGGCTTAGCAAACTGCTGGTCAACGCTGAAGAAGAAGCCAAGCGTTTGAAGGACGAGTATATATCGGTTGAGCATCTTTTACTTGCCTTTGTTGATGAGGGAGCGACCACACCTGCGGGGAAGATTTTGGCTGAATTTGGAATTACAAAAG
>JALXAE010000277.1 GCA_026992355.1 Syntrophobacterales bacterium | reverse complement strand
ATACTGTTTACTTTGTGCATATTCACGACGTTTCCCTTTTTCCTACCGCTATAAGCCGTCTTATAGAGCGTTACCAAGAGGCAGGTGGAAAAACAGGGAAGCTGGTTCTGATCTTTGATAAAGGTAACAACAGTTCCGAGAATATTGAGTATGCGGAAAAATCAGGTATAGCCTTTGTGGGCTCACTTGTACCATCCCACCATCGGGATCTTTTGCTTATTCCACTAGAGCATTTCATAGAAACCCCAGGGGGTGTAAAGGCTTACAGAACCAGCAAATATGTTTTCGGAAGCAAGAAAACAATTGTTATTACTTATAATGAAAAACGGGCCCGAAGGGATGAACACATCTTTGAAAAGCAGCTCCGGGAAATGGTAAAGAAAACCAGGGAGTTTTTCGAGACCGTAAAGAATGAACCTACGGAGATAGCCTATGCAAAGGTAACGACCTTTCTCAAAATGAAGAAAATAGGGACATCCCAGGCCTTGAGGTTTTTCTCCGTTAAGGTATGGCACAACGGATGGGTTAACAAGCTTCAGATAAGAAGGAAAAAGACGGAGGTTGTCTACAAAAAGGCATCTTTTGGGAAAACCATCCTTTTCACCAACCTTCATGAAGAGAGCACCGACTACATAGTCTCCCAATATCGTTCAGCTCATAAAATAGAAAACGCATTTCATCATCTCAAAGACCGAGATCTTCTATCTTACTATCCCGCATACCACTGGACTGACTCCAAAATAAGGGTTCATGCCTTTGTCTGCGTTCTTGCCCTTCTGTTGATAAAACTCCTTTGTCTTATCGCCAATCGGGAAGGTATGGAAATCACCACAACCCTTCTTATTGAAGAGCTCCAGGATATACACGAAGTCATCTTAATTTACCCCAACAGACGAGTTGTAAAAACCATTTCACGCATGTCTACAGTCCAGAAAAAGCTATTCCAGATCTACGGCCTGAACAAATATACCTGAACAAAATGTAGCATTACACCTTTTTAGTAGTAGTTTAGCATAGTTAGATTATCAAAACGGAGTATTTTGGAAAACTTAAGTATGAGGCTTTTGAGGGCAAGGTTCAAGAATTACAAGGTTTTTAGTGACGAAACCGTTTTTCTTGGAGAAAAAAACCCTCAATTTTTCTTTGAGCCCAATGAATACGGAAAGTCTACGATTATCGAAGGTATAAAAGATGCCTTTAGATTGAAGCCTGAAGAAATTGAAAAAAAGAAAAGCGTTGGAACACCAGCAAATCCTGTAGTGGAAATCGATTTCGAAATAAAGGGTGCAGTATATAGGCTCCGATTAAATGCCCAGGATAAAACAATATCACTCAAAAGCCCTGACGGCACGGAACTGACAACTCCAAAATCTATAGAAAAGTTCCTTGCTAACAAGGGATATGAGAATTTTTCCCCCGTTCTTGAAAGACTACTGATCCTCAGAGAAAGAGATCTCTCAGTTGCTACATCAAAGGGGATTAAGGAACTTCTGGATGGCGTACTCCATTCAGGGCGCATAAATGATCTAGAAAAGAGGATTGGTGAGATAGTCGGCAAAAAAGGAACCCTGATTGGCACCTTTGGCAAAGAAAAGGAAAATCTCCAGAAAAAACTTGGAGAGATTTCTGACCGTGTAAAGGAGATAGAGAGTCAACTGGCCGAATATGAAAGGGATCTTAAAGAATTAGAAAGAATTCAGAAAGAAGCCGAACGTAAGAAAAAAGAAAAAGAAAAATTAAAACGTATCAGAAAAGAATTGGAGCTCATAATCCCATACAGAACCTATGGAGAACTTGAAAAAGAAGTACAAGCCCTGCGGGAAGAAATGAAAAAAAGAGAAACTAAAATAAAAACCCTGGAAGAAAGTATTTCTGAAAAGGAAGAGAAAATCGCCCAGTTAGAAAAACAGTTGCAAGGGATAAGAGAAAAAATCGGGAAATTAGACTCTCTTGATACCCAGATAGAATTAAACAAAAAGAGGTTAGAAAAACTAAGCAAAGAACTGAATAGAGTTTCCATGCTCAGAGAATGCGAAAGAAAACTGGGAAAATGGAAAAGCTATGGCTTTGAAAGGTTGTCATATCTTCTTCAGCAGTGGAAGCACTTGAAAAAAAAGGAAACTAAATACAGTGGTCGTATTAATGTTATTGAAGCCGAAAAGACGGTAGAGATCGACGGTAAAAAATATCAAGCTGGCGACAGGGTGGAGTTTAGAGGTCAGGCGGTAATCAAATACAGGGATCTAATGCTGGGAGTTGTTACGTACGGGGAAATATCGGAGGAACTCGAAAGACTCAAGAAAGAATATGGTGAGATAAAAAAACTGAAAGAGCTAGTAAAGCTAGCAAGAAAAAAAGAACACATAGAACATTATTTCGAAGATGGTATCCCGGAGCTTTCTGAGCTTGAAACCGAGATGGACAACACCAGAAGGAGAATCGAAGAGCTTGAATGCGAGCGAAAAGAAGTTTCCAAACTAAAATTACAGGGACAAACCCTTTTGGAAAAACTCTCCCTATTGAAAAAAGAGCTTGATGGAGAAAAAGAAGTTAAAAATTCACTCATTGGAGAAAATAAGCAAATTCTCAAAATCCTAGAACAGAAGAAAGAAAAACTGAAGAACTTTTCAAGGAAAATCGAAGAATTAGAGGAGCAAATAACCATAAGACATCTAAAAAAGTATGGAAATGACGAACTCCCAAAACTGGAAAAACACCTGAAAAATGTAAGGAATGATGAAGAAAAACTGGATACTGAATTCGTAAAAATTTCAGAAGCTATAGCCACATTGAAAGGAAAAACTGCTAAAAAACCAGATAGAAGCTGGCTGGACACACTTCTAATAGAAAAACTGGAATTAGAAAGGAAGCTGGATTCCGTAAAACGCATGGAAAAAGTTTTGACTTACACAACGAAGGTGCTCTCAACACTGAAAAGAGAAATAGATAGAAAATATGTTAAGGATTTTCAGAAAAAAACCTCGGAAATATTCTCCAATATTACTGGAAATGCCTATAGCGAAGTTAAATTTAATGCTCAAACACTCTTTTTCGACGAGAAGGAATTTAGCAATAATTGGGAAGCAATCAGAAAAAATGGACATAGATTTAAAATAGGCGAGCTATCCGATGGCACAAGTTCTCAGCTCCTTCTTTCAGCCAGGTTGGCTCTCATTGAATTGCTTTTGAACAACAGAACATTTCTGCTTCTTGATGAACCCTTTGCTTACTTCGACAACGATAGAAGTGTGAGATGTATGAAAATTCTGGAAAAGCTTGCTCAAAATGGATGGCAGATAATCGTAATGTCGGCAAAGAACAATACTTTAGTTTCCGTATGAACACACTTTACTAAAACTCATATTCATTTTGTTTTGACTTGAAAGGTTTTTCGCATCATCTTTCACAAATAAAAATCAACCTCTTTACAAAGCTTCTCATTCTCTGATAAAGCGAGGAGAAGTTACCCAAACTAGAAAAGGAAGAAAGCTATTTGTTCATTATGTGAATAAATTGCCATGCGGGAGAATGAAGTGAAAGAAAAACAGTTTATTATCGATGCTATGACCGTTCAGGATTCGTGGAGGCTTTTTCGAATTTTAGCAGAGTTTGTTGATGGTTTTGAGGTGTTGAGTGAAATATATCCAGCCGTTTCAATATTCGGCTCTGCACGTGTAAAGGCCGGGGATGAATATTACGAAAAAACAGTAATTATTGCACGCGAACTTGCAAAGGCCGGGTTCAATATTATCACAGGGGGTGGCCCCGGTATAATGGAAGCTGGAAATAAAGGAGCATCAGAAGGCGGTGCAAAATCGGTAGGCCTTAACATACAGCTTCCTTTCGAGCAGGAACCAAACCCCTTTTCCAATGTGAAACTTCAATTCAGATACTTCTTCGTGCGCAAAGTCATGTTCGTAAAATATGCCCAGGCATATATCGGGATGCCCGGTGGGTTTGGAACTCTTGATGAAATCTTTGAAGCCCTAACCCTGATACAAACAAAAAGATTGAAGGCTTTCCCCGTTATACTGGTAGGATCCGAATACTGGAACGGTCTCATTGACTGGATAAAAACTACACTTCTTGAAAAAGCCTACATTTCACCTGATGATTTAGACATAATCACTATTATGGACGACCCTCACGAAGTTGTTCACATGATTAAAAAACTTGTAATTCTCTGAACTACAGGTAACAGGAGTTTCGAATTCGTGAAATTAATAGAAGGACCTAAAAATCTTTTTTACGACTCATTTAGTAAACTGGCAATATTTCTTGTAAAAAGACGGTTAAAGAAAGGTCGAGGGGAGCCTCATGTTTGGCTCACCCTCGCACGGCTTTACGAAGTACGCAAAGAATATGACATTGCTATTGACGTGCTTCGAAAAAGCCTCAAGATTTTTCCCAATAATCCTGTTCTCAAACAACATCTAAACAGAATCGAACAGCTGAAAAGTTAAAATCAGCGTAAAGGCACCTGTTCGTATCTTTCTTGTCGCAGCTGTTGACCATAACCTGTTCTTACCCGTACTGTGGCATAATCTGGTCCGTAATAAACCGGATCAGATTGCACCCATTCTCCTGTCGTGCGGTTGTAGTAAGTAACGGTATCGTGCCTGTAAGCAGCTTCCCTCGCTGCTCTTTGGCTAATCTCCGCAAGCCCGTAGCCGGTCAGAGCTCCCAGTGTGCCTCCTATTACTGCCCCCCTCCATCTATTGTCTTTATCAACCAGTGCACCTATTCCAGCTCCCACCGCACCAAGCCAGGCGGAAGTTTCGTAATGTTGTTGAGTAGCAGGCCCCGGCACACAACTACAAAAAGTAAAAACCGACAAAATCATCGCCATTACAAGCGAAAGTACTTTAACCATAGTTAACTCCTTTGACTTTGTCTTTTTTCCTGCCAGAAATTCCTCTCCAATTCCTCCAATTCAATAGATTTCTCTTCCCAAACATAAGTTAACTCATCAATCTTTCTTTTCACAGAATTATACTGCTTTTGCAAATCTTTTACCCTCTCACTATTTTTATAGATCTCGGGATTGGCAAGTAAAGATTTCAGTTCATCCAAAACAGAGTGAGCATCATCAAGTTCAGCTTCAATCCTGTTAATTTCATCAACAACTGGCTTTTTAAGTCGATAAAGTTCACTGCGCCACTGAGCTTGCAAGCGCTTTTCTTCCTTTCTCTTTCTGGTTCGTTTTTGAATAGAGATTACCTTTTCACAACTTCCTGAACCTTGTTCGGAAATAGCGTTGCAATTCAATCTCTTCTTCCATATCCGCTCAAAATCGTCATAATTGCCTGGTAACAATTCCACTTTACCCCTATCGAAGAAAAGAACCTTTGTTGCAACAGCGTTTATAAATCTTCTGTCGTGACTAACAAAGCATACCGCCCCAGCGTAAGATTTTAATGCCCGCTCAAGTACCTCTCTAGATGGAATATCCAGGTGATTGGTTGGCTCATCAAGAAGTAAAAGATTAGGTCGTTCTAAGAACAGCTTACACAAACTTAACCTGGCCTTTTCACCTCCACTCAAAACCTTTACCTTTTTGTCAACATCATCACCCGTAAACCTAAAAGCACCAAGTAGTTGACGAAGTGTGGTTTGTGCAATGTCTCCACTTACCGAAAGGGCTTCTTCAAAAACTGACAAATTCGGATTAAGAGTCTCCAGCCTGTGCTGAGAATAATACCCTATTTTAACGTTAGATCCAGTTTTGCGCTTTCCAGTATCCGGTTTTATAAGGCCCGCAATTATTTTGAGGAGTGTGGTCTTTCCAGAACCATTTACTCCGATAAAAGCTATTTTATCATGTCTTTCAATTATAAGGTTTAAATCTTGATACAGCTTTACATTGCCGTAATGTTTAGACACAGAATGTAGCTCAACAACCCTTCTGCTGCATCTATCAGGTTCAGGAAAATGAAACTCAACAACCTCTTCCTCAACGGGGAGCTCAATTCGGTCCATCTTCTCCAGCATCTTTAAACGACTTTGAACCTGTCTCGCTCTATCCTTTCGCACTCTATTCCTGGCTATGAATTCTTCTATCTGCTTGATTCTTTCCTGTTGATGACGATAGGCCGACTTCAGGTGTTCGATACGCTGTATTCTCTGTTTCCGATAGCTATCGTAGTTTCCCGTATATTCGTACAACCTGCCTCCATCCAGTTCCCAAATTCGATTCACTATCCGGTTAAGAAATTCTCTGTCGTGGGAAACTATCACAAGCGAACCCTTAAACTCCTTGAGGAAAGTTTCTAACCACAAAAGGGAATACCAGTCCAAATGATTGGTTGGCTCATCAAGAAGTAATACGTCAGGATCCGACAGGAGAATTCTTGCCATTTCCGCTCTCATAATCCAACCGCCGCTCAAAGTGCGTACCGGTTTATCCCACCAATTTTCTTCAAATCCAAGACCTGCAAGAATTTTTTTAGCCCGAGCCTCCAGATCGTAACCTTCAAGATGTTCTATTTTTTCTACCACCTCGGCGTACCTTAGAGAAAGCTCTTCGGCTTCTTCGGAGGAGATATCACCGCTCATAAGATTTTTTTCAAGTTCCAACCTGATGACTTTGAGTCGGTCGAGATCGTCAGAAACGGACGTAACAAAATCCAACAAAGAGGCTGAACCGTAAAGATTGCACTCCTGCTTCAAATAGCCAATTCTCAAACGATTGTTTTTCAAAACAACTCCATCGTCGGGATTTACTACTCCGTAAATTATGTTAAGCAATGTGGTCTTTCCTGTACCGTTAGCTCCAACCAGACCAGTCCTGTCCGAAGGTCTGAGTGCGCAGTTTACATTCTCAAACAGAGCTCTGTCTCCTACGTATTTTGAAACCCCTTGAAGCGAAATCACCCTTTAAACTCCATACACTCTGTTTACTTTATCTTCCATGTACTCAACGAAGAAACCAGCAGACGGCGGAAAACCCGTGGCTTCTTTTATTAAATCTGCCGGTAAATGTTTGCATCCCTTTCTATGAATTTTATACCTCAACCATTCGAGAATACTAAAAAATTGCCCTTTAGAACACAATTCATCTATGGGTCCCAGTTCTTTCTCCAAAGCATTTTTCAACTGGGCAGCATAAATGCTTCCCAAAAGATAGGTGGGGAAATAACCCACCAGACCGCTGCTCCAGTGGACATCCTGTAATACGCCTGAACTGTAATCTGAAGGTTCAATATTCAAGTAATCTTTCATCTTTGCGTTCCAGGCATACGGGACATCCTCAATTGTTAGTGCACCTTCCAGTAATCCAAGTTCAATCTCAAATCTTAAAATAATGTGAAAAATGTAAGTAAGCTCGTCCGCCTCAGTTCTGATAAGAGAAGGTTCAATTTTATTTACGCCTCTCCAAAAACTATCAAGCGATATATCAGCAAGTATTGGAAAATGCTGAAGAAGCCTGGGATAGAAATAAACCCAGAACCCTTTTGATCTGCCAACAATATTTTCCCAGAACCTCGATTGAGATTCATGAATCCCCAAAGATACAGGCATTCCCAGGGGAGTGGCAACTTTTTCAGGATCCAGTCCCTGATCATAAAGGGCATGTCCTACTTCGTGGATGGTGCTGAACAAGCCTACTCTAATATCGTGGTCACTGAGTCGAACAGCAATTCTAACGTCTGCTGGCCCAATCGCCACCGTAAAGGGATGCACAGTCTCATCCAGTCTGCCTGCCGAAAAATTGTATCCAATTTTCCTAGCTATGGTCCGAAAAAACCTATCCTGAATTTGCACAGGAAATTTCCTGTAAAGAAAAGAATCATCAACATTTTCAGTTGATAAAACCCTGGAAAGCACATTTTGTAGTTTCCCTTTTAGTTCTTCTACAAAAGGCAAAAACTCAGAAACGGTTGCATTGGGCTCGAAATTGTCAAAAAGAGCATCATAAGGACTATTTTCATAGCCAACAGCTTCAGCTTCTTCTTTCTTCAGATGAAAAATTTCAGAAAGATACGGCTTAAAACTTTCCCAGTCATTGTCTTTCTTAGCTTTAGCCCATACGGTTTCAGCTTGAGAAGTAAGCTTCGCAATGCTTTCGGCAAGATCAACGGGGACTTTCGATGCCCTATCGTACCACCTTTTCCATTCTCGTACATTGGCCTCAATATCAGGATCGTTGTCATAAAGAGATACAATGGCAAGCCATTCAGCAACCTTGGGATTTCTTAACATCTCATGCTTTATCTTTGTAATGTAAGCAATTTGTTCAGAACGGCCATCATGCCCTTTATCAGGTATGAAGCACCTTTGATCCCATTCCAGCAGTCCAATGATACCATCCAGAAGATAAATTTCCTTGCTCCAGTTGAGTAAATTCCTGTACGCATCATCAAAATTCATCTTGTTCCACTCCCACAAAAAAGCAAAATTCGAAGCTAAAATCTAAATACAACCTTTTCAAACGATTTAGATGGCTTTACATAAAAAGAAGTTCAAATCAATATTAATGACCAGTTGCCTATGATAGATTTCATAGTAATGATTATATTACAAAACGGGAAGCTAATTTTCGATGGTAGGGAGAATAGGCCGTGAAACGGAAGGGTCTTTTAATAGTTTTTACCGGGGAAGGTAAAGGGAAAACAAGTGCTGCTCTGGGGATGGTTCTAAGAGCTGCAGGACATGCAATGGACGTTGCAATATTCCAGTTCATAAAAGGATCGTGGAAGTACGGGGAAATGGAAGCTATAAAAAAGTTGCCTACAGTGAAACTTTACCAAACTGGTGGAGGATTTGTCAGCAACAAGGAAGATAAGTCAAAAGATATAGAACTAGCCCAGGCCGGCTGGAAAAAGGCAAGCAAAGCTATACTCGAAGGCCAATATGATATGGTAGTCCTTGACGAAATTAATTACGCATTTCATTATGGTCTTCTTGAACCTAAAACAGTGGTAAAGGTCTTAGAAAATAGACCTCCCTTTATTCATGTTATACTCACAGGCCGATATGCCCCTCAGGAAATTATTGATGTTGCCGATTTAGTTACGGAAATGAAATCAATCAAGCACCACTTTGTGGATAAAAACATAAAAGCTCAGCGAGGCATAGAATTTTAGAAACTGTCGTTACCCACACATAAACTTACGAGAAAAAGGAGTGAATTATGGCTATTTACAAACGAAAAGAAGGAAGCGATGTGTGGCACTGGTGCACAAATTGCCCCGATTATCCCACGGGCAATGATGTAACAACTCGCCATTCTAAACCGGATTATGGCACACTGTGTTCAATATGCGAGGTAAAAGAAAAATCCGGGGATTGCAAAGAAGATTCCCTCTTTTCAGTAAGGAAGTAGCAATTTTAAAGCTCTAAACATTCTCCAGGAAGTGGAAGATAAACGTTTATGTCCTCCAGCTTTGCAAGCTCCCTTCTAATCTGTAATTCTCTCCATTTTCTTACATCTCTCTGCATGTGAACCAGTGCTAGGTGCTTGATATTTCGGTTTCGAGCAATTTCCACTACATTTTTTACCGTACCATGACCCGGCACTTCATCTCGCACATGAAATGCCTCATGGATTATAATGGTTGAGCCTGAAATCAATTCCACAGAGTCGGAAGATGGCCGTCCGTCGCCGCTGTAGAACAGTTTCTCCGATGATGTTTCTATGGCGACGGCCAAATTACGTTTTGAATGCTCGGTTTCGGCAAAACTCCACGTGCATCCCAAAATCTCACGGCTTATTCCAGGCTCACACTCAATAAAGGTCAATTCAAACCTAAAACGATTCATAAACCCAGGATAGGACAACTCCATCGCCTTTTCCACCACATCGACTATCCCTTTTTGCCCTATTATCGTGAGAGGACGTTTCCTACCCATTTCCCACATTCGCAACAAGAGTAAAGGTACTCCCATAAAATGATCCCCGTGAAAATGAGAAATCCATATTGCATCCAATTTCTCTGGATTTGTTACATAATTCCAGAAAGCATGAGCGGCAGAAAAGCCGCAATCAAGCAAAAAACATCGTTTTTTACCTTCTGAGCCAAAAATTTTTACCAAAATGGAAGTATTGGGATATCTTTCATCACAAGCTTCACCAACACCAACAAAGATTACTCGCATCTTCACCCTCCCCAAAAGACTTTTGCTTGTATTAATAGCCCACTTAACAATAGCTATATTTATGTCGCTTTTTATGAAAATAGAAGGTCATTTGATAAAAAAGTTTATAAATTTAAGCACTGTTCTTGACGAATTCTAAAATCATTTGTAAAAAGTGCGAGAATTATGCCATTGGTTTCTCTAAAAAATTGAGTACCGGTGGGAGACGGGGAAAATTGCAAATAAGAGGAGGAAAGGGTGGGAAATTGTGTGCTCAAACAGCATACTTTAAACAGGGAATTGGAATTATGTGGTATTGGGCTTCATAGTGGAGCCAAGGTAAGATTGGTACTAAAGCCTGCTCCGCCTTCAACCGGGGTTAGAATTAGAAGATGCGATAAATATTCTCCTCCGCCGGTAAGAGCCACATACAGCGCCATTTCAAAATCATACCTGGCCACAACAATAGGATGCAACGGAACCGGTGTTACAACTGTTGAACACTTATTGGCTGCTCTTATAGGTTGTGGAGTAGATAATGTTCTTATTGAAGTTGAAGGCCCTGAAATACCCATCTGTGACGGAAGTTCTCGATATTATGTAGAAAAAATCATGGAAGTTGGTTTAAAAAGCCAAGAAGCGATAAAAAGCTTTTTTCAGGTAACTCAACCAATAGAATACAAAGAAGGAGACGCTTACTTACTGGCGAAGCCGGCAAACGAATTAAAAATAACTTATTCTATAGATTTTGAACACCCTGCAATTGGCTATCAAACCTTTTCATGGTCTTTTAGTTCTCAAAAGTTTGTTGAAGAAATAGCACCTGCCA
This sequence comes from Syntrophobacterales bacterium, assembly GCA_026992355.1. GTDB lineage: Bacteria > Desulfobacterota > Syntrophobacteria > Syntrophobacterales > Thermodesulforhabdaceae > JALXAE01. The sequence continues at coordinate 657 of JALXAE010000277.1, read as the reverse complement.
GAACCTTTGGCTTTCTGAAAGATGTAGAAAGATTGAGAAGCCAAGGGTTGGCTTTAGGCGGTTCCTTGGAAAACGCTATAGTATTCGATGACAAGTCAATACTCAATAAAGAAGGTCTTAGATTTTCTAATGAGTGTGTTAGGCATAAAATCCTGGATTTTCTTGGAGACCTACTCCTGCTTGGAAAACCTGTACTAGGTCATTTTAGGATACATCGAGCAGGGCATGCCCTTCATCACCGTTTTCTCAATATACTAGCGAAAAATATAGTGCATTCAGTTACAAGCCAACTAAACAAAGAAGTAGCCGAACGGTTTAAACCACCTGATCAATGCATCACTTCTCTGGAAAGAAAAACCTACAGGTGCTCAGAAATCAGAACTAGTGCTCAATAATATAAGCAACTATTAGCAGAACTACCCACGCTCCACATAGAACCAATAGGTACTTTTTCCACTTTTCACCAAAATATTTTTTCGTGGATGAGCTAATCCAACTCCAATTGAGCCATAAATGGAAAGGAAGTATGATTAAAAAGGTTATAGCGAAAAAGAGGTGAATATCTCCCCAGCTATGCCTGTGGAGACCCAAAAACACCTTTTCTTGATAGGGCAACTGTCCACCTTTCGGAATAACAAAGCCTAAAAGGAGTCCAAT
>JALXAE010000276.1 GCA_026992355.1 Syntrophobacterales bacterium | reverse complement strand
TCATCGGCATTCAATTGTGGAGAATGTGAAGGCAATTGTACCAAAAGAATTCTTCCCTTGGCTTCTGTGCGAAGAAACTCTTTGACTTCTTTACTCCAATGGATAGTCGCTCCATCCCAAATAATGATTAGCTTTTTCCTCCTAAATCGCTTTAATACCTTCCTTAAAAAATTTGCCACATCTACACCTTTGAAACTACCTCGTTTGAGCTCAAAGTACAGTTTACCGCTGGGAATCACCATACTGATTGATTGCACACCTCCACGTAACGGCCCGTGTTTAACGATGCCGCGCTTCCCCTTGCGGTGATAAGTTCTTTGATTCGGGCACGGGTCCACAGATTGCCTTCAAATCCATGGTGCCTGCTCCTTCGTCCAGCATGTTGGTCAATTCTTCGAGTTGGTCAGGCGTTAGCTTCCGTTTAGAACCGCCAATCTTTGGACGTTCCAAGAAAGCTTCTCCTTTGGTTTTGAACTCCGATATCCAACGGCTAACTGTAGGTTGACTAACCCCTAAAGCTTTGACAATGAATTTTTGTTTCTCGCCTTGCTGGTAAAGTTCGATGGCACGACGCCTGAAGACCATGTAGTCGTCTAACTTAGCTCCTTTATGCATGGTGCAAAGATACCAATGTTTTTTTATTTGGAATCATCCGCCGGGGCTATAGTCTGAAATAATCCATTGCCCTGTCAATAATTTCATCGGGCTTGCCCAATAACTTTATCAATTCGTCTTTCTTTAAAGTACAGGAATCAGAATTTATTGCATGGCTAAATTTTCTTGCGAACCCTTTTCCACAGGAATAATGAAGTTTAGTGTTTTTATCTTCAGCCTTTTCCAACCTGCATTAACAATTTGGGCCAATTCCTTGCAATTTGAGGGTTCAGTCAGATTATTTAATCCCCGGCCGCAGCTAAAGACTATTACGACGATTAAGCCTAACCATTTCATTTTGCTACGATTATTTTTTTTGTTAAAGAAAAACCGTCTTTGAACTGTATTGTCAAGAAGTTATGCTCCTTGAGGCAGGTTATGTTCTATTTCGATATGGTGTTTAGGTGAGTCAAAGCTTTTTGTAAGTCTTTTACATTTTGGCCAGCGGTTTAAATATGGTGCGTTTGGCATCTCAAAGCCCCATATTTTCGGGTTTGTATTATGTTTGTTTGTTGCTCTCATCTTTTGGTTTAGCACTGTCTGCCAAATGCACTATATTTTTTGTTGGCAGAAGTCTATTTTTCTATCTTTTCGATTATAAGAGATGAACATTTATTTGGTTCATCAAGCCATGGGCAATGACCGGCGTTTTCTACTATCTCAAAAGTGTAATTGTTTATTTTAGATGCTTTTACAATTCCAGCATCAGGCTTTTCAAAGGCATCCTGGCTCCCCCATATAAAGTGAACAGGGGGGGTTAGTTGATCTAATTTATCAGTTAGATAATATTCTTCTTTCCACCCTCTAATATTCAGAACATTTTCTAACATAGTTCTTTGGCTTATTGCTATGTTAGGGAGTAACATGTGATAAAAACCATGCTCAAAATAAACTTGAGGCAAGTTATCAACATTTGCTACTAATACTTGTTCGTAGATTTTTTTTGTTCCCATAACACTCGGCTTCGCAATAGTCTTAGCAAGTAGCTTATTGATTGGCCTAACACCCATTAATCTAAGCATGGGGGGGATCCACCGGTTTAGTCCAGCCGGTGCTCCAATTAAAATTAATTTATCCACCCTTTCCGGATACGATAGTCCAAAACAAATAGAAAAAAAACCACCCATGGAATTGCCTAACAGAGAAGCCTTTTTTAAACCGACACTATCCATAAAAGCGGAAACAAAATCTACTGCAGCTTGTTGAAAATTAACATTTGAATAATCAATTGGATCTGTTAAACCATGCCCAGGTCGATCTACTATATACAAATGGAAATGTTCTGAAAGTTGTTTTAAAATCGGAAACCAATCAGAAGAATGCCCAAGACCTCCATGAATTAAAACTAACGGTGTTCCGCTTCCCAGTTCAAGATAATGAACTCTTTTTACTCTCTCGGTGTTTATATTTACAAAATTTGATTTTGGAGCAATATCTGCTTGTTTAAAAAGTAGCTCTCTTGTTTCAATGTATCTTTTTAATGCTTCCATAATTATCCTTTTTTGATTTCTGCCAACTACCGTATAAACGAACCTTTTCTACACCAAAAGTTCGCTTTTGTAGCATCTACGCTCAAATCTTGCTTATGCACGCATAGTCTTCCCGCCCGAACTTCGGGCGGAAATATGTCTGAGGTGGGTTTCAGTGCTCTATGCCCCACAGAATCAGAGGGTCGGGAACGCCTGTTCCCATTGGCGGATTGGTGCTTTTCGGGTAGAGCATCCCAAGCATGGCCGCTGCGCGCAAAAACAAAGAACGTAATGGGCGATGACATTGCTGTCAGGGGCAAATATACAACATCTATTTGAGTTTTGCAACTTTTCCGATTTTCTCCACAGGAGGATATGCCAGGCTGGAACAACTTGGGAAAGTAGGGCTTTCTCATTCAGCAGCTGGGGTAGCTCACACCCTCCAACCTCTTCCCTTTGAGAGCAAAAGCCCCTTTAAAGCCCAATGATGCGTATAAATTGGAGCGCAACAGCGCAAAAATCAACTATTCTGGATTTCAACTTTCAAAAAAGTTTAACTTTTTTGAAAGTCGCTTTTTAAAAAAGTGTATATTTGCAATATGGAGTACATCGTCAGAACCGGAGAAGCGGCCATTCGGGCTCATCTTTCCAAGCCGGAGATTACCGTCATTTTGGGGCCCCGGCAAGTTGGGAAGACGACCCTGATGAAAAAACTAATGGCTGAAATCCGGCAGGCCGGCAGGCCTGTGGGGTTTTACAGCCTGGACATAGATACAGATTCCGGCTTGTTTGCTTCTCAGCAGCGCTTCGTGGATGCCCTGCGCTTAACATTTGCCGAAAGGCCGGCAGTGGTCTTTATAGATGAGATTCAGCGCAAGCAGGATGCAGGGCTTTTTCTCAAAGGAATTTATGACAGGGAACTGCCGTACAAATTTGTGGTAAGCGGCTCGGGCAGCCTGGAACTGAAAGAGAAAGTGATCGAATCGCTTGCCGGACGAAAACGGGTGTTTCATCTGATGCCCCTGAGCTACAGGGAGTTTTTCGACTTTAAAACGGCATACAAATACAAAGACAACCGGCAGCAGGCAGCTGCGATTCATCCGGACTTGATGGACGGTCTTTTGAAGGAGTACATGACCTTTGGAGGGTATCCGAAAGTGGTGTTGGCAGAAAACGAAGGGGAAAAAAGGGCCGAGCTGCAGGAAATTTTGCTGAGCTATTTGGACAGAGATGTAGCTGCCATCATAGGCGTTGATCAGCCCGATGCCTATCAGCGCCTAATGCGCCTGATGGCACAGCGAATAGGGCATTTTGTCAACTACTCGGGCCTGGCCGTCTTGAGCAGGCTGAGCTCGCCTACGGTGAAAAAGTATTTGTGGTATCTGGAAAAGACTTTTATGACAAAATGCATACCGCCTTTTTTCA
>JALXAE010000275.1:772-11627 GCA_026992355.1 Syntrophobacterales bacterium | reverse complement strand
CGCTCCGAGGAGGATATTAAAATAAGGCACTAAGCCATACATGGTGATTTTACACCATAATCCGTCCTCGGCGCCTACTTTCTTTTCCCTTTGGTTGCGGCTTCGCTGCCTTAGAACATAACCAAAAAGTTGAAAGATATTGGATATCTTAATAAAGTCTCAATCCCCTCGAAATCGGGTCATTCCTTAGAACCCAGAGAAATCAAGGCAATCAAGGAACAAATAGAAGAGTCTCAATCCCCTCGAAATCGGGTCATTCCTTAGAACCCAGTATTTCTGTTAATCCAGTGATAAACGTGGAATGTCTCAATCCCCTCGAAATCGGGTCATTCCTTAGAACGCGGAACCTATTACTTTATTCATCAGTAATCCAGCTTCGTCTCAATCCCCTCGAAATCGGGTCATTCCTTAGAACTGAAAGTGTACTCAAAACCCGAATGCTTCCTCTGACGTCTCAATCCCCTCGAAATCGGGTCATTCCTTAGAACGGAGGTGACCATGAAAATAATAAAAGACGTTAAAAGTGGTCTCAATCCCCTCGAAATCGGGTCATTCCTTAGAACTAGAGGATTTTTGGGAAGAAGTCGTGGCACCTCATTTAGGTCTCAATCCCCTCGAAATCGGGTCATTCCTTAGAACGCATTCCACAACACCTCCTTTCTACAGCTTCCTCTTCTGTCTCAATCCCCTCGAAATCGGGTCATTCCTTAGAACAAGACTAGCTAACAGCATTAGTAAGGAAATTCAAGGTCTCAATCCCCTCGAAATCGGGTCATTCCTTAGAACATTGGGCTGCTTTTTCTTATCAGGACACTAAATATGGGTCTCAATCCCCTCGAAATCGGGTCATTCCTTAGAACGATCAGCGCCCCGCAAGGGGCAAAGAAAGGAGTGATGGTCTCAATCCCCTCGAAATCGGGTCATTCCTTAGAACCCTTGCAACCTGCCTTAACAATGCATCCTTGGGGACGTCTCAATCCCCTCGAAATCGGGTCATTCCTTAGAACGCTAGTGTGTGATAATATGGCGTTCTCTGGCGATTATGTCTCAATCCCCTCGAAATCGGGTCATTCCTTAGAACTGCTGGCCTGAATATGCTCGTTATATCGCACCCTTGGAGCACCTTTTCCGCGAACCCCTAAAATTTTCACAGTAAACTGCCATAAAAGCAGCATAGTCGAGCCCTTTATGCAAGCCTAAGATATTGATTTCTCAAAGAATCCCGATTTGCGCGAACCTATTTTTCAAAGAACTAAAAATGCTCATGATCCCAGGCAGTTAGAGAATCCCCAATTTAGTGCCTGGGTGCGCGCATATTCACACCTTTAAAATACTTGTCTCCTCCTGACCTCATGAGATAGCTGATAGAATCCGGCTCTCTTTCAAACCTTATATACTGCTCACTAATTCTTCCCTTGGTAGCTGTTTCTGTTCTAGATCCACTCCCATACGTTTTGCACATGACTCCAGTAAGCCAACCAATATTTTATAAACCTCTCGGAAATCATTCTCATCAAGAGGCACCGTACCGTGCGCAAGGATGGAGTGATTCCGCCTGGATAAAGCATTCAAGATCATTGGTCGCCTTTGTTGATAAATATTACCGATAACATGACCGAGATCAGATAAAAGAGTGTATGTCTTGTCGAGACCCAGTAATAACTTCTCGTTGTCTCCCACTATCCTCCTGTATTTATTGGAGACATCAGTGTTTATCCTGGAAAGGTCACTAAGTGTGGATTCGGAGGAATTCAGGTTGAAATCTCTTCTAAGAGTTATTTGTCCAAATAGTTCTGTGGATCTATATAGACGAGCCACCGCGTCGTCATACCTGCCCTGATGTGCTCTCCTCAGTGAATTATTTATTAAATCAGCTACTTGTGCGTACGGATTACCTTTTTTCAGTTGTCCGAGGATATCCTTTAACTGGAGAATATAATCTCCCAGATCCGAGCCAAACAAACCAATCAGCCCAAGTGCTTCCTGGTGTTTAAATTGATCCCAAAGGTTAAATCCCTGGATCTTTTGACACAGAGTCAGAAGTCTTGCTCTTTTGTTTTTATCGAGAGGTTCCCTCAGTAAGTTTCTTAATATCGACTCGGCCTGAGGGTAATCATAGTCAGCAAGAGCTGATCGAACCCTTCTTGTCTCATAATCAACAATGGCAATCGACTTATCAAGCACAACAAAAACGTCATGATCCTTTACTTTTATGATGTCTGTTCTAGGACCAACGTTGAGTGCCAGTTTCCAATCTCGATTTAGGCACGCACAATACGCAAGGGCAACGCTCATTGTTTTTGTTCCCCCGGTATAATTGGCAATAATTTCATTACTTCCTTGAAAGCGCTTGTGAAGATCCCTGGAAAGGTCCTGAATTTTTGTGTAGCATTCGGTAAGATCGTCTGGATCGCTTACCGAATAAATCTTGTACTGGTGCTCTTGCAGACGAGTTTGGATGACGATAGACTTGCCTTTTAGGTCGCCCAAAAAGAAGTTGTGACCACACTGAGGGCACTTCGCTTGGCGCTTGTCGCCACAAGGATCTCCCTTGCCGTTTACGAGCTCCTCCGTACCCTTAGGGAGAGGCCCCTTAGAGCAGACAAAGTAAACGAAGTCTGGTGCATATTCTTTTATGCTGCGTATAATGGGGGCCGGTGATCCTCCGACCGTCAAAACCAGTATTTTAGCCACCGATACCCTCCATACAGATTGTCGTACCGACGTTTACTACTTCGCTTACCAACCATTCCACGTATTTTTTACAGCTCAAACTCCTCATCGAAAGCCACTACTTTCTTAGATGGAATGTTATCAAGTCTCCACAATTCCTCCAGGAAATCGATATACTCTTCGAAGGTTATGCTGTCTCTGTGCCTGATTCTCCGTAAAAACTCGACGTCTTCTTCGGTCACCGGCAAGTCTTTATCAAGATCGAGACTCATTTTTTTCTCCTAACCCTGTCATATACATCTAGGAGATTCCACTTCTTGAAATAACTTTTGACTGTCTCTTCGCCAACAACCCCCAAGTCAATCAAAGCCTTTAGATCAACCATCTCGGAGTGAAGCCTTTCCGGATCATTCTTGATAGCGAATACTTTAAGCGCCACTATGTGTTGGGGACTCACGACTTGAACCTTAATATCCCCCAATACGTCCATTTTCCTCACTTCACTGAATACTGTTTCAGCTGTGTTACCACTCACATACACGAAGTCTATCCGGCCAAGGGAAGAAATCGGGTGCACATGGTTCGAAAATCCCGCGGATTCGTAAATTGTTTGGTAGCCCAATGATTCCACAAACGCCTTGATACGATTCTTGTCTTTTTTTCTGGCAATAAAATCCAGATCTCTGGTAAATCTCGCATAGCCATAAGCCTTCAAAGCAAAGGCACCTATTAATGCATAATTAATATTTTCCTGCTCGAAGAAATTCACGAGCGTTCTGAAAACCTTTTTGAACTTCATCATAAATTAATAAACCATTTAACGGAAGTCGCAACTACAACTCCCCAAGTACCTTTTTTATCTTGGCTACCTTTATTTTTTGTTTATTGCTCAATTTTCCTTTCCATTTGCCCTGAGAAATCCAGTATTCTTTCAGGGCTTCGGCAAGCTTAATTCGGTTTGGCTCAGAGAATGAATCAATCTTATTATAAATCTCGACTACTTTTTGTTCTGACACGGCCGGATCCTTAACTGTTTCAATGTCGCGTTCTTCGGGCGGCAAACTCGCCAAGAACTTCCTTCTTTCCTCTTCTTCAGCCTCCTGTTTTTCAATTTCCAGCAGGTGTGCAAGTTCCTCCTTCCTTTTGCTTTCTATCTCCCTTCTTACATCCTCCATTCTCCTGAAAGTCAGCTTGACCCATCCAAGAGGAAAGTTATCTTTGCCGATACGAGCTATTTTTCTTGTTTTAGGGAACTCTGACGGATATTTATGCGGTGCCAGCCTTAAGGCTTCCCTCAGTTCTTTTGTTAGGTCCGAAATCAGTTCCCCGGTAATGGATTTCCATCCTATTCCCCAAGATATCCTCGTAACCAGTTGATTCTCTCCTATGCTATCCAGTTCCTTTCTCAAACTATCATAAAAGTCAGCAATCCGGGAATCTCGACCGCGGAAAAACCTAATTTCTGAATCTATTACGTTGGAACTCATTTTATTCGCAGCAGTTCTTATGTATTCAAGAGTAAGCTCTTCGCTAAATCCGAAAAGCTTTCCTCCTTTTTCTCTATCTTTTTGAAAGATGAACTTTTCAAAGGCTATCCGGCCTTCGCCGGTCATACCAATTCCGAGAACCTCGGGGTAAATCCTGAATGATTTTTCCCCCAGTCTCCCGTTCTTTCTTGTTGTTTTAATCGCTACCTCCGCAAGAGAGAGCCTTTCTTTCCGGAAACAAAAGTCTCCTATTGAAAGCGTTCGCATAAGGTTGTGGTTGGGATCTTTCCCCAGGAGGTCTTTCACAAACCTTTGATCAAGAAATTTCAGTTCATTGTTTTTAAAACTCTTCCTGCGTAAGACATATCCCAGCAGATCATTCAGTGCCCGGCTATTATCCTTTTCGTTCAAATCTTTTATGATGGCCGTTCTTAAAGCTCCTTTCAATGAGGATCCCGGGATGATCGGGTCTCCCCACACGTCCTTAATCCCAGAATAAATCTCACCTTTGAAGTTATTGTCCCTCCATGGGTGCGTGGTTGCCACGGCCTTCTTGTAATCGATCTTTTTTTCTTCGAGCCAGCGTCCCAGATCTCTCCTGTCAAGACAGTCAGCTAATTCCAGTATATCGCTTTCGCTGCAAATTTTTTCTATGAGGGAAAAGAGTCTCCTTTTATTCAAGATATGGATACTTTTCCTATCCACCAGATAATCAAGATTTTTTCGATACCTTTCCCCACATCCGACATGCACCGGGCTTAAGCTTGTGAGTTTGCAGTGATATGTGACCAAAGATTTCTCATTCATGTTTTTGCCCCCGATCAGGAATTGGTAATGTGAAGGCACGCCCGTAACGATAAACATCATGCGGAATCTCTTTTGTCTTTTTCAGAACTTTCGGGACAGTACCTTCAGGCTTAAAGGGTAGTATCGAACCCTCTGCCAGCATCCAGGTATCGGCCCTCCTGAACCGGGACGTGTAGATACTGGCTGCCCTTCCCGACCGCCGAACAAGCAAGTACCTGCTCTTATCGGATGTCATCACTCCCTGCTCTACTTCTTCCTTAGACGGGCGATATAGAGACAGAAGCAGGTATTTACAACTGTTAGCAGGTTCGGGAATTGAAAAAGAGCTGACTTCAAAGCTAAACTGCCCCCTTCCAACAGATCTATCAGCGCCTAGCCCCGTGTCACCCAGTAACCTAAGTGCGGCTTCGAACTTTTGTCTTGTGTCCTCACTTTCAAACGTTGCCAGGAAAAAGAGTCCCGAATCTTTTTCAAAGAAGGCGTCGGAACAATAGAAGAAAGCATCACCTTCAACGGTACCACTTAATTGATCCATTCTTATTCTTGGCCTCTGGTCTGTTACCAGCAAGCGTATCCTCTCAGAAAAAGAAGGATAAATTGCGATTTCACCACCATCAACAATATCATTGAATGACAGATCGCCTCCTTTTAGTATTTTAAGTAGGAGGGACTCCGAGACATATTTTGCCTTCTTCAAGTCTTTCACAGAGGGCTTAAAATCAGGAGGCTCTTTTGACGCCTTTTCAATAAGGTGATCAATGGAACCGATCGGCAAGGGGAAAAATCTCGTTCCCTGCACAATCGGAAAACATGACGACACACTGAACATGCCCCCATTGAATAGATCAGAAGTAACATCGCCGAATAACAATAGCCAGCATTGAACGAGCGCGCCCCACAAGGTATCCGAACGAACAGTCTCCTCGATCCTTTCCTGACCAATCGACTCAATCCCAGAGTGCAGAGGACTGGAAAAATAGAGATGGTATGCATAGTAATCCGTTCCCATATCAAACCTCTCTGAAATTGCTCCCAATCATGAAGTCCTTGAAATACTTTTTGTAATCTCCGGAATCTTTTGCGGAATTGTTTTTCAAATAATCTTCGGCGGTCTTTTCTTTTACCGATTTTACCTGGAATTTAACCCTTCCGTATCCTCGAGTGCCCTGGCCTCCCAGGTAGTCGTCTTCGACTAATTTCAGGGCATGCGAAAGCAATTTCATGAACGAAACATCCCTCCCTTGGCCATTACCCTCTTGAGACTCTTGGGCGTCACTCTCTAAATCGACATTGTAAATATCAACAACCAAGTTTAGGGAAAATCTTGCCCCGGCAGGTACCCTTTCAAAGTTTCTCGGGTTGGCCTTAGCCGTCAACCTGTCGATTGAGACCTCTGTTTTGATTTCGGTGCAGTACATATCGGTGTTTTCGAGTCGTTCCAGTTCATCGTTGTTTAACAGGTCACAATCCCTAACAATAAGCCTGGTCGGTGCATGATGGCTGGAAGTTTTAGACTCATCTGCCGGAAAACCAAACAGTTGAGTAACTTCTTCGTCAGGGTCTGAACACAACTTTCCGCTCCAGTCCACCTTCTTTTTGCCATTTTCCTCTTTTACCTTTGGCTCTAATTTGACCAATCCCAGACTCTTTTCCAAAAGAGATCTCATTTTCCCTTTCAGTGAGGAACCCGGAATATATGGCAGGTTGGTGACAGGGTTTCTTACAACCACTTTATCAGCCCCGCCAATTGAAAGACCAGTAGATGAGCCACCAACATGGAGGCCTGTCAATACTTCTATTTCCCCTTCTATAAAGACCTTCTTTTCAAGCTTTAAACTTTTGTTATCATTTGTGCCACTCATATTATCCTCCTACTTACCTCCAAAGGCTCTATGATACGCAAGGATCGCTTCGAATAATTTGCAGAAATTTTTGAATCGTGCCTGCTTTTCTTCATAGCTGCTCGCCCCAATAACAGCATCAATAGCCCAATCTAATCGCTCAACCAATCGCATCATTCCAGTTGTGCCTTGACGTGATTTGGCATAAGCCATTAAGGGCTTAAGCATGAGAAATTCGACAGTGGCGGTCTTATTCTCCATCACTCTAGATCCTTTCTTTTCTATGAAGCCTCCCTTAGCTTCGATTGATTTCATTTTGATAAAGATCTGCCGAAGCTGGCTAGTGCTTATCGACTCATCACGTTTTTTCTCTTTGCCCCGAATTGAAACGACAGCGTTCCTAAGCTTAGCAGACAAGTACTCACCAAAATTTCTAACCGAGGAAATGAGGTCCAAATTAGGCCCATGGACTATCCAAGAATGCACCTCCTTTTTACTCAGACAATTAGAGTTGTACAGTTGATGGTCTTTTTCCAACATCGTTCGCCCTCCTTAATCTTTTTGACCTCTTGTTCTAAGTTCCAGCCATCGAGTAAGCAGGGGGAGGAATTCTATCCCATGCTTGTTAGATGAGTTCATACGTCCTGTAGCAAATGCTTGCAGTTTTCCGACTATCGGCCCGGCTTCGCTGTACCTTTCAGTAAATCTGCTAAGCCCGTAGATCATTCTCCACCGCCACTTCTCTCCCATCAATTTTCTTTCAATATCGCTAATGCTGTATTCTCTTTTCCTCTCAAACAGAAGCCTATCGTTTTCAAACAGGAAAGAAATATGTCGCAATCGAGATAGCAATGGGTTAAACTTCCTATCAAGAAAGAAAGGAAGAACCTCCCTATAGATCTGATAGATCTCTTCGAATTCTTCCCAGCTCATTGGAACATCGAAAAACACCAAGCTGTTTTTCTTCCTCCAGTGACCAACCGGCAACTTATACTCGTTGTTTTTGGCTCTTGCCTCTGCTTCTCCTGCCATTTCAGCCGATTTATAAATTGGGAATTTCCCCCGAGTTATAACTATCCCTCCGGATAACCCGAAGCATTTATTATGGCAGGTAAAGTGCTCAAATTTTCTTCTGATTTTTCTGGCAACCACCGGCATAGCATCCCATGCGCCCAGCAGGAAAAGATCATCACCACCGGAATACACGACGGTAACCCTACCAACAAAGGATTTGTCTGAATTTATGAGTTGCGGGACAATGGCGCCAAAGAAAAGATGAAGCTGAAAACTGAGGGTGGTTATCCTTCCGAGGGAATAAAAACGTGCATCTGAAAACTGATCATGCTTGTATCCTTTCAGACCCTGGCTGAATACTTTACCGAGGTCATCTACGTCCATCCTGAGGATTCCGATCCTTTCAATACCATTAGACATGGCAGCTATTTTTTCAAAAGTGCGATCAAATTTGTGGTTGGAACCAAGAATCATAAGACTGCTATTTACTCTTTCGGGATATGAAAAACCTAGCGGCAGGGTTTCGATGGACTCACGATTTATGCAGTAGAGATGAAAGCCTTTTTTTACCGAGGTTGGTAGATCTTGCTCAGATAATATCCATACGTAAGTGTCCTTACTGAAAACATCTTCGATGTCGAACACACAATCGAGGGCTTCCACCTCTTCTTCATTGTCAGCAACAAGAATGTAAGAAGCAGTCCCGAGAAGCCTGCCCATTTCTTTCATATTTTTACACGTATTGCATTGATTACCGCTTTTAATAGAACAATGGCATACCTCACAGCTCGCTGGTTTAATTTCATCCACACCGAAAAGAAGATCATATTGGGCTGCGGAGAGATTTTGGTGTCTTTTCCTGTCTTCGTAAACGAGTTTTCTCGTGAGTTTATCCCACTTATCGTAAAGTGTTTCTCCACTTTGCCTTGTCAGGTCCTTTGCTGAAAGAACCTCGTGGGCAGTCCTTACGTAAAGATCTCCATCGAACTTGTAGAAAAGCCACTCGTTAAGTTTCGAAGTCAACTCATCAAGTCTTGTCTTGACCGTAAGAATATTGGGAAGTAGCAAATAGAATTTTCCCCCACTTGCATATAAGATATTGGGAAAGCTGAGGCCGAACTCGTTGACAAAGTTTTTTGCCAAAATTTCAGAGAGAAGTTGGATTAAAAACGATCGCCCTTTCAGCGTTTTGTACGCACCCTTCGAAGATATTTGATAAACAAATTTCTGGATACCGCTTATGTCACCACCAAAGAGGAGAAATCTACCGGATTCTCTGTCTGTGATATCTTTCCAAGCTTCGTCTGAGTCTTCTATTATTCCATTTTCATGAGAGTGGTAGAGATAAAGACATGAAGAAAGTGCAGCGGTGGCTTTAGAATGTTCAAACAGTGAAACATCTGGAAGTTCTTCCTTTCTTGTAGAAGCGGGTAAACACCACATAAAGTTGCGAAGGATTTCATATAACGTGTCAAAGTTTTCGAACAAGTCCAGTCGATTACTATTCCTCTCGCCAGTAACACAGCCCTTAAACTGTTCCCAGTGTTTTTTATAGTCTTCTTGGACCATTAGAGCAGGATAATGGGAACTTTTTAATGGGAAAATATCGGCTAATCCATCATGCGAAAAAAGAGAAGTAATGGTTCTTAGCTTGTAACGCCAGTCCTCCTCAAAGGCCGTATCAGGCTTACCCTGCAGCCTCACCCGCGAAAGGATGTTCACCAGAGGTACTTTCCTTTTGCGCTCGAACCCTCCAACGTCAAATTCTGCAGCATCGTCCGAACGCATTCGCTCGTGCCCCGAAGCAATCCGATCACCCTCGGTTATCAAGAGTTCGTAAGTATTACGTGGCTTATGATGTCTTGCCGCCAAGTTAAGAACCGATATTCCTGGAAAATCCCGCGGAGACCAGTTTGCCCTCTCACCGAAAAAAGCATCTAAAACCACTTCAGTGTGATAAGCATGCCCATACCTGTATTCTTGGTGAACAAAATCTTTATCCACGCTATCAACATCTCCCGCTCTTTCCGCAAATTTTCCAATATCGTGGAAAATCCCTGCTATTGAGACAACTCTCAATAAGTCAAGATTCACAACCTACAACCTCCAATTTCTGAAATGGTTGGCATGATTCAATACTCTTTGCTGGTACATCTAAACAGGCCGCAGTTGTTCCTTCAACCACTGCAACGTTGCGGACACAAAAAAAGCCCGCAGCTCACTCCTCGAAAACTGCAGGCTTTAACTCAGAGCCAATTTGGATCATCTTTCCCCCCGAAAGATAAAACAACAGCTCAGACTCTACAGGAAAAGGGTAGGTCATGTCAAGATTAGTGGTGAATTTATGCGCTTGCGGGAAATGATCGCATTGAGGTTTTCTGTGCAAACGTTTTTGCAGCCTTTGAAAGACCTGCCTTGAATTCCAGCATAAAGGACATTGATTTCCACCATCTAATAAAAGAGACTGGGGTCAGACTGGTATAAGGAGAAGAAAATGGCAACAGTGGGGGCTTTTGAAGCAAAAACGAACCTGTCCAGATTGTTAAGAAGAGTGCAAAAGGGAGAAAGAATTACAATCACAAAACACGGCAAACCGGTGGCCATGCTGGTACCGGTAAATGCCGAAAAAGTCTCTGAGCGCGGAAAAATCATCGAAGAGATACGAAAATTCAGGAAAAATATCTTTCGCAGCGGATTATCCCTCCGTGAAATGATTGAAGAAGGAAGATCGTAGATGACCAGATTTTGTTGTGGACAACTCCATCGTCATGGCATGGTGCTTCGAAAATGAATCACACCCGTTCCGATGCCGTCCTTGAGAGCTTGGAAGACCACCTGGCCATTGTTCCCGGCATACGGCTCCTTGAAATAGTTAGTGTATTGCTTGTAGCAGAAAGCAAAAAGCGCATCAAAAAACCAGCTCCACCTTGCTTTTATCCAGCATGATTCCGTAGCGGGTATCGGGTCGCGTTCCAATGGAAGTGATGCCAATTTTTTTGAGAGCATAAACACCGAAAACCTTTTTTAAATCGG
>JALXAE010000275.1:0-762 GCA_026992355.1 Syntrophobacterales bacterium | reverse complement strand
TGTTCCGCGAATATTCCCTGCACATCCGTAAAGCATTCAGTACAGGTGCCGCAGGAATCGTCATTTTTCTGGCAATTTTTCTTCTTGAGCACAAAATAGGCGTAAAGCGCCATCCTGGCCGGCATAAGATCTACCTCCAGATGTTTGTAACTGACCTTGAGGTCAATCAGATTAACACTCAATCTGGCTTCTCCTTCCTTCACCAGGGAAAGAAGAAGGGTCCCGGGATCTTTCGGTTCCTTCAGGTAATCCTGGGAAAGCCTTTCACGGATGGACACAAAGGGAATATGTACCAGATTTATCTCCGCATACCTCGTATCCTTGTAATAAGGCTGACCATGATTGTCGTACAGCTCTATAGTTTTTGATTTTTTAGGCGGGTAGAAGAAGTTCCTGTTGCTTTCGAACTCTGGCGAAACCAGGACGTGGTATACGCGATCCCGGGGCCTTCCGTACATCTGGGCCGCGACCATGAGGCACGCGCTCATAGTCTTACGACCTCCTGCCACGGAAAAAAAGACGGAAGTTCTTGGATCCCCCGTGAACTTAAACGCGAGTTCCAGACACTTCTTGAGCAATTTCTCGTTGTCTTCCTCGGTTTTTATGTCTGGTATCTCATTTCCATGTTCGTCTCTCACCACGTGAATGTTGTCCGGGCCAAAGTCTATCGAGTCCGAATCTATCCCGTACTCTTGAAGATAGCGATAATAGTGCCCCGAACGCCCTGCCAGTAACTGAGCAAATATTTTTTCCTTGCCATCC
>JALXAE010000274.1 GCA_026992355.1 Syntrophobacterales bacterium | reverse complement strand
GGTGAAAGGCAAAATAAATTGCTTTCGGCTATTTTGTCCTGGGTTGTTCCCTTTGCTCTATTCTTCCTGTTCTGGGGTTATATCATGAGGCGTATGGGAGCCGGTCCACAGGGAGTTTTGTCTTTAGGGAGAGCTCGAGCCAAAATATATGCGGAAAAGGACGTGGGCGTTACCTTTGATGATGTTGCTGGTATAGACGAAGCCAAAAGGGAGCTTCAAGAGGTCGTCGAATATCTGAAGTATCCTGAAAAATTCAGGCGTATAGGTGCAAAGATCCCCAAAGGAATTTTGCTCGTTGGCGCTCCAGGAACGGGGAAAACTTTACTGGCAAGGGCTGTTGCTGGGGAGGCAGGTGTGCCTTTTTTCAGTATGAGCGGTTCCGATTTTGTAGAAATGTTTGTAGGAGTGGGAGCCGCTAGGGTCAGAGACCTCTTTGCCCAGGCCAAACAGAACGCTCCGTGTATTATTTTTATAGACGAAATTGATGCATTGGGCAAAGCACGAGGTATCAACCCAATGTCCAGCCATGACGAAAGAGAACAAACTTTAAATCAATTGTTGGTTGAAATGGACGGCTTTGATTCAAACACAGGTGTTATTATAATGGCTGCAACTAATAGACCGGAGATTTTGGACCCTGCCCTTTTAAGACCAGGGCGTTTCGATCGGCATATTGCTATTGATAAACCCGACATAAAGGGCCGTGAAGCCATTCTTAAAATTCATGTGAAAAACGTAAAGTTGGGTAAAGATGTGGATTTGCGGAAATTAGCAGCCCTAACTCCAGGTTTTGTGGGTGCTGATCTTGCCAATTTAGTTAACGAAGCCGCCCTTATGGCTGCCCGTCGCGGCTCTGATCAGGTTGAAATGAAGGATTTTCAAGAAGCGCTGGATCGTATCATTGGTGGCCTTGAAAAGAGGAACAGAGCTATAAATCCGAAGGAAAAGGAGATTGTTGCCTACCATGAGGCAGGTCATGCGCTTGTTGCAATGAGCGTTGAACATGCTGATCCGGTAAATAAGATTTCAATCATACCAAGAGGCATAGGGGCCCTGGGATACACTCAACAGATGCCTACAGAAGACAGGTACTTGATGACAAAATCGGAGCTTTTCGACAGATTGTGCGTGCTCCTGGGTGGAAGGGTAGCGGAAGAGATAATTTTTGGAGATGTTTCTACCGGGGCACAGAATGACCTGCAAAGAGCCACTGATATTGTAAAGAGCATGGTTACCGAGTTTGGTATGAGCGAAAAACTCGGACTTCTTACTTTGAAAAGGGAGCCTCGATCTCCTTTTCTGCAAGCTGACCAATCTTCCTCTTTCGTGTTGACACGGGAATTTAGCGAGAAAACGGCGGAGCTTGTTGATGAGGAAATGAAAAACATAATGAACCGTGCTTATACCCGGGTTAAGGAAATTCTCTGGGCTAATAAAGAGTGGCTGGATACATTGGCCAGAGAACTGTTAGAAAAAGAAGTGCTCGAAGGTGAAGAACTCGATAAATTTGTAAAGCAATTCAAAGCAAGTATGGAAAAGGAAGTGGAAAATTGAAATTCATATAGTAGAGATATTCTTAAGAGAAAAAGGGTTGTTTAATTTCGAGCTAACTTTTCGTTTCTAAGTATGCTCCTGTATGCATGATGAAAGAAATAAAACGTCCTCATGATAGTTTTTTTAAGCGCCTTATGAGCGATGAGAAGGTGGTGCGGGAATTTTTGCGGAGCTTTTTGCCGGAAGAACTGGCTCGTGCCATTGATTATAATTCAGTTAGAATTGCACCTACTGAAAAAACCACGAAGAAATACAGAAAATACTATTTAGACCTTACAATAGAATGTAGTTTGGCTCATGAGGAATCGCTAATATATTTTGTGTTTGAACATAAGTCTTACCCGGACAGGCTTACTTACATTCAGATATTGAATTACTGTTGTGCGGTGTGGGAGGATAACATAAGGAGCGGTGAAAATCCCAGACCAATTATTCCCATAGTGTTTTACCACGGACGGAGGAAATTTAATCTTCCCATCAGATTTTCGGACTATTTCAATTTATCCGCATCTTTGAAAAAGTATCTTTTGGATTTTAGGCTGGTGTTGTTTGATACCAATCAAATTAGAGATGATGAGATTATCACAGCAACCAAAGATCTCTATCTGGCAGCTTCGCTTTTGGCAATGAAGCACATATTTGATGATCTTAAGGGCATGAAGCCTGCGTTTCGGGAAATGATTAAGTTGGACCAGGAGCATTTTTTGATGGTGCTGGAGTATGTTATAATGTCAAAGGAAATAGAAGAGAAAGAAGTGGAAGAACTTTTGAAAGAATCGGGGGCAAAGGCTATGCCGTCACTGGCTGAGAAATGGTTACAACAAGGGATCCAGCAGGGGATTCAACAAGGAATTCAGCAAGGGATTCAACAAGGAATGCTTCAAGAAGCTCGAGAGATGGTAATAGGGGTTCTGGAAGAGCGTTTTGGCATGCCAAGCGCGAGTCTTATTGAGCGTATTAAGAGCATTAATAATAGAGAGATACTTAAGTTGCTCCATAAACGCGCTTTGAGAGCCAAAAGCCTTGATGATTTTAAAGCAGATCTTGAAAAGGCCTCAGAATAAATGCAAACTGGCTGTTGTTCATGCTGGAAGACCTGGGAAGTTCATCAAAGTATTTTAATTGACCGGTAGTAGTGTCCACGTGGTGGTCTCATTTGCAATATTGCCATCCCGCAAACTCATGGGGCATTTTAAATCAGGTGTTGAAAAGGAAAAGAAAAATTGAAATATATATGAGGAAGGGATGTCCTGGAGGAAAAGGAGAGTTGTTTTGAGTGAAGAGTCAAATCTGGTAACCGTGTGTTTCCGGAAAAACTCAGCAAGTTAAAATCATCTAGTTGGCTTTTTTTAATTTTTAGGAAGTTTGTTTGAATATTTTTTGGTTTATTGGATTAAGATTGTGATAAAAGGAGCATACTTTATGTAGTATGCCATTGTAGTTATCATACTTGTAAAAGGCAACAAATGAAGGACATGCAAGTATGGTATATAGCTCATGCCTGAAATTCCGTGGTGGGAGAAATAAAGATCTCAAAAACCAATCCATTAAAATCTATCTATCTATCTATCTATCTATCTATCTATCCTAAAAGAAGCCCTCTTTTTACTGTTTAAACATTTTTCGAATAGAAGGAGCTGTTGCAAATTAAATGAGCGACATTAATTTTTTCACAAATAAACGTGAGTGGAACTTCACGAAAGAGAAAATATGGCTGATTTGGCGGAGTTATAAAAAGGCTGAGGGCGTGAACAGGGAACTAATCAGGAGCACAGGAGGAGAAAAATGTTTAAAAATACGAAATTATCGACAAAAATTGGTGGTGGTTTCGGGTTAATATTACTCATTATGTTAATTCTCGGTGGTTTTGTGATTTTTAAGTGCATTGCCCTTGTAAGGGTTTCAAAGGAAGTTGCGGATGTGGGAGTTCCCCGATGCAGGGTATTTTCTGAAATGCAAAACAGCTTCTTGAAGGCTATGTTTAATTATCGTTTGTTCATTGCGACAGCAGATAAGGCCTTTGAAAAATCTGCAAAAAACCATTTGCGCGAAGCCAGTTCATGGATAGTTAATGGACAGAAACTTGCGAGCAATTTGGATACGGGCGGAAGAGAAAGGCTGGTGTCTTCTCTTAATACTGTTTCCAATATGCTTAAAGATTATGAGGATGAAGCTCTTAAGGCCGTCTATGCTGGTAGAAAGCTCGGAAAAGCAAGAGGTCAAATGGAGGTAGCGGGAAGAGAATTCACGAGGTCATGTGATGAACTGCTGGGATATTTGAGTAACTTCCTGGATAACTTGATCAGTGAAAATACCGCCGAAAAAAAATTGAAGAGCAGTATTGATGCCGTGATAAAAATTTTGTCAGAGGGAAGCCTTTTACAGATATTGGTTCTTGAGAGTCAGTTAAAAAATGATCCGAGAATGCTCCTCAAAGCTCTAAAAATTTTTGAGAAAATAGATAGTTACCTTAACGAAATAGCTAATGAATCGATTGATACAAGAACCACAGAGTTGGTTAGTAAGATCAGAAAGACAGTAGCCTCGTACAAAGATGCTTTTAAAAAACTTCAAGACAGCTGGGGAATTTTGCAAAGTGTTCAGTCAAAACAGGTTAAGATAGGAGAAAAAATTTTACAGGTTGCGAAATCAAATGCTTCCCATGGTATTGATAATGCTCAAAGTAAAGCTTCTCTCGTTGTTTCTGATTTGATTCGTGTTCATCACCTGACGCTGATAGGATTGATTATTGCTCTTGTTGTTGGTGTTGTATTGGCATTGGTTATTACCGCTAGCATAAGTCGACCTCTAAAAAGGGCTACGTCGGAATTATCTGATGCATCTGTACAGCTTGAGACAGCGTCTCAGGAGGTATCTTCATCCAGTCAGTCCCTTGCTGAAGTTGCATCAGAGCAGGCAGCTGCCCTTGAACAAATTTCTTCATCTCTTGAGGAAATGTCTTCGATGACCAAACAAAATGCGAATAATGCGGAACAGGCGGATTTGCATATGAAAAATGCGCATAAGGTTGTTGAGGAAGCCAATGAAATGATGGATACTCTTTCGTCTTACATGGATGAGATTTCTGCGACCAGCGAGGAAACCTTCAAAATTGTGAAGACCATTGATGAAATAGCCTTTCAAACCAATCTGCTTGCCTTAAATGCTGCTGTTGAGGCGGCAAGAGCGGGTGAAGCGGGGGCCGGTTTTGCTGTTGTGGCAGATGAAGTAAGAGCCCTTGCTTTGAGGGCTGCAGAGGCTGCCAAGAATACAGCAACTCTAATAGAAGAGACGGTGAACAAAATTAGACAGGGTACACAGCTTACTTCTACAACTCATAATTCTTTTACTAAGGTAACCGAAGCGATAAACAAGGTTGCTCAGCTTATGGATGAGATTAGTGCGGCTTCCAATGAGCAGGCAGAAGGGATTGAACAGATTAATAAGGCTATAAGTGAGATGGATAAAGCTGTGCAGCAGACTGCGGCAAATGCCGAAGAAAGTGCTGCTGCTAGTGAAGAATTGAATGCTCAAGCAGCTCAAATGAAGAGCCTTGTAGCCAACCTTGCCTCCCTTGTGGGTACTGCAGATACGGACAGAGAATTGTCCAAAGAATTTGAGCATGGTCGGAGAAGTGCCCCTTCCCTTGGTCCCGACGGAGACATACCGCAACTTCCTCCCGGTGAGGAATAGTACAAAACAAAGTCCTTGTATGATTGCAACTGGTGAATTTTGGGGAAGACTTGGAGGCAAAAGGGGTGAAGTGTTTGAGTAGAGTCCACAAGATATATAAAATTTGCCTTACATTCGTGGGTATCATTGTATTCATTTTAGGTTTTGATGGAAGGTGTTTTGCTAAAACTCTTAATTCCCTGACCGTCGTAATGGATGATAATTATCCTCCCTATTCCTTCAAAAATGCAGAGGGACGTCTCGTTGGCATTCTGCCTAATCTATGGCAGCTCTGGGAGGCGCATACCGGTATAAAAGTGGAGGTTGTGGGTACCTGCTGGAGCAATGCTCAAAAAATGTTAAGCGAAGGGAAGGCTGATGTTATTGACGGTATTTTTCGAACGCCTGAGAGGGAAGAAATTTATGTATTTTCCAAAGCTTATGCTGAGATTCCGGTCGGTATATATCACATCCGCGAAATAACAGGCCTGGCAGACGTATCATGTCTTCATGGATTTATTGTAGCTGTAAAAAGGGGAGATGCTTCAGTTGATAAACTTAAGGAAAATGGCATTAACAGCCTGATTTTTTATCCGAGTTACGAAGCCATCATAAGGGATGCAAAAAATGGTAATGTAAAGGTCTTTTGCATGGATGACCCTCCAGCTAATTACTACCTTAATAAGTATGGAATTGCCGATAAATTTCGTAGAGCCTTTACGCTTTATAAGGGTTCTTTTCATAGAGCCGTGCTGAAGCGGAATGTCAACATTCTTGGTTCCATAGAACTGGGATTTGCCTCTATTCGCAAGAGTGATATAGACATGATTTTCAAGAAATGGATGGGAACTCATGTGGTATCTCGCAGGTTTGTTAAACATGGAATATACATTTTATCTGCTTTGCTTGTTGTAGTTGGGTGTGTGGTATTATGGAATTTGTCGCTCAGCAAAATGGTAAAGAATAGAACCCTGGAGCTTAAACGTGCTCTTGAGGAGGTGAAAAAACAACAGGATTTTTTGAAAACCACTCTATACAGTATAGGCGAAGGTGTGGTGATTGTTGGTCCGGATAACCGTATTTTGCACATGAACGAAGTTGCAGAGAGATTAACAGGATGGAAAGAATATGAGGCAAAAGGACGTGATCTTTCAGAAGTTTTTAAGGTGGTAGATGAGAAAACAGGTGATGATATCACCCATTTTTTTACCGCATTTTTTCACAGTGAGAGTAAACTCCAATCTGACCACATGTTACTCATTTCAAAAAGTGGGGAAAAATATCCTATCTTATGTAGTCGTTCGCCTATAAGGCATGGGCAAAGTTCTGATGGAACTCAAGGTATTGTCTTGGTGTTTAGAGATCAGACTGGGGAAAGAGAGAAGCGCAGGGAACTCGAAAGAGCTTATATGCAATTGAATGTTGCACTTGAAGGCGCTGATCTTGTTTTGGCTAATATTTATTTGCCTGACAAAACTTTAAATACAAGTAGGAAATTCATGGAATTAATAGGTATGTCTGAAAGCGAATTTTTACCATCCTTGTCTTTTGTGGAAGATCTAATTCATC
This sequence comes from Syntrophobacterales bacterium, assembly GCA_026992355.1. Lineage (GTDB taxonomy): Bacteria > Desulfobacterota > Syntrophobacteria > Syntrophobacterales > Thermodesulforhabdaceae > JALXAE01. The sequence goes on along the minus strand of JALXAE010000274.1, from coordinate 4,881 downwards.
CTGAAGACAGGGATAGGGTAGTTTCCCGCTTTCATGAGCATTTGAGCGGTAAGATAGATTTTTTCGAGGAACGTTTCAAATTGTGTCATAAAAGGGGACATTTTATACCGGTTCATGCTCGTGGTAGAGTGATAGAATGGGATGAGCATGGTGAGCCTTCATGGTTTTCGGGCGTTATTATGGATATCAGCGAGTGGACTTCTATGTCTGAAAAGCTGAAAACTATGGAAAGACAGTTAGCTCAAGCGGCAAAGCTTGAAGCCCTGGGAAGGTTGGCTGGAGGAATAGCTCATGATTTTAATAATGTGCTCCAGGTTATATTTTCACAGAGCGAACTTGCATTACTTGAAGTGGATTCAAAGTCACATGTTGCTGAGCGAATAAAGGAGATTAGAAGAATTGCTGACAAAGCAGCGAATATAACTCGTCAATTACTTGCTTTTGCAAAAAAACAGGAAGCAGAACCCCGAGTTTTGAATGTTAATAACTATATACGAAACTCTGCCAAAATTTTTGAGAAATTTGTGGGGGAAAACACCAACTTAAGAATAGAGCTTTCAAGCGATGAATGGGAAATCTTTATAGATCCAGCTCAGCTTGATCAGATTCTTTTAAATTTGCTGGTAAATGCAAAAGATGCACTTCAGAATGGGGGAACAATATGGATAAGAACAGAAAATGCTGTTGTTAATGAATCTGATGGGTTGGGGGAAAACTACAATATTAGTCAAGGGGAGTACGTTAAATTGTCGGTTGAAGATGATGGGTGTGGTATGACCGAAGAGATCCTGGAGCGTATCTTTGAGCCTTTTTTTACAACGAAGGGAGATAAAGGTTCTGGACTTGGCCTTAGCACAGTTTACGGAATTGTAAAACAAAACAATGGTTATATTTTTGTCGATAGTAAGGTGGGTAGCGGTACCAGAGTGGACATTTATTTTCCGAGATATGTGCCCAACCGGCAGGAATCCAGGAAACTTTTTGAGCACTCTGATGAAAATGGTTTTGTAAATAGTCAGGCCAGAACTATTTTACTCGTTGAAGATGAGGATCTCATATTGTCTTTACTCACGGAACTGCTTGAACAAGGAGGATATAAGGTTCATGCTTTCAGTTTGCCCGATGAGGCTATTGAATTCGTGCGCTCACAGCTATCGGAAACGATAGATTTGCTAATTACGGATGTTGTTATGCCAAGAATGTCAGGTTGTGAACTCTTGCGGGAATTAAGAAAGCTCTGCCCATCGGTCAAATGTTTGTTTATTTCAGCTTATCCGGATGACATTATAAAACAAAATGGTTATGAGGGTGATTGTTTGTTTCTAAGAAAACCCTTTACAAGGAAGGAATTGTTTGAAAAACTTTCAATGATTTTCGCAGGTTGATTCGTGCTCTGAAGGTGACAGGACTTTGCTGATTCGTGGCCAGTATTCGATATTTTGCTGAGCTTTCCGATCATACCATCTCGCGAAGGTAAATGCGCCACCCAGGAACAACATTGCACCCAGAAAACCTGCAAGAGATGGATCCAAGATGCCCGTTTTCTTCCCAAATTGCATTCCTAAAAAAAGTCCTATTATAAGAGAAAAAACCGGGATCATGTAAACAACTGACATACTTTTCAGAAAGGGTTTCGACGGAATAGATATTTCGACAATATCTCCTGGCGACGCATTCTTATCATTCAAAACCTCAACCAGCATTTCTTTGCTTTGGCCTCCTAATGCCTGACACATTCCCTTAGCAGCACAATTACCACAAGCTTCACTTCTCTGTACTTTAACCACAGCTATGTTGTCTCTTGTATCCTGAACGACCGCTTCCTCGGTGATCATTGATATGCCTCCATTTATCGTAACTCCAAAGGGTTGTGCGGGAGTTGAAAAGAAGCTCTACAGAACCATCTCTTGTTAAATTTACACAATGAAAAACTCCTTTTGAACTCACTAGTCCAGATGGTACCGTTTGCTATTAAAACATCAAATCACGGAGATGGCAATATAGTGAGGCGAGCTAATTTGCTCATATTCACGTTAGAATTTTGGTATAAATTACTTCTCATTTTGCAGAAAAAATTCTACAAGAATTCGGCTCAAAGAGGTGAGAAAACAAGGGAATGGTAGATTTATAGTTTTTGTGAATTTGTAACAACGGGTCCTATGAAAATTGCCGCCGTAATAGTTACGTATTTTCCGCCAGATAATTTTGGATTGAATCTGGCCAGTGTATGCGAGCAGGTAGATAGAGTTTTTGTAATCGACAATGGCTCGACTTCATTTTCTTTTGATCAAGCTTATGAGTCCGATAAGGTAACCGTTTTCATCAATGAAGAAAATATTGGTCTTGCTGCTGCTCAAAATATGGGGGTTAAGGCCGCATTGGAAGGAGGGTATGACTGGATACTTTTTTTAGATCAGGATTCTTTTTTAACGCGGGGGTATGTTTCCACAATGTTGTCTCACTTCCAATCTCTGGACATTATTGACAAAAAAAGAGTTTTTATGCTTGGCCCTCGGATTTTTGATGAAGGAGGGGGATTCTTTTATAAACATCTTGTAAAATGGGGCTCTTTGGGTTTTAAGAGAGTTTCATGTGCTGGCGAGATCATTGAGAATGTGATTTTTATAATATCTGCGGGGAGCTTCATTGCCAGGTGGGCCTTTGAAAAATTGGGTTTTTTTAAGGAAGAATTTTTCATTGATTATGTGGATAATGAATTTTGTCTTCGAGGAATTTCCAGGGGATTTAAAATCCAGGTGGTTTGTAATGCTATTCTTTTTCATAAAATCGGGGCTAGAAGGCTAGTAAAGATTGGATCATTTACAGTAAAACCCACTTTTCACTCTTTTATGCGTAGATATACAATTTACAGAAACAGAGTCTGGGTGTGGAAGCTATACTTCAGAAGGGTATTTCCTTTTGTGTTTTTTGATATACTGGCAACGTTTTGTGACTTATTAAGAATTGTGACTGTTGAAGATAATGTTTCAAGAAAGCTGCGTTATGCTATAAAGGGATTGTGGGTCGGTTTGAAGACGCCTGCTCGTTTGCTGTAAGTTTTGAAGGGGCATAAATAATTGACCTGGTTATGGCTTTAAAGTAGCATTTATGTTTCACAAACGTGTTTTTTTAGAGGAAGAACGGAAGGATATGGAAATTAATGTGGCAAGCACGAGTTCTGTTGGCCGATATGCTTTGAGGGATCGGATAAAAAATTATGTCAGGACAGATCTTTTGAGGATTGAAAGGGAAATTAGATCCCAGATTTTCGGTCCCGTCTCGATGATAAACGAAGTTAGTAGATATATTGTTGATAGCGGTGGCAAAAGATTAAGGCCTCTTTTGACAATTCTGTGTGCGAGACTTTGCGGTTATCAAGGAACCAGGGATGTTCCACTTGCCATAGCCTTTGAGTTCCTTCATGCTGCCACGCTACTTCACGATGATGTTATCGATCACGCGGAAGTTCGAAGAAATAAACCTGCTGCCAATACATTGTGGGGCAATCAGGCTGTTGTTCTAGTTGGGGACTACCTTTATTCAAAATCTCTTATGCTGTCTTTAGAATATGAGAATTTAAAAATAGTTGAGATTATTACCAAAGCGGTCAATTTAATGGCTGAAGGTGAAATTCTTCAGCTAATGTATCTTGGCAATCCTGACATTACTGAAGAAGAATACCTTGAAATAGTACGCAGGAAGACAGCGGTATTAATAAGCTCCGCCTGCCAGGCAGGTGCGATCCTGGGTGGAGCTACAGCGGAACAGGAAGAGTTGTTACACAGGTATGGATATAATCTAGGCGTGGCCTTCCAGCTAATGGATGATGTATTGGATTACACGGGAACAGAGGAGCAGTTGGGTAAACCTGTTGGTAAAGACCTGGAGGAAAATAAGGCTACACTTCCGTTGATTTATGCTCTAGCGTCCGCTGATAGGATGAAGCAGATGGAAATCCGAAAGGCCTTTCTGGAATCTTCCCGGGATAGTAATTCATTGCAAGTGGTTAAGGATTTCGTGTGTGAATCTGGTGGTGTTGAGTATACGACGGCGAGAGCCATTGAACATGCCAGGAATGCTCAGAAATGTCTGAACATTTTTCCAAAGTCTGAAGTAAAAGATGTATTGATGGACATTGCCGAGTATGTCATTGTACGTCAGGATTAGGATTTTTTAGGGATTATCTATCCGGGTTTTTGTCAGAATTTCGATTTTATTTTTGCGTGAATTCAAAATGCTTCAAAAAATAAATGAAAGAAATAATGCCGCTAATGAAGGCAGGTTTTTCCATCGAAATGAAATCTAAGGAAATTCATAGTCTTAATTTCTTGATCTTGTTAATCGACTTCACGACAGTTGGTGGGAAATAGCATGTATTATCCGATAATGCTGGATTTAAAGGATAAGAAGTGTTTAGTTGTTGGAGGAGGATCTGTTGCCACGCGTAAGATCAGACACCTTTTGGATGTCGAGGCAGATGTGCATATAATTGCAAAAAATTTGACCTCTGAAATACAAAAACTTGTGGATGAAGAAAGAGTTAAGTATGTTGGACAACTGTATGATCCTTCCCATATAAACCAGACGTGGTTGGTTTTTGCTGCCACCAATGATAATGAATTCAACCGGGAAATAGCAAGAGATTGTGAGAAGCTGGGAGTTTTATGTAATTGTGTTACAAGCCCGGAATTGGGAAGTTTCATAGTGCCTGCTTATTTCAGAAAGGGGAAATTAACCATATCAGTTGCTACATCTGGAATTGGGCCTGCTCTAGCCGCGAAAATAAGGGATCATATTTCGGAGGATTTTGGAGATGATTGTTCCCTTTATGTAGAATTTTTTGAAAAATGGAGAAAATTTATTCTGAGCCTTGACTTAGAT
>JALXAE010000273.1 GCA_026992355.1 Syntrophobacterales bacterium | reverse complement strand
CGTTTGGAAGCCATAAAGCAAGCTGAGGAGCTTATTCATAGAGGTGAGCCCCCTGATACGCTTCGAAACAAAATTAACGCCGAACTTTCTGCTCTTAAAAAAACTTACAAAGAGCTTTATGCTCGCCTTCATCGCAAGGCTCGGCTTAATCACAATGAAGACCGTCGCAAGAGCGAGCTTCTTAATGATACTCGTCTCTTAAACCTTCGCCAGCTTGCTACCATAGAGCTTATGCCAGTTCGGAAACTGAGGGAGTTTGAGGAAAGACTTGGCAGGCTTAAAACCTGTTTTGCCCTTACAGAAAAAGACCTTGAAGCCTCTCCTATCTGTCCCCACTGTAAATTCAGACCAAGGAATGAATCTGCTACTCCACCTGCAGCAACTCTGCTTGAGGATTTGGAGGATAGGCTTGAAAAACTTTACGAAGAGTGGACCAAAACCCTCCTTGAAAACCTGGAAGATCCAACGGTCCGCTCTAACATGGCTCTTTTAAAGCTGGAAGAAAGAGAGCTTGTGGAGGACTTCCTCAACGAGAAACGCTTACCTGAACCGCTTTCTAAGACTTTCATTAAGGCTATAAAGGAAATATTTACTGGTCTTCAAAAGGTGGCTATAACCGAAAAAGAACTCAGAGATGCTCTTACCTTTGGTGGACTCCCTGCTACACCAGAAGAAATTAAACATCGTTTTGAAAATTTCTTAGCGGAAAAAATTAGGGGAAAAGATCCTGGTAAGGTAAGGATCATAGTGGAGTAACGCAATGAAGTCTATAACTGAAATAAAAAAACTGTTGGATAAACTCGAAGATCATACTGCTGATGAATTAGAGGATCAGGATATTGATTTTAAAAAATGGATAACTAGAAGCCGACACGATGCTATCTCTCAGGTAATTGAAATGGCCATTTGCATGGCTAACGGAGGTGGGGGAACTGTAGTTTTTGGAGGAAAAAAAGCTATTATAGGAGTTCCCTTAGATATAGATGTAAATAAGCTAAAGAAGGCTGTTTATGATGCAACTGATCCTAAGTTAACTCCCATCTTTGAATTTTTAGAAGTTCCAGAGGGGACCGGAAGACTTCTCGTAATGCATGTATATGGAGGATTGCCTCCATATACAGATACACGTGGACGTGGAAAGATTCGAATTGGTAAAGATTGTGTTCCTCTTACAGGGACCATGCGGCGTCGTATTATGATTGAAACCGGAGAAAGCGACTACACCGCTGAACAACTTCCTGGCAGACCAAAAGAACTTATTTCTTCCCGAGCTTTAGAAGAATTAAAAGAAATAGCACGCAAGGAACGGGCTCCCGAAGAATTATTAACTCTCAATGATATTGATTTTCTTGCCAGCTTAGGTGTGATCCACAATAAAAAATTAACTCGTGCGGGTCTCCTTCTGGCAGGTAAAGAAAGTGCTATTAGAAAATATTTTCCGGGCTATATATGGACTTATCTCCGCATGAAAAACGATATTGATTACGATGACCGTCTCGACGGGTTTCAAGCTCTCCCTTTAGCTTTATCTCGACTAATAGATCGTATAATGGCCAACAATCCTATTCAAACTATTAAACAGGGACTGTTGCATTTCGAGTATCGAACATATTCAGAAATAGCTATTAGAGAAGCTTTAATGAATGCCTTTTGTCATGCTGACTATCGTCTTTCTGGACCAATAATGGTAAAGCACTTTCCTAATAAACTAGAAATAAGCAATCCAGGTGGTTTTATTGGTGGTATAACACCAGATAACATTCTTCATCATGAGCCAGTTGCCCGTAATCCTCTTCTTGTCGATGCTCTCACACGTCTGCGCCTAGTCAATAGGGCAAATCTGGGTATCCAGCGCATGTATCATTCTTTACTGATAGAAGGAAAAGAGCCGCCACTGATTGAAGAACAAGGAGAGGCCGTAAAAGTAACTTTTCTTGCTGGAAAATTTTCTTTACCTTTTAGAACATTCTTTGAGGAAGAAAGCAAAAAGGGACGAATTCTCACTGTAGACCATCTTCTCATTCTTCAGTATTTGCTCCGCCATCCCGAAATTGATACAGCTACGGTTGCCCAAATCTGTCAACGTAAAGAACTGGAAGCTAGAGAAATTCTGAGCCAGATGGAAAGAGAGTTTGATTATCTGGAGCGCGGAGGCACAGGCAAAGGGACCTACTGGACTTTGCGTTACGATTTATATCGAAAATTGTCTTTACCTGGACATCCCGAGCGAGATCGTCGTATAGACTGGGAAGCAGCCAAAACAAGGGTGCTAAGTGTTTTAAAACAAAGATATGAAAAAGGACTTTCAAACGCAGAAATTCGGCAACTGACCCACTACGATCGCCATCAAGTTTTCCGGCTGATGAAAGAGCTGATGAAAGAAAATCCTGAAATTAAACTTACAGGTAAAGGGCGCTACGCTCGGTACGTTTGGAGTCTTAATGCTTAATTTAAATGCTTGTGAGCATTAAAATGAGCATTGGAGCTTTCTTAATGCGCATCCAATGCTGTTTAATATTAAAATGCGCATTTATGAAAAACTTATTGCTATTGAACAATCCGTCATGAAAGAAATTGAAAAGTATAATTATCGAAAAGTTATAGAAAATTGTACTATTGCTATAGAAAATACGCTTATATGGGACTTTGAATATCAAGCATTCGTATTGGCTTTTAGACGCTGCCTTGATTATTTAACTCGTGCTATTTGTGCCTATTTTAAAAGTGATTTCCATTCATTTAGAAGGTTTGATAAATTTCTCAAAAAGCTTGACAGACCAATTGTAACAAAGCCTTTGATTGATCTGCATAGAAAATACAGTAAAAGATTTGATTTCGTACTCTCAAAGGGAAATCAAAAGTCAGTAAGAGATAAGATATCACATTATGAGTATGTTCCTGTAGGCTGTATTAATTTGACCTAGAGAGGATTCATGCTTGTTGGGGGTGGAGAAGGACTCGGATTAGCCAAGAACGCCGTACTGTTATCTGAGGTTCTTCATAACCATGTTAAAAATATCAGAGCCTGTATTCGAGAGTTTATAATATCTTTCGTTGATGCTATTAAGGCAGAGCAGGCTGAGAAAAAGATTAAAAAATTTGTGCTAAAATTTAAACCTAAAGCTTTGGACGGGCTACCACTTGCCGCTGAGTTTGGGCATTGCAATTAAAGCTATAATTGCGATTTAAAATTACGCCGAGCAATTATGAGCACAATTTGAAAGAATAAAAAGGGGAACTTTATGGGGAGTAAGGAGATGAAGCTGAGAAAAATGTTTCAGATAGATAAGTTCCAACCTGGCGAGAAAACCGGACCGGTGGAGTGTTTGGGAAGGACCTTTGAGTCGGAGGAAGCGCGTAGAAAGTATTTTCTGGAAAAACTCCGCGAGGGGCTTTACGAACTTCATGAAAAGCTCGCAGGTATCCCCTTTACCACGGTGGAGGAAGCTCTTGCTCGTCTTAAATCTTTTTTATGCCTGCTATCAAGGAGCATCTGGTCTCTTGTATATGAATGAACAGTTGTCATAAAACCTTTTTTAAAACCAAAATTTTCTAACATTACTTTTACAAC
>JALXAE010000272.1 GCA_026992355.1 Syntrophobacterales bacterium | reverse complement strand
GACTCCATGAAAACACGCGGAGATCAAATACCCATTGAAGAACGACCCGGGAAAGAAATCACACACATTGGAAACAAATCTATTGCGCCGGATAATACGAAAACACTTTATTACGCCTTTGATGTAACTCCAGCTAAATATATATCCGGTATTATAACTGAAGTTGGCATTATAACCAGGCCTTACACCAAAAACATCCGAATGGCTTTGCAAAAATAATTTCGAGAAATCCATGAAATTTAAAGCTGGCGATCAGGTCATTCTGACCACCGACAAAGGAAAAAGCTGGCTTATTAAGCTACAGCTAGGTGAGAATTTCTCCTGTCATCTTGGATCTATTTCTCACGACAACATCATTGGAAAATGTCCCGGTGATTCATGGACTACTCCAAAAGGTACCAAAATTTTTTTCTTTTATCCTACTCTGAACGACTTTCTGTTCAAATTAACAAGACGGACACAAATAGTGTATCCCAAGGACATTGGCGCTATGCTTTGTTATGGAGATATAAGGAGTGGTATGACTGTTCTTGAGTCGGGCGTAGGTTCTGGTGCTCTCACGATGTTCCTTCTAAACGCTGTTGGTACAAGTGGTATGTTGGTATCTGTTGAAACCCGGAAAGAATTTGTAGAACTTGCTTTAAACAACGTGAAGAAGTTTTTTGACCCCATTCCCAAGCAATGGAACCTGGTAGTAGGTAACATAGAAAATATAGCATTTAATTACTGCTTTGACCGAGTGGTATTAGACCTCCCTGAACCGTGGAAAGCTGTGCCCAATGTCTCAAAAATCATAAAACCGGGCGGTATAATCGTCAGCTTGAGCCCTCAAATAACTCAACTCCAGTGGACAGCCAGAGAATTGAAAAAACATGGATTCAGGTTTTTGCAAATATTTGAAATATTGAAAAGGGACTGGCACATTGACGACAGGCGATCTCGTCCAGCTGACCGTATGATAGCTCACACTGGATTTTTACTATTTGGACGGAAGGTGAACCTACCCTCTGACTAGCCGTTCTTAGGTTCTTTTCCATCATCTATTGTACTTGTAGCTTGGAAATTTCCTACCTTGGTACTTGAATCATCGACTGGCTCTTGAACAGCCTTCTTGAAGTTTCTTATACCCTTACCAAGACCTGCACCAATTTCAGGCAATTTACCAGCACCAAAAATGATCAAGACAATAACAAGGATTACTATCAGTTCCGGCATTCCAATTCCACCAATCATTGATTACCTCCATATCAACGCTCGATAAGTTTTTCGACCTCATCCATCAGCCTGAGGAATTCGGGAGAACGTCTGTAGGACTCCATGCTTTCCTGATACCTCAACCAATTCTCCCATACTCGCATCCATTCCCTATTGTACCAGTAAAACTCAGAATCCACCTTTTCCCCCATCTTCCTCTTTCGATACAACTGATACTCCTGATAACACACCTTACAAAAGATATAAGGAGCATTGTAATTTTCATGTTCCCTGCGATCATCGCTTGTAAGTTGGCTACCACATTTTGCACACCTGAAGGCACATCGCATACATTGAAAATGGCGTCTGAGAGACTCAATTTTTATTCTGCGGAGATTCGCCTCACTGGTTTTACGAACACTTTCCGTCTTAGTTTTAAAATCAATTATCTCCGCCATCTATCGGTCTCCTGATTTGGTTATTTACATAACTTCCTTCGGCTTCATAACATTCAGGCTCAGGGCGGTCAAGGGAACGCATTGGATGCCGCTCACCAATGGGCAAATTAAATATTTGCTGAACCAGATCAACATAAAACTCTTTCGACGGGCGGCTAGCCTTGTTCTTCAGGAATATAATTGGGTCATGAAGCATTTTTTTAACTATGGCTTCAGTCAGAACATAAATAGCCCTTCGTTCCTCGTTATCAAGGTGTTGCAACTTTGCAAAGGTCTTCTCCAATTCTTTCCTTCTGATTTCTTCCGCTTTATGTCTCAAGGCAATTATAGCGGGCACAACATCGAGAGTCTGTAGCCACTCAATAAATTTGAAGGTTTCTTCATCAACAATGTGAAGAGCTCTCTGGGCTTCCTTAACGCGCTCATTTTTATTTTTTTCAACAACCCCCTGTAGATCATCTATATCGTATACAAAAACATTATCTAAATCATTTACCGATGGCTCTATATTCCTCGGCACCGCTATATCAATTATAAACAATGGACGATTTTTCCGGCGTCTCATTATGCCTTTCACTTCAGACTTTCGAAGTATGAAATCAGTAGCACCAGTAGATGCAATAACAATATCCACATACTCCAAGCTATCAACAAACCTGTCAAAAGGGACTGTCTCAGCATGGAATCTTCTTGCTAACTCTATAGCTCTTTCCAGGGTCCTGTTGGCAATGAAAATACCAGTAACCCCGCTTCCAAGTAGATGTTCGGCAGCGAGTTCAGCCATGTCCCCAGCACCAATTAAAAGAACTGCTTTATCCTTCAAATCGCCAAATATTCTTTTTGCCAATTCCACTGCAGCATAACTCACCGATACAGCATGACATCCTATTCCCGTTTCACTTCTAATCCTTTTGGCAACAGAAAAAGCCTTATGAAGTAATCTGTTTAGTATAACGCCAGTTGTTTTTTGCTGGGCTGCACATCTGTAAGCATCTTTAAGCTGTCCAAGGATTTGGGGCTCTCCTAGAACCATGGAATCAAGTCCAGAGGCCACTTTAAAAACATGGGCTACAGCATCCCGCCCCAAAAAACGATACATAAGTCCATCAACATTGCTCTTCCTAACTGTCGATTCAACAAGAGCATTTATCTGCTGAACAATACCGCCGCTCCCTTCACTGTTAGCGGAAACCAAAAGAAATTCTATCCGGTTACATGTCGACAAAATTAAATATTCGGACACATTCAGGTGCAAACATAATGGTCTAACGTCAGCATAAATGGAGGGATCGGAACATCTGGCAGCAAGCCTTTCCCTGATTTCTACTGGAGCTGTATTGTGATTCATTCCTATAAGGAGTATTCGACTTTCAACCATTACCCTACCGCCCCACAAAGGTTGTGTGATGGCCCCGCATCAAAAGGTTCACCCCCAAAAAAGTCACAACAACGCACAAAAACCCACAAATCGCAAACCACGACGCCTTCCGACCTCGCCACCCTACAGCAAGCCTTTCATGAAATAATACAGCATAGACAATCCATGTAAGCAAAGAAAATATCTCCTTGGGATCACCGCTCCACGATTTATGCCAGAAAAACTTAGCAGCCCCAAAGCCTGCAAAAAGCCCCGCTGTCATGAAAGGAAACCCCACGATTATGCATAAATGATTAACTTTATCTAAACTCTCAAGAGAAGGCATTCTAGCAACAAACCTGTTTATAGATTTTTTCTTTATCATTTTTTCCTGCAAAACGTACATAATACTGGCACAAAAAGCTACCGCAAAAAAAGCATAAGCCACAAAAAGTGTTACCAGATGAAACAAAATCCATCCACTTTTTAAACTTGGATTTACTGGAATGAAGTGCTCAGGAACAAATAGAGAGCAAATCATGAATACGGTCGCAATTGGCATTATGAACATGCCC
>JALXAE010000271.1 GCA_026992355.1 Syntrophobacterales bacterium | reverse complement strand
GGTGTTCGAAGCTTTTGCCTGTGACTGCATCCTCGCCGCACAGGAAAGCCCTTCGGACACAGCGGCTGACGCAGTGGTACCAGGGGGTGTCGTCCAAAGAGACGTGGGAGGAGCGGGGTTGGGTCATGGCAGTGTCTTCATCCTGGGATTGGGAAGGTTGAGGGGAAGGCTAGCATTGGGCGAGTCGGGGTGTCAACTTTATGGGTGTCCTTTTGTTGTGCTCCTTCTTTGGCTAACGCTAAAAATAACAGGCCCCCAACTCAATGCTCCGCATTGAGTTGGGGGTCCTTGTTGATTTGATTGTTAGGTTCTTTACTTAGATGTTTTGATATATTCATTTAGAACAATCCTTATATATTTTGAATCAGAAAAGCGCCAATACGGCTGTTTTTTCTCTCCTTTGTTACTATTTATTTGTTTATATCCATCACATTCACGACCCGCTATGGCGGATATCTTGTTTGATAGTAGATTTTCTAGTGAATTACCCGAAAGGGAAATATCGTATCCATCAGTTACAGGATTAAACCAAATTCTTCCGTTGAATCCACTAATACTCATATTCCTAGTTGTTACCTTTTGCTGATGAAAGATCAGCCTGTTGCTGCCAAGGTCTTGGTTTATTTCTTCGATATTTTTTATCAATATTGATTTAAGAAGATTTTCTTCCATGTCATTACTCAGTTTTTGAACCTAACGATAAGGGTAACTGGCTGGCAACGAAGCGCAGCGTAGTTGCCAGTCCAGGTTAACCCGCTTGTTATACGCTGTTTTAAACAACACGATACAAGGCCTTATCCTTAAACTCAAATAGACTTTCATTTAAAATATTTTCGTCAATCTCTTCTCTAAACTCCGGTTCTTGAGTTTGATCGCCTTCCCAACAAGAGAATAACTGAAGTAAAGCTCCTGATTCTTTTGCATCTTTTAGATATGCGGACAGTCTTTTGTAGTTTTCTTCAACCTGGGCCAACTCTTCATCAGCCTCTCCATCTTTGATAAAACCACAACCACAACCTTCGTGTGACCCGGCATAGTAAACATACTTATATTGAAATTGTCGCTTTGCACCCGCACCATCATCCACCACTTCTATCACATAAAATGCAGGCTTTTCTTCATTCCAAGGTATGAGAGGAAGCGGCTTATTACTGGCAATGTAGATTGCTAGGCACATATCTTTTTAAGCGTATAACGACCAAGCTGTGCGGCGCAAGCGAAGCGCAGCAGAGTTTGCGTCCGAACGAGCACCTTGTTAGCGGTTCTTATTGAGTTTATATGTAACCTCATCCAATAATTGAAGATAAGATTCAACCTCATTTATATCAATCGCCTTTGGCTTGTGGACTATCTGATTCCTAAATCGTCTCAATTTGTCTATATTGTTATATGTAACGGGGTCTAATGCCTTTCTATATTTTAATGACTTAAGCGCGTTAAAGAACGTTGCGTGTTCTCTTGAGGTGTCACTAATAGATATTACAAATTCTTCTAAGTCCGCCCATTTCGACAAGAACTCGCCAATTTCTCCGGGTTTTAACTCCCTTTTTTACGTCAAGTCTTATTTCATTACATATTTCTTCAAACTTATCTTTTTTGGGATATAGCGCAGACTGCGGAATACTAGAAAAGTCTCTCCCCCAGAACCCTTTATTATTTGGGATTCTAAATTTGGCAATCAGGCGTCTATTAAAGTCTAGCTCTGTTTTTGACTCATATTCGTAATCTACATCAGACGTAGCCGCTAAGTAGCCTTCCTGAAAGTATGGTCTTAATGCCTCTGGCAGACAGATACTTAGAAGTCTGACATTAACAAGGTCATGCTCTGAATTTATTGAAATCCGATTTGTAATATATGGCATACCGAATACGTAAACGTATGCTTCACTTGACTCGTTATCTTGTTGGGCAAAAGAACACGCGACACGAAGAGATTGCGTAAAGTCTAAAAGAGGTGTGCCACATACTTCATAATGTTGAAGTATGCTCCATTGAATATATTTCTTTCTTCTTAACTCTGGCGCACCGGATATTTTTTCTTTGCCAAGCAATTCTATAAGTTTGTGTGATGCCCCTAAAAGAATGTCAAATCTATGCTCAATTTCTCTTTTAGGGAGATAATCTCCTCTATATATACTAGGGTAAAACGATGACTTTTCCGACTTGCTTTTATGGTCAGCGGATTGTCCGCGATAAAACAAAAGGTGGTCTTTATTAAGATATGCGAGTGCTGCTGTTATTTCAACCAACTCCCGAAAGGTTTTAACAGGATATCCATTTCCCTTCGCAATATTGTTTTCATCAACAATATCCTTCATATCATTTGTGATCTTGCCTTCAATAGTTCTCATATTGATTTTCTTTTTATACCGCTAACGCTCGAAATAACAGGCCCCCAACTCAATGCACCGCATTGAGTTGGGGGTCCTGGTTGATTTGATTGTTATGTGTGGATGTTGAACCAAGCCTGATTCCCTTTTATTGTGCTTCAGAAGTGTGTGTACCACATTACCCAGAAAACTGTAAAAAATAAGCATGAAACACGCGTGCCGCGTTCCCCTTCACCGAAGCCAATCAATTTCAATGTGGCTACCAGCTCATTGGATGTATCTTACTGAAAATCTACTTCTGACACGGCATTTCACCATCACGCATGTAACCGAAACACGACCAGATGGCATCATTTTTAACATTCGATAACCTATGACTTTTTTGCACATAACGATAAAGCTGTGCGGCGCAAACGAAGCGCAGTGGAGTTTGCGTCCGAACGAGCGCCTTGTTAGCGGAAATATGCATACCAAACTACACCAATAGAAATTAGCACGAGTACTGCACTATAAAACCTTGCAGCATTTTCAGACCTTACTCCGTTGCCCTCGAATGACAGCCACAGAAAAAGAATCATAATCCCTACTGTAACGAGAAAAGCATAAAACCCAATTGCCAGCAACGGCCACTCAAGAGAAGCTAACGAAAATCCAAATAGCAACCCATAAAATACTGCCGCCAATGTCAATGCCAGTTCTGCTGGTTTATGACCAACTGTGTATCTGAAAGTGGGAATTTCGCCTGAAGACCTTCCAGTTATAGTTATAAGCGAACCCAAACTAATTATGGAAAATACCGATATTACATTAAAGCTTTTTGGAGCTGAGTTTTCTAGTATTATTGCTTTAACGACTTGTTGCAGATTATTGAATGACAATTTATAAAGAAGACCCAACACAAAACCTAATGCAAAACACCATGATATAGCAGCACCAAACCTTAACAATATCCCGTTGAACGTTCTTTCTTCCATAGCACGTATCGATTACAGCTAACGATAGAGCTAACCTGCCCGCCGGAGCGGGGGCTGGCTTGTGCAATAATGAGCGAAGCGAATGCACAAGCCAGACGCCGCGGAGGTGGGTCAGGTTAAGAGCCTTGTTAGCTGGGTGGTTTCTGCCACCGTTAACACCTTCATAAGATTGACGGTGTAGCCTCTAACAATGCCCGGATGCCCGATGGCTTTCCACCCCCCTCTCCGAAGCCAGCCCTTTCCGGTTAACGGAACCCTTCTATTGAGAACCACGCCCCAGAGATGTTGGATTTGGTGCCATCTTGAAATCTACCCCACTCTTTCTACTTCCACCACCCTTCT
>JALXAE010000270.1 GCA_026992355.1 Syntrophobacterales bacterium | reverse complement strand
CTGAATTGATTGTAAAATGTTGCCACTCCGTAAACCTCGCTTGGAGATAGGTCAAGAAAATGGGCAACTTCACTTATAGCTCCTGGAGACAGAAACTTAAACCTTTCCTGTATGGCTTGAAGTATCGGTATTAAGCTGCCTCTGTTCTTTGGAAACCTGGCAAAGATTTCTGGGAGTTCTGCCTTTATTGCCTTTTCTTCTTCTTCCGTTACTAAAATTTCAGGCGCTGTCATAGTTTTCCACCCTGAACATTAAGTTTACACCTTATATATACCAACCATATTATATATCACTTTACATCAAGATTTGCATATAATCAATATTCATCCAGGCTGGATTTAATAATCTGTCGCAATTTTCTAATATTTTCCTCGTAATTTCCCTTAAATATAGCTGTTCCCGCAACAAATACATCTACTCCAGATTGGGCCAACCTTCCTATGGTGTCCTTATTTACACCACCGTCAACTTCTATAAGGGTGAGTAACCCTTTTGAGTCAATTAGCTGTCTTAACTTTTTAACCTTCGGGATAACTGACTCAATGAACCGTTGTCCCCCAAACCCTGGATTTACTGACATGATAAGCACCATATCTAATTCTTCCAATATGGGTTCAATCAAACATAGAGGGGTCCCTGGATTCAGGGCAACTCCCGCTTTTGTTCTCACATCTTTTATTTGTTGGATGGTTCGGTGTATATGAGTGCAAGCTTCAACGTGAACAACAATCCAATCTGCTCCAGCTTCAGCAAAATCCTCAATGTATTTTTCAGGACTTTCTATCATCAAATGCACGTCAAAAGGAAGCTCCGTTGATTTCCGTATTGCTTTTATTACAGGAGGTCCAATGGTTAAGTTTGGTACAAAGTGTCCGTCCATTACATCGATATGTATCCAGTCCGCACCTGCTCGCTCTACTGCTTTTATCTCCGATCCGAGTCTCGAAAAGTCTGCGGATAGAACGGAAGGGGCTATGATTTTTCTCGATTTTGTTTTCATTTTTTTATTTGTCCCTATTTGGGTTTTTGCCAGGTTGCACCAAAAAAACCATCAATTCCATCCCTGTGAGGCCATGTTTGATAATATCCGTTAGAAACAAGTATTTTGGCGGTATTGGGAAGTAATTTTGATGCGTCAATCAACTTCCATTTCCATGTTGTTTCAAATTGTTCTGCCACCTCAGAATTTTCTTCATTAAAAATAGAACACGTTGCGTAGGTTAGGGTTCCACCTGGTTTTACAAATTGCGCAGCATGGTTCAGCAGATCCTTCTGTAATTTGCTCATCCTCCAGGGATCTCTCGGATGCGTTTTCCATTTTATGTCAGGGTTACGTCGTATAGTTCCCCAGCCGGTACAGGGTGCATCAAGAAGAACTCTGTCAAATGTTCCAAGCTCTTCCTTGTCTAACGATCTCACGTCAGAAGTAACAGTTTTTATGATGTTTACCCCTAATCTTGCAGCATTTTGCTCTAAAGCTTCAAGCTTCCATGAAGCATTATCCACCGCCACAATATTTCCATGGTTCTTCATTATCTGGGCTAACTGAGTGGTTTTTATCCCATAACCACAACAAAGATCTAGAAGCCTTTCTCCGGGCTGGGGAGATAGAAGATAGCATACCAGCATAGATGCTTCATCTTGAACCTGAATCCAGCCTTTTTTAAATATTTCCATGCTAGAGAGGTCCTGTCTCAGCTTGTTAATGCAGATAGATTCGTTGATAAAGGTGCCTCTGTACGTTTCATAGCCATTTTTTTTAAACCAGTCTTCTACGGAATTGATATCGGTTTTTAACTGGTTAACTCTGAAAGTCATCGGAGCTACAGTGTTGTTGAATTCACATATTTTCTTAACTTCTTCCATTTTCATGCTGCTCATCAGCCTTTCAATAAACCATTTGGGATGGGATGTTAGAATTGAGAGATATTTTATAGGATCATTTTCAATAGTGTTCCAGTTCCAGTTTGGATGAGTTCTCGCAACGTTTCGCAATATTCCATTTACAAATGAAACGATATATTTGGGTTGAGTTGCTCGTGCAATTTTAACTACTTCGTCTACTGCAGCATGATCTGGGATTTTTGTTAGAAAGGTCAGTTGATAGGTACCAATTCTTAACAGTATTAAAACTTGAGGATTGATTTTTCTTAAAGGTGTTTTGCTAAGCTGTTCAATGTACCAGTCCAACCTGGCTTGCCATCTTAAGACCCCATAAACGAGTTCTGTCGTAAGAGCTTTATCTTCTAAAGATAGCCTGGGATGACGTTGAAATGTGCTTCTTAATATAGAATCCGGATGAATATTTTTTTGGCGTATATGAAGCAAAATGTGGAAAGCCAGGGCTCTGGGAGACATCATTTGGTGCGAAACTCCTTCAAAACTTCCTCTATAGCTTCAAGATCAACCTGGGTATTGAAGCAGGGTCCATGAGGCCTTCTGTTGAAAATTCCATATACTGGAAGAGGCGCCGTGTCCTGGATTCCGCTGGTTAAGTCCCGTTCACAGGCTACGGCGATAATAAGGTCTGGCTTTGTTTCTATTACGATTCGTCTCGCGATTGTTCCTCCCGTTGCCACACTGAGATTAGAGTTGTACTTTTCCGAAAGTTCCAGGAGGTCTTTTATCACGCATTTGCCGCATCTTTTGCAGTTTTGTACACGATAGGTGATCTTCACAGGACATTCGCTATTTTGCAAACAATGAGGCATGAGTAAAAGTATTCTTTCTGGGGGATGCCCATCTTTACAATAGGACATAACCAGTTGGTTGTTTACAGCTACGAAGGCATGCTGAACTTCTTCTTTTGAAATTCCTAAAATTTTACCTACTGCGATGAAAACTGGCAGGAAGTATTTTACAGCAATGCTTCTCAGTTTCTTGACATAAGGTACAGGCAAATCTCTACCGGCCATTATAACAGTTGCAAGAGCACCAAGAACGAGTAGCACGCTTCCGCCGGTTATGATAAGAACCGCCGTTAGCAGCCATTGAGCATAAAGTGGTAGGTTGTTTATACCTATGGAAGCGACAAAATATGAAAGTCCTAGAATGCCAATTAAGGTTAAGGCTGTTATGAACACAATCAGAAGGAATAAAAATCTCTCTGATCTATGGTCGTTATTTAAATTTTGTAAGCCGGATGTTGAAGCCATAGACTTATCCTAGAACAGATCCTATAAAATTCTTGGTGCCTCGTACAAACTCTTCGGCAGAAAGTTTTTTTCGACCTTCTAGCTGAAGATGAGAAATAGTGACTCCTTTATTATCGGAAGCTTTTATAACTACTTTGTTGTCTTCCATTCCAATTACTTCTCCAGCTTTGCCTGATGGAACAACCCATTTGCTGTAGCAAGCACCGTAGCATTTTAGCCTTTTTCCCTTCCAAAAAGTATATGCACCGGGGAGGGGATCAAAGGCTCTTATTTGTCTGATGATTAATTCCGCAGGTTGTGTCCAGCTTATAAGAAGTTCTTCCTTTTTTATGGGATCTGCATAGGTTGCAGATGCGTGATCTTGTGGAGCTGGAGTTAATTTTGAAGATCCCAGAAGCAAAAGTGTTTTTGCCAGTAGTTCTGCACCGACACCCGACAATTTATCGTGCAAGGAACCAGCATTTTCACACAGTTCAATTGGCACTTTCTCCTGAAGAAGAATAGGACCCGAGTCCAGCCCCTCATCCAGAAGCATGGTTGTAATTCCAGTTTGTTCTTCACCGTTTAATATAGCTCTTTGGATTGGTGCAGCTCCACGATATTTTGGGAGCAGAGATGGATGGAGGTTTATTACGCCCATCGGAAAGGAGTGAAGTAGCTCAGTTGGTATTATCTGTCCGTAAGCAACAACCACTGCAACATCGGCGTTCAGGGAGGTAATTGTCCTTATTGAGTCAGGATGTTTAATGCTTGATGGCTGAAATATGTTTAGGCCGAGCTTTTTGGCAAGAAGTTTTACAGGTGTTGGTTGAGGTTTAAGGCCACGACCTTTTGGTTTATCTGGACGAGTTACTACAAGCTTTATATCGAAGGATGTGTCGTGATTGGTTTTTTGTGTATAGAGTTTTTCCAGAGAAGGTATTGCAAAATCAGGTGTTCCCATAAAGATTATGGAGATTTTATTCTTCATTGGCTGTTATCTTACCTATTCCCATTAGATTTGTTCGACTGGAGTTTTTTCCACTTTCTTTTAAACAATTCTTTTGCCACAGGGCCGAGACGGTCAACAAAAAGATATCCATCAAGATGGTCTATCTCGTGCTGTAAAACAACGGCAAGAAGCCCATCTGCTTCAATTGTTACCGGTTTTCCATCGGGTGATAAGCCTTTAACAGTAACCCTTTCTGCTCTTTTTACCTTGGAATAAAATCCAGGCACACTTAAACAACCCTCTTCATATTTAACAGAGCCTTCCGCCTTTACTATTTCAGGGTTTACTATAGCTATAAGCCCTTGCTGAAGGTCAGGCTTTTGTAGATCTACAACAATAATCCTTTCCAGCCTGCCTACCTGGTTTGCAGCAAGTCCGATGCCTGGAGCATCGTACATGGTCTCCGCCATATCTGTTATTAGTTTCCTTATGGAGCTGTTTATTTCATCAACAGGTTTTGCCTGTTTTTTTAAAACAGGATCTGGATAGGTACATATACTCAGTATAGCCATGATACCCTCTTTTTCTGATCATTCACTACTTTTTATTAAGAACTAAAATTAAATATGTACAGATCAAATTATTCCGATTTTGACAAGCCCTGTCATATATGGCATTTTCCAGCCATAGTCTAAATCTTTTTGGAGTTAGAAAAATGCTGAAATTCGAACATGATGAATCAAATGGCGGTAAATTGACTGTTCATTTGAAGGGTTCTCTGACCAAGGATAATGTTGTGTCTATCAGGAAAGAAATAGAGAAGGCTTTTTTTGAGAAATCACCGAATTGCGTTACTATTGATCTTTCTGATGCAACTAGTATGGACACAGCCGGTGTAGCACTCCTTGTTATTTTGTGTAGGATTTGTAAAAGTAGGGATATTAATTTTCGTATAGTCAATCCTGACGACAAAGTTCGTAAAGTTATAAGATTAGCTCAGCTAGAACAACTCCTTTTGGGTAATGGAGATTTTAATGACCAGTGAGGCTACAAGCATAATATCAGTTAGGGACCTTCAGAGCTTTTACGGGAGAAGACAGGTTTTATTTGATATTAGCTTTGATGTTCCTCCTCATTGTATATTTGTGATTATGGGAGTTAGCGGGTCCGGCAAAACGACGCTTTTTAGGCATTTAATTGGTTTGAAGCCTACACGGAAAAATGCTGTTTTTATAAAGGGTGAGGATATTAGCGAATGGAAGTCTTCCGATTGGCAAAAATATTGGCAAAGTATAGGTGTGCTTTTCCAGAGCGGAGCCCTTTTTAATTCTATGACTCTAAAGGAGAATGTCGCTCTGCCTTTGCAAGTTCATACTGAGCTCACTTCTGATATAATTGATGTTATGGTAGAGATGAAGCTTTATATGGTCGGACTTTCAGGTTTCTCTGATTATATGCCAGCTCAACTCAGTGGAGGAATGAAAAAGCGTGCCGGCCTTGCTCGTGCGCTGGCAATGGATCCAGAACTTCTTTTTGTGGATGAACCGTCTTCTGGTCTGGATCCAATCACTGCCGCCGGGCTGGATGATTTGTTGATCTCTCTAAAAGATGCCTTTGGCATGACTGTCATTGTGGTTACCCATGAGCTGGAAAGTGCATTTAAAATAGGCGATTACATGCTTGTAATGGATAAGGGCAGGATTTTGGCCTGTGGGACTCCAGAGTCTGTAAAGAATTCGAAAGAATCAAGGGTTAGACAATTTTTGGAACGTCGTGCCGAGGAAGCCGGACAGGATATGGAAGCTTACCTTCAAAGATTGTGTTCTGTGAGGTCCAGATGAATACGTCGGGGAATTTTGTGGTTAAGCTTGGAGGTTGGGGACTTAGTAAAATTCTCGGCCTTGGAAGGATGGGAATGTTTCTTATCTACGCCATAAATGGCCTGTGGAAACCCCCTGGAAAACTTATTTCCACCATAAAGCACATATATTTTATAGGGCATAGGTCTCTTTTCGTCATTTGTTTTACGGGGGCATTCTCTGGCATGGTTTTGGGATTGCAGGGCTATTACACGCTGTCAAAATTCGGTTCCGAGGGATTATTGGGGGCGGCGGTGTCTCTAAGCCTAATCAGGGAGCTGGGACCTGTCTTGACGGCTTTAATGGTTACCGGAAGAGCTGGTTCCGCAATATGTGCTGAAATAGGTATCATGCGCATAGAAGAACAGATAGATGCATTAAAATGTATGGCCATTGATCCTCACAGTTATTTAATATCTCCTAGATTTATTGCAGGTATCATCTGTTTTCCTCTCCTTACGTCAATTTTCGATGTTATTGGAATATACGGTGGTTATGCAATAGGAGTGCTGCTTCTTGGTGCCAATCCTGGGGCCTACTGGGATGGAATTTACAAAAGTGTCGGCTGGGATGATGTGTACATGGGTTACATTAAAGCTCTGGTTTTTGCAGTTTTGACTATATGGATTTCTACGTACAAGGGTTTTTATGCTGGGGTTGATAGCGGTTCGATGGGAGCTGAAGATGTTAGTAAAGCAACAACCGATGCCGTGGTTATATCTTCCGTATCTATTTTAGTTGCGGACTATGTTATTACTTCCATATTATTGTAGAACATTGTTAGCTTAAAATGAAATTAAAAGAGATTAGAGGTTAGCTATGACAAGAATTGAACAGATTATTTCTTCAATAGAATCGTTGTCTGAACAAGAATTCGCTAAATTAAGAGACTGGATTATTGAAAGAGATTGGGAACGGTGGGACAGTCAAATAGAAAGAGATTCAGAAGCTGGGAGGTTAGATTTTCTAATTGAGGAAGCTTTTAATGCAAGAGAAAGAGGTAAGTTAAGAGAGATGTAAATGCACCGGACAACTACAGAATGCAAAGGGGAAATTGAAATATGGAAAGAGCGGATAGGCGATTGGAATTTGCGGTTGGAATATTTCTGCTTATTGGATTGGTACTAACTGGTTATATTTCTTTTAGGCTGGGGGAAGTAAGCCTCTGGAGCAGGAATGAATATACCGTTTATGCCCATTTTTCCAATGTTTCAGGATTGAAGAAGAAGGCTCCTGTAACGATAGCGGGTGTTGAAGTAGGCTATGTTGATGATATTCGCCTTGACGACGATCAGGCATTGGTGACTTTGAAAATCAAGAAGGGCGTTAAACTGGAAGAAGACGTTATTGCCAGTATAAAAACCATGGGAATTATTGGCGATAAATATGTTGCTATATCGCCGGGCAGCATGGATGAGTACATAGAACCAGGTGGCGAGATCATGGATACACAACCTCCTCTAGATCTTGAAGAACTGCTGGGAAAATTTGTTTTTGGAAAGGTTAAGGATTAAAGGATCATCGCTTTAAAACTCTAAGGTATTTCTGAATAGTTGAAATGTTTCTAAAAAACCTGTGATTTCTTAAACGTCTGAAAATCTTTTCTTTATCATATTCCAATCTGAAAAAAATCAAAGTTTCGTTTTCTTCATCGTAAAGTAGAGAACAAGCACTGGGAATGCTATCTCGATAGGGTCCTCCTACAGCACCAGCTTTAATCCAGTACTTGGACGAAGGGTTCAGCTTTATCTCATACCTTTCTTCAAGAACTGGGAGAGGATGTTTTCTTACTGAGCCTTTACTTGTTAGTTCGAAAAGCATGGGTACATGGTCATGTCCGGAGAAAATCAACCTATAGGGATGATTGGGCCAGTCACTTTTATAGTGATCAAGAATACTCTCATCAAAGTAAGAAAAATGTTCAATACTGATTTTTTCATTTTGTTTTGGCAGTGTAAAAGGATTGTGATGAAGAACAAGAAAGTCAGATTCTTCAATAGTAAGAGGCAATTTTTCAATAAAGGTCAAAAAATCTGGTTTGTTTGCTAGGAGACCCGCTGTGTAAGCGGTTGCCTGCATCCTGTCTATCTGTTCAGGATTGTCAGTAAGAGTCCCCGAAACCAGAAGTTCGTGATTTCCTGCAACAGATTCTATTCGAAAATTAATGATAGTTTTTAGCGTTTCATCCCCCCAGGGTAGCCATCCAATTATATCGCCCAAACAAAACAACTTGTCTGCCTTTACTCTTTTTGCCTGTTGCAGGCAAACTTCCAAGGCTTCCGAGTTACCGTGTATGTCTCCGAAAAAATAGTACCGCATTTCCCTGTTCTCCAATGATGTTTGGTTCCAAAGGTTTTAACTTCCCATTTCCTGCCGTCTGTTCTCAAAGTAATCGCTCCATCAAGATCCGTTCTTAAAACCCTTATGTGTTTTCTTTTGCACCAATTTAGCAAAGTGGTGTGAGGACTTCCATAGGGATTTTTGTAGCCACATGAGACAATTACAAGGCATGGATTGATTTTTTCAAAGACCACTTTATTGAAGGAGTACCTGCTACCATGATGGGGCGCAACAAGAATAGTTTTTTTCTCCTTTGTATTTTGAAAATCAATATCGCTTAAAACTCTGGAATCAACATCCCCCGGAACTATAAGCGATGCGTTACCATAAGAAAATTTAATTACCATAGAAGTACTGTTGAGGTTTTTGCATTCCGCGGGAATCTTCTTGGGCTGGGGGCTGAGGATGGTCACGGTCGTATTATCATATCTATGACTGCCATAGATTCTGTCTATTGTGTAAGTGGTTATATGTCTTTTTCTAAAGATTTTCGAAAGATCCGGGAAAACAAAAGATTTGTTTTTACACCCTGTTTCCCAGAATTCTGAAACAGGGTAAAATCTCGCAAAAAAGAGAAGCCCCTTAGCATGATCTGGATGGTAATGCGACAGCACTATAGTGTCGATATGGGATACCTTTTGGGAAGCAAGAAAAGGTAAGATTATGTTCCTGCCTGTATCAAAATTGCTGTATCTAAATCCACCTCCATCAACGAGGAATGTGTGACCCTTTGGCAGTTTCACAAATGTAGAGCTTCCCTGTGATACATCAATAATTGTAGCCTGAAGATACTGGTTTTTTAAATTGGCAGAAATCGTAGAAACTAACCAGGGAGTGCAACAAAACGAGATTGGAAATAGGCACAGAACAACTATTTTCAAAAGAAGTTTTGATTTTCTCAGAAAGTTTACTGACGCCAAAAGTCCAGATAAGTATAAGAAAATCCATAACTTTGAGAAATCTTTGCTCCATATAATCAAATGGGGGAGTCCGCTAAAGAATTTAATGGACTGTATTAAAATATCCATTGGTTTTGCACACAACAGGGAGTAAAAATGAAGGGCCATTGATCGGGATATACATGCAAGCAGCATAAAAATCAGTCCAAACGGAAGAACAATCAACGTCACCACGGGAACAATTAAAGGATTTGATAGAAAACCTGCCAGGGAAAACCTATGAAAGAAGTATAAACATACAGGTAATAGAAAGACTTGAACAACAAAACTGACCCACAAAGTCCAGGTCAGGAATTTTCTTAAAAGGTTTTTGAAATTTTTCGGGTAAATTTCAGTTTTCTTTAGAGGTATTGCAACAAACAAAATGGCCGAGACAGCCGTAAAAGACAGAATAAAGGAAGGAGAAAATGCCATATATGGAGCTATTAAAATTATTGCGAAGGCGGCTACCGAAAGCACAGTAAGGCTATCAATATGTCTGTTATGAAGAATTATCAGGGAAGCGATTACGATAAAAATAAACGCTCTTATAGTCGGAGGAGCAAACCCGGTAATCAGTCCATAAAAAATTAGCAATGGCAGGGCAAAGAAAAAGGATACTGTTCTCGCTGGCATGAAAAGGAATATAGATGGTCGGAAGCGTTTTAGCATGAACATTACCGAGTAAAAAACCAATCCGGCCATACACCCAAAATGTAAACCAGATACAGCTACAATGTGTCTTACACCGGCCATAGACAAGTCTTCGCTGAATTCGGGTGTCATAAAGTGTTTGTAGCCCAGAAGCATGGCCTGCAATAAACCGTTTGCAGCCCTCTGGTCTTTATTAAACTTTGTAGCTTCTTTGATATAATGAGACAACTTCCGTCTTTGTGATTCCGATATCCTAATAATTGCAGACCATGGATTGAACAACTGTTTTTGTTTTGAAATTCTTCCCATGAGCAGATCGCTTTTGAGGTATGCATGCCCAAAAATTTTTCTTCTTGCCAGAAAAAGAACGTAATCAAAACGGCCCGGGTTATTGAAGTTCTTTGGCTGTTTTATTTTTCCTCTTGCAAGGAAAGAATCCCCAGGAAGCCATACGGAATTGGTGTTTTTTACGGTTAAAAGTATATTTTCATTTATTTTGTATTCTTCATCTTCCTGGAAAACTCTGGTGACCTTCACCATAAATCGGATTTTATCCGGATAAAGATCTGCAAAAGGAAGAATTTCACCTTCCCAAACAATTCCAGGTTTGTCCCAAAAGTTAGCGATTTTAATGATTTTTTTGTCTGGTGACAGTGATGTGGCTATGAACCAGCCGGACAGGACCCAACAAAAAATGAGAATGAAATAACTAAAGGAATTTGACTGTTTGTACCGAAAATGTAACAAGAGCCATACAAAAAGAAGGAGCCCGACGGTGACTATCAGGTTGTGAGTGTAGAAGCTTAGAATAAAAGCAAAACAGCAAATAGAGGCAGGCGTAAAATGATTGAAGGGATCACTGTTTAATGCGTTTAATACGCGCCCCCACTTTTCTAAGCTTTTCATCTAGTGCTTCATAACCTCTGTCCAGATGATAAATCCTACTTACTTCGGTAGTCCCCGTTGCTGCAAGCCCAGCAAGCACAAGCGATGCAGAAGCCCGAAGGTCTGTCGCCATAACTGGTGCTCCCTGAAGATTATTAACTCCCTTTACAATTGCGCTGCGGCCTTCAAGCCTAATTTGAGCACCCATTCTGTTCAATTCGGGGACATGCATAAATCTGTTTTCGAAAATCTGCTCAGTTATAACGCTTACTCCGTTTCCCAGGGTCATAAGAGCCATAAACTGAGCCTGCATATCAGTGGGAAAGCCAGGATAAGGCCAGGTTTTTACATCCACACTGTTAATACAGTTGTCTCCTCGATAAATCTCCAGGTAAGAATCACCCTTTACAATGTTGAGCCCAGCAAGCTGAAGTTTTTTAATTACGGAGTCCAGATGTTCGGGATTGCATTTTTTTATCAGGAGACGCCCCCCGGTTATTGCCGCAGCCACCATATAGGTACCAGTCTCAATTCTATCTGGAATTACACTAGTGTATGATGGCTTTAATTCGGTGACTCCTTCGATTGTTATTTCATGGGTTCCCATGCCGGAAATGCGAGCTCCCATGCTGTTCAGATATTCAGCTAAAGCAACCACTTCAGGTTCTTTTGCTGCATTTTCCAGAATAGTTGTGCCTTCGGCAAGAGATGCTGCCATCATTATATTTTCTGTTCCTGTTACGGTTACCTGGTCAAAGGTTATGAAATTACCCTTGAGTCTTTCAGCCCTGGCCACGACATATCCATGTTCTATATCGATACGGGCTCCTAGCATCTCTAAACCCTTGATATGAAGATCAATTGGGCGTGCCCCGATTGCGCATCCTCCAGGAAGTGACACACGGGCTTTCCCGTAACGCGCAACCAAAGGACCCAAAACAAGAACCGAAGCTCTCATTGTTTTCACGAGATCATAAGGGGCTTCGTATAAATTTACGTCTGTTGTGTCCAGTTCCAGTTTTCCATTGTAATGCTCACTTTTTGCCCCCATATAGTGAAGCAACTTCCTCATAGTATGGATGTCGCGAAGCTTCGGCACATTGTCGAATGAGTGAACTCCTGGAGCCAGGAGCGTTGACGCCATAAGAGGAAGAGCAGCGTTTTTTGCTCCGCTAACTTCGACACTTCCCTCGAGAGGAACTCC
>JALXAE010000269.1 GCA_026992355.1 Syntrophobacterales bacterium | reverse complement strand
AAAAGAAATGATACTGTGCGTGTGCAACTTCACGCCGGTTCCCCGTTATCCCTTTTTTGTGGGGGTTCCTGAAGAAGGATTTTGGAAAGAAATTTTAAACAGCGACAGTGAATTCTACGGGGGGAGTGGACTTGGAAACATGGGAGGAGTCTTTTCGTGTGCCATGTATCAACACGGTCATCCCTACGCGTTAAAGATAATGCTCCCCCCACTGGCCATATTGTTCTTTAAACCGGTCAACAAAAACGATGAAGTTCAGCGAAAAAATAAAACTCCTCAGTAACCTCTACGGAATAATCCCACATTATCACGACATATGGGGCAGATTACACGGGGCATCCATTGAACAAACGATAAAGATTCTACTCTGTATGGAAATTCGCGCAGAAAACGACCATACAGCTTCTCTTGAACTGGCAAGAGCATACGAGAACATTCGGCAAAATCCTCTTCCTCCCGTCTTCACCGTAGAAGAAAATTCAACGATTAAGCTCCCCATCCTGCTGGAAGAAAAAAACGAGCTTTCCTGGATAAAGTGGTCCATATCTGAAGAACGAGGTGAAAAACACGAAGGAGAAACAAACCTATCAACCGTCCAGAAATCCCCAACGGAACCACTTGAAAAGCTTGGAATAAAAAGATACCTGATCCCAATTCAAGCAAACCTGAAACTGGGCTATCACAACCTCTCAGTCAGGCTGTCCACAGGTAAGCTTTTCAATACTTTCCTGATAGTAACACCCCAAAGGGCCTATCATCGTATCTCCAGATGTTGGGGAATAACCGTCCAGCTCTACTCTATTAAATCCAAAAACAACTTTGGAATAGGGGATCTTGGTGATCTTAATCAACTCCTAAATTGGACATCGAAAATAGGAGGGCGATTTGTCGGCTTAAATCCTTTATATTGTCTGCACACCGACGATCCTCACCACATAAGTCCTTACAGCCCGTCCACTAGGAGATTTTTAAACCCGTGGTACATAGACATCCAGTCCATCCCGGAATTTATGGATTCAGGCACAAACAATTGCAAGCAGCTTGAGATAGTTAACTCCCTCCAAAAATCGCCCACAGTTGAATACGAAAAAGCAGTGCCTTTAAAAAACGAGTTGCTAAAAAATGTCTTTGAAAGGTTTTTAAAAATTCACGCATCCAAAAACACCCCCAGATGGCAGAGCTTTCAAAAGTTCATTCAGAAAAAAGGCAATACATTAAATCTCTTTGCAAAGTTTGAGACGCTGAGACAACACTTCCAGACCCCATGGTTTAATTGGCCTAACGAAGCCAGAGAAAAAAAAGACTTGGAGAAATATACTACGGAAAAAGAAACCCTTTATCGCAAGTTTTTGCAGTTTATCGCAGAAGAACAGTTGCAAAGCGTAATCGCCAGTGGAAAAAGGACGACTCCCTCGGTAACCCTCTTCCTGGACTTTCCTGTAAGCGCAGATGCCGGCGGATTTGATACATGGTACGAACCCGAACTGTATTCACTGTCCGCTGAGCTTGGCGCTCCCCCAGACGATTTTAACCCCACGGGCCAAAAATGGGGCATCGTCCCATTCATTCCCCACAAATTAGTTGAAAAGAAATTCCAGCCTTTTATCGAAATGCTGAGAACCGCAATGAAATTTGCAGGAATTATCAGACTGGACCATATCATAGGCCTTATGCGCCTTTTCTGGATACCGAAGGGAGATAAACCAAATCAAGGAGTATATGTCCAATATCCCTTCAAGGATTTGTTAGGAATAGTAACTCTTGAAAGTGTCAGAAATAAATGCGTTGTCGTAGGCGAAGACCTTGGAACGGTGCCAGAAACTGTGAGATCAAAAATGGAAGATAAAAGAATCTTTACCTATAAGGTTCTTTACTTTGAAAAAGACACGAACGGCCAGTTCAAAAAGCCCGACGAATACCCTCTGTACGCCCTGTCAACCGAATCCACTCACGATCTCCCAACACTTGCCGGCTTTTGGAAAGGCACAGACCTTTCAATTCGCCGTAAATTAAATCTCATATCTGAAGAAATGTATCGAAAGTTAAAAGAACAAAGAGAGGAAGACAAAAAAAAGCTGATTGAAGTCCTAATAAGCGAAGGATTACTCAAAAGTGGGGAATTCTCAATACAAGAAATTATCGAAGCATTATTGATTTTCGTAGCCAAGACCAACTCCACCTTGACCGCGATTCAAATGGAAGATCTCTTAGCAACGGACACTCAGCCCAACTTACCGGGCACAACTTCTGAATATCCATCCTGGAAAATTCGTTTGGAAAAAACCCTGGAAGAAATCCAAAACTGTGAAAAAGTCTCAAAGCTTGCAACGACAATTACGAAAACTCGCTCTACGGTAAAGCACCTATAGACTCTACGAAAATACCATGAAGAACTAAATCAGCCTTTCTCCAATCGTCATATTTTTGCCTCCATTCAGGCTTTTCGTTTAACACCCAATCCTGTAAAGCTTTTATTACCCAGAGGCCTTTTACGGCTTGAGGGCAGGCATCTATACATCTTTCGCATTCTACACACAACCAAAGCCTTGCATCCCTGAATAAACCATCCCTGTCTCCCAAATTGGCCTGTCTCAGAACCATCATAGGGCTAAAAGTCCTGGAAAATACGGCAACCGGGCACGCATTTGCACACGCCCCACATGTCCAGCACGATGTTAGCGAAGTCTCAGAGTCTAAATATGAGCTGGCTATTTTTACAAAATGTCGTCTGTTAGCAGGTACAAAAGCTTTTTTATCCACTAAAGTCTCATAAATAGCCAAATCGGCCGCAAGTTCCCATGCCTTTTCTGGATCATTCTCGCCACCATCCAAAAAAATTCCCCGCGCCACCAAAAACCTGGCATTCTGTAATTGGTTTCTAAATTTTTTGACAGCCTTTATAAAATCGTAGTTCACAACTCTTTCTTCCAGAGCTTTCCTACGAGCCATTTGAATGACCTTAGCAGGTTTTACAGTCATAGGACAGGCCCTTACACACCTATCACACTGAATACAAAACCAAATGGATTTTTCCCTGATCAAATCGTCATCAAAACCCAGAACGGCTAGCCTGACCAAATTCCTAGGGAAAAGCTTCCCTGCTCGCAGATTTATCGGACACTCGATATCACAACTGCCACATGTGAAGCACTTATTGACATCCTTCACCAGTTCTTTTTTAACTGAAGCGTAAGACATTTCGGTCTCCTGTCTATTAAAATCTACATAACGAGGGCGTTAACGGCACTCCGTGTTTACTTGCAAGATGACTCGACCACGCCGCCTTCAAAACACTTCCGTCATCCCATAGCGTAGTAATGTTTGCTGCATGTGAAGTTGAGTCAATCTTTCAACTCGACCACTATGTCAAAATCTTCATGGTCGCCTTATCAAAGTGATCAACATCTGAGCACTTTCTCATACATTACCTTCACGCCGCCTTAGCCATTTCTCCTCCAGCTACTTATTTACTCCTAACACTTTTTTGAAAAAACAAAGAGCCTATCAATTAGACAAACACAATGCCAATATTTTATTTCTTATACCACGAAATACAACCTCTTTCCTCATTCCTTGCCTATTTGTCTGGTATCTCTTCACTGTCCTCAAAAAGCATCTGGTTCTTCTGTTAAACATTTGGCTTCATAAGAGCCTTGGGATCCAACGGAGCATATCCCTCTGTAAACTGCGTGCCTTAAGTTGTGAAAATAATACAAAACACCTCCTCAATCTTTTACCATAACCTCCCTCGCAAATTAATCAAAGCCTGAAAAAATCCAACGACCGGCCCTTTTTTGCACCGTGAAGTGCAGTAGAGCAATGTTAGCTACAGGAGCGTGCCAGGTATCCAAGTGTCCTTGTATCAAGTCTGAAAATTCGAATTACCAGCTCTCAAGTTTTCTACCGCAATAATAATCTCACTACGAAACTCTTTGGCTCTCCGTTCTATGCGCTCAAGATAATCCTCGCCAAGTGACCTACATAGCAAGTCCAACTCCTCTTTAAAACGTTTTAGACCTTTATCAGAAACCTTCTCGTTCATTTCTACCGCAGTTAGTCTGCGAAGGGTGTACTTAGGCAATGTTTGAAATTCTTTGATGTCCCGAAGAAGGGTTTGGATAAAAGGCAGATATTCCTGTAAATCAGCCGCATGCTTTTCCAGCGCACTTCGTAGATTGTTCTCGGCTTTGACCAAAAGCGATTGTTCGCTACGCGGCATGAGTGTTTGTTTCCGATGCCGCTTAATTGCTTCATAAGCAGGCCAGAAATGTTGGCTGAGAGGCAGACGAGGTGTTTCAGGTTCGCATCGGATGTGAGGAAGCGCTTCCTCTAGTGAAAGCGGGCGAATTTCGAAGTTCTCCGCTGTCGTTTTTGAAATCATGTGAGTGAAAAGTTGCAGACCCTTGCGTCTAAAGACTAACAATTCATCTTCGGTGAAAGGTTTCGCCGTCTTTACCCGCGCGGGGAAGTCATCGAGATGTTCAACAACTTCAGGGTGCTTCCGTTGAATGGCAAAGAATGCCTGACGGATGGTGGTTAGAATACTTTCCTCTTCAACTTCTTCAGGGTTACGGTTTATGCGATTAAAGAGTTCCGCTGGAGACGGCGCTTCGTCGGGAGCGAAGATCTTAGCGTCTTCGCCCAGGGTATTGTGAATGAGAAACATCTTCTGGGCAGCGATTTCACGGCTTTTGATGACATCGGCGCCCTGCTCTGTGGGAAAGAAGTTGTATATGTACAGAGTGGCAAAAACTCTTTTCCCGATACGGTTAATGCGCCCCAACCGCTGGATTACCCGTGTGGGATTCCAGGGAATGTCGTAATTAATTATTGCACCGGCGCGGTTAAGATTCACCCCTTCGGAGAGCTTGTCAGTTGAAAGTAAGATGTCGCAATCATCTCTTTGCTTGTCTTCTGGATAGCTGGCATCAAAATTTGCCAACAGGTCATTAAAAAAGGCCTTGCTAAAGCTACCTCCGACTAATACGCGTCCCGGAAAAGCTTTCTGCAAAATAGGTGCTATATGCCGTACTGTGTCCGCATATTCGCTAAAGACGACTAACTTACGGCGCGGTTCATCCGAAGCAGGCGGAGCGTTCACAATTTCCCGTACAGCTTGCACCAGCCGGCCCGCTTTAGGATCATTTGCCACCAAACCGAGTTCTTCCACGCTCTCAGCAATCTTCCTGAGTAGAGCAATGTCGGATTGAATGTCTTGCAGGAAACCCTCCGGATCATCGAATTTATCAATGACATAAATTCGATCGTGGCGAGGGTCCAGTTTCTCTTTTTGTGCCAAATACTGAATAAAGGCTTCCAGCGCCGCTTCAATCTCCTCCGGGTCTTGCTCATAAATTTTCTCCAGCAAACGGCGGTCCAGGATATACCGCCCACCGCTGTTTTCGATGAAGGCAAGCACCTGTTCATGAACCCGGATAAAGTTCTGAATGCTCTGAGCAAAGGCGCCAAAGGAACTCTCGAAACGCTTGACCAGCAAACGGCGCATAAATTCATACAGATTGCGCTGTTGCTGGTAAGCGCGGTTTTCTTCTGAACCCAACCTTTCCAGCCGTTTTTTCTTTTCGTAAAAGAAAGGTTGATAAATTGCGCCTTTGAAGCTCCCATTTTCGCCAAAGTAGTCGTATATAACCTCATCGTAAAAGGCCGACTGTTCCGAGGTAAGTTCGTAGAAGAGTTCTTCCGGGTCGGCCACTTCGGAAAGAGCAGTAACCTCTTCCCTATATACCGGATCGCGTTTTAGGTCGAGACGGTTGCGGCGAATAATGACCGGTTCAATAACGGCGCGGATTTCGTTTGCCAACGCACGGGCACGGCGCTGAACTCGTTGCTTGTCAATGGGAGGTGATGTATCGAAAAGAGCGGTATAGTATTTTTCAGCCCGGGCCTGTTTCTCCCCACCCGCATCAGCGTAGCGAAGTATGAAAGATAGTTTGTTAAACTCGCTGTTGTAGTGTGCAAAACGAGCGGTTAATTTTTCGTCCAGCGTGAGTGTAGATTTACCTGGGGGTATAAAGAGCTTGAGCAGGGCAAAAATATCGGACGGCGCATTGTTAAAGGGCGTGGCAGTCAGCAGAATAACCTTTCGGTTGGCGCAGATTTGACTCAGGCGTTCATAGGCTTCAGTGTCTTCGTTGCGAAAACGATGAGCTTCGTCCACTATTATAGTGGCCACATCATCGCCGTAAGTCGCCAGATATTCCTGCACTTTATCCAGCAAGCCCAGGGAATACACATCCCAGTCGTGCAGGCCAAAATCACTGAGATATTGATACCAACCGCTATCACGGGTTTGAGTGTCCCCCACAAGTGCCGGGGGGCAGATGACCAACCCGCGGCCACCCAATTCCCGCGCCAACCAGCTAGCGATCACCGATTTACCCAGCCCCACCACATCGGCCAAGATGACCCCGCCGTATTCCTCCAGCACGGTCAGCGCCTGCTGCACGGCCTCTTCCTGGTAGCGATACACGGTGTAACCCCGTTCCTCCATCAGCCGCTTCACTTGCGGCTGCAGAGCCTTTTGCTCCATCAGGTCCAGATAGGTCTTGAGCACCAGGGCATAGGCTTCGAAAGGCGTAATCTCGGCCACCTGCGTTTGCCGGCGGATGATGCGAACGATTTGCTCTCTGCGCTCGGGTAGCTCACTCAAAGGAATAGCTGATTGCCACAGCTCATCGAAATAGGCTTCGGCATCCTCCCAGCCGTAGTCGCTGATTTCCACATTGAACTCATGCTGGCCGTGAAGGCCGGCGCGGGTCAGGTTGCTGGATCCGGTAATGAAACGCCCCGGCGCATTGATGAGCGATTGTCCATTTTTGTCCAATCGAAACAGGTAGAGCTTAGCATGATTGGGGTCGAAGGTCTTGCGGATTTCAAGCCGTCCCTCCTCCAGCAAACGCAAGAAAAAGGTCACCTGCTCGTAGAATTCCTGCGTATCCAGGGCTTCGTCCTGTAACGCCGTGCGCAAAGAAGTGTAAAAACGGCCTACCAGTTCTTCTTGACTCATTTGGGAGGCATTCGGTTCGGCCACTTCCAGCAACTTCCCTAAGTGCAGGTCTGTATCCAATCCCACCAGAATCTTGATGGTCAGGCCGTTGCGTTCTTTAACTGCTCGATACAATTCGTTCCAGCCAGAGAAGTAAAAGAAACCAACCAGGAATTTGAGTTCCCGGCTGTGCTGAATGAGGGTGCGGATCCGTGCCTTCAGACTGTGCTGTGGAGCGTTGGTGATAAAATTATGCGCCATGTCAATTCTCCGCATTTATTCGGTCTGGATTTTCCCTGTCCAGATGCCACCGCAAGGGGTTTTCCACGATGTAGCGCCGTATTCGGTTCAGGGATTCGTCATTCCGGATGATGTGGTCGTAATAATTGCGTTGCCACAAACGTTTACGGAATAGCGTCCAACCGTCGTTTTTTACACGGCGGATGTATTCATTCGTGGTCATCGTTTTCAACCATCGAACAATTTCCGGTAGGGGCGCACCTGTGTGTGCGCCCCCTGCACCTGTGTGTGCGCCCCTTGCGTCCGTGCGTACGCCCGCATCACCGGGGCGGGCATTCCATTTGGGGCGGACACACAAATTTTCGGGGCGGATGCACAAATTTTCGGGGTGGACACACGAATTTTCGGGGCGGACACATAGGTCCGCCCCTACAGGGTGGATGATGATAATCCCATGGATGTGGTTTGGCATAATCACAAATGCATCGGTTTGCACATTGTGAAATTTTCGATTCAATTCATCCCACCACCGTTGCACCATCCGCCCAGCATCGTTTATGTGCATCTCTCCTTCCACTACCGTGCCAAACAAACAGGCGCGATCCTGGGTGCAGATGGTGATGAAATAGGCACCCGGCTGTCGATAATCATATCCTTTCAACCGGATGCTCCGGCGATGGTGTCGCTGTGAATCGTAGGACATCTTTCTCATCCTTGCCTTTCTTTCACACGCTTCTCGCCTTGCTGATGCGTTCCCAGACCAGCTGGCAGACGGCGCGATAGACCTCTTTGCGTTCTTCTTCGGTCAGACCCAAAGCATCAAAGACAACATCATCCAGCGCCTTGCGGTCGGGCAGAGGGTTTGGTTCCTGTTCGGCAATAGGTACGTCAGATTCGGGGTCAATACCGCATTCGGTGAAGATGGGCAAGATAAAGCCGTTTCTGCTTAATGGAAATTTTGGAAGAAGCAAAGGTTTCAATATCAGGTTCCTCGTTGCTTCATACGTCATATTATCAAGGGCACCCTGTCCTAAATTCAATCTTCCATTGAGTTCCGTCATGAGCGCAACAAGCGTATTATTCAATGCTACCATCCAATTACCGTTCACTTTTGTATAAATAGCATAAAAACGGTCGCTACTTTTTACATCAACAGTAACTACAGGAACCAAGAAAGTGTCATTAAAGGCTTTGAACCACAAAGCAGTTGGCTGAGGTTGTGTCCCAACATCCCACCAATGTCTTCTGGATCTACAAGTCGGCCGCCTATGATATCCCTGCTTCTCCCCCCACTCAATATACTCCAGCGCCTTGGTGCCTTTCAGTTCCTCTTTGCTCTTGTGGCACATAAAAATCCGATAGCGCAAATTATCAGGGTTGATAACAATCGTGCGGCATTCGCGCGGGCTTTTGATAACCGGCTTTAAGAACTCCTCTTCAATCTCTCCCTCCCAACCGACGCCGTTGCGCATGCGTAATAAGCCCGGTCGCGAACCTGGCCCCACCGGCTCTAGGTAGAAAAAGTCGTTTGCACCTGTTTTGATGCCAAAACGCACCTCGGCAATATCGCCCAGCCTCACCAGTTTGCCTCTGCCCTTCTCCAGGATAGTAAAGAAAATATCCGGCGCGCGCAGGTATTTACCACCCCATTTGTCGCCTACATACTTGCCGTCATCACTGCCCTCTCTCAGCAACTCACCAGCGGTAATGGGGAAAACGCGGAAAGTGTCAGTTTTTAGAATTTCGGTAGCATTTGTTATATCCAGCAGGTTTTCGGTTAGCACGGCATCTTCAAAGGGACGCTTAAAGGCCACAAAAAGCATCCGATGGTTAGGGAGAACACGCCGCGGGGCAGAAGCCACGGTTATAATAGTATTCACATCAGCCCGAGCAAAGGACCGCTTGGCGTGGTTGTCGATTACCAGGTGAAGCGGAGCATTGCGCAGGAAAAACTCCTGCAGCCAGGCTCCATAGCCCACATCCAGCCAGGAATTAGAGCAGATGAAGACATGAACGCCCTCCCGGTTGAGCAAGCGCAGAGAACGGACGTAAAAGTAGGTATAGAGGTCGGAACGCCCGCTTGGTTTGCGCCCTTTCTTGAACTGATCAATTCGGGCACGGGACTTGGCAAAGTAATCAGGGAAATCGAACCGTACCATCTCCAGCAGGGCTTTTTTATACTCTTCGGGTGTGAGACACCCCATGGGATCGCTGATTTCTTCTTGTCGTACATAGGGCGGATTACCGATGATGATGTCGAAGCCTCCACGGTCAAAAAAGATCTCGGCAAACTCAATGCTCCATAAAAAGTGATCTTCTTCCTTTAAACTGCGCTTCTGCTCGTTCAGTTCCTTAATTTCAGCCTCGAGTGTCAAACGCTGGTTTTCAATGGCTCTGGCACACTCCCGCCTTTGTTGCTCAAGCTGTTGCGAGAGCGGGACATCTCCGTAAGGTAGGTTCTTAAGCTGTTTCTTTTTTTGGTCAATCTGGGCGTCCAGAACAGACCGAAACACCTCGCCCTCGAGATGTTTAATGTGTTTAATGAGTTGTTCGTCCAGATTCTGGTTATAGAAGAAATCGCGTTTCTTTTTCTTCAGTTCGGTTATTTTGTCTCTGACCCGGGAAGGCAGGTTGGCATGTTCATGCACCGGGAAGGTTTTGTTGCCAATGCGCTGCACCAGCGAGTCGCCGGAACGCACCTTAAAAGTTAGGTTCGGCAACAGGGGCGTGACCGAAGTCTTGAAATCATCGGGCATGTCCACGAATAGGGTAAGCCATAGACGCAGATGATTGATCCACACCGCCCAGCGTTTGACTTCCACGCCGTAGAGGGAACGCTCAATAATAGCCTTCTTGCGCTCAAATGGCGACGGGGCTTTTGCTTTAAGGTCAGCCGGGGTGTTGCTTCGGGCGTAAAGGTTTTCCAAAGCCTGATCTAACACCTGTAACATGCCGACTTCAAACGCTCCAGAACCGGCAGCAGGATCGCACACAGTAACACTCTCCAGCTTTTCAATCAGCGTACGGATTTCGTCCGGGGAGAAATCCCCCTGTCTTTGATGTTCGTCGTATTCTTCACCTCTGCCTGCCTCACGGAAAAAGAAATAGTAAAGTTCCCGCGGATCAATGTTGGTCGTTTGCATCAGCCATTGGACGAGAGCCAGTCGGCACATGAAGTCCACTTCCACACGCGGGGTGTAAACCGCACCCTGATCCATGTTGGTTATGCGCTCAAAGATAATACCCAGGAATTCGGGGTTGAGTTCCAGTTCCTCGTCATAAAGTTCATTTTCTTCCACGGTGAAGTTGTATTGAAAAAGAAAGTCGAAGAAATCGCCTATGAGGTCGTCCGGGATCCACAAGCCTCGGTCGTCAACTCCAGTCTTAGGCTTGAAAAGTTCACCATTGAGGTAAGGGGCCGTTTGCAGGGCTTTTTGGGTGTCTTTTGAAAAGGGCACACGCCCGTAAGCAACTTTGCTATCCGGTGGATTGTTAAGCGCTTCGAAAAAAAGGGGGGCTAACCACTCACGGTAGAAGGTATTTTGAGGGCATTTACTATTTTGATATTCCTTCCAGAAATCTTGGAGAAATCGCGGATTATCACCCAGCCAGCCTTTCTTCTGCACAAAGCCGAGGAAAATAATGCGAATGACAAAAAGAAGAGCGAAATCCTTCTTTAGTTGCTCCTCCGTAGTGTCTAGGACGGCTTCGGCAATTGCGTCATATTTGGGCTTAAATTCCTGATAAAACGCGTCGGAAACCGCTTCTAAGGAAAAGGCTTCGAGAATCCCGTTCAAGCTGGAAAAATCGGCCCGGCCAATCTGATTAATAAAGGTCTTATTGGGTAACGTGGGGTCAACGAAGAATGTATAGCGTCGGAACGAGCTGAACTGCCGGCGGATGCCGGAGTAAAAGACAGTAATGAGGGAGAAGCGAAATCGGCCGGCATCATCGTAGAAGGCGAAAATCCCAGCATTGTGATTACTCGCCTTGAGGATACGTTTGCCCAGTTCGTACTGGATTTTTTTACTGGAGCGAGTGGTTAATTCCTGTTCAACATGAACGGCAGCAATAAGCACGCTCTGTGAATCTGGCAGATCAATGATGCCAAGCTGCTGAGCATTATCAAATGGCCAATTATTTTTGAAAAATTCATTGAGTTCTGCCTCTTCGGGTCGGAAAGTTGGAGCAATCCGACGGAAAAAGTTCCGCAGGCTCGATAAGGAAAAATGCTTTATCAAAGACTTAATGATCTCACGACTGTCCATTGTACATCTCTCACCAAGTTAGTAGCAGACAAAATACAGAGTCGAAAGGTGCAGATAACTCTTCAGCATTATAAATATTCTAATGTTTCTACTCCAATCTCTTTTATCCGCTGACAATCACATATATTCTGTGTCACGATTCTACTTACCCCATAAGAAAAACCAATACTAACTATCTCAATATCATATATCCATAACCCCCTAGGACGATAGTTAGGGATGAGTTCCACAAACTTCCGAAATGACTTTTCACTTGGATATAGTACCCCGAAATTCAACAACAAACTTTCCAATATTTCTAAGGCTTCAACACCATTTATGTCAACTTCTCGACTTCTCGTCAGAACAGCCAGAAATTCGGAGATATTTTTACAAGTAGTACACAACTCAAAACTTGAGTCCAATATTAGCTTTATAGCATTTTTAAGAAACTTAGAATCCGAATCAATTGCGGATATTAGTATGTTTGTATCAATCAGCAGATAATTATTCATATGCTATTTTCCTAACATTTATATTGTCATAT
>JALXAE010000268.1 GCA_026992355.1 Syntrophobacterales bacterium | reverse complement strand
TATTTCCGAGCAAATACAAACATAAACGCTACCTTTATGCCCGTTTTTTCTGATATGTTTCCAGAAATAGGACACTTATCCATAGTAAGTCAAAGCGGCGGAGTAGCTGGACAAATTGCCATAAAAATTTTTGAAAGTTCTATACCTCTTGGAACCCTTATTTGTCTTGGCAATAGAGCAAACATCGACTTTCACCATGTGCTCGACTTCCTGGCTGAAGACGAACAAACGTCCATAATAGGACTTTTCGTAGAGGGTATAGACGACGTTCGTTCCTTTTATGCATCAGCCCAAAAGTGCGCCATTAAAAAGCCCATCGTAATCTTAAGTGCAGGCCACAGTGAGGCCGGAAAACGCGCTGCCAGATCTCATACTGGCAGCATGGTAACGTCACCGGATATTTATAAGGGCATGTTTAAACAGGCGGGTTTACTTCAGGTATGGAGTGTCCAGGAACTGGTTGATACTTTGAAGGCCCTGCATTTTAAGTGTGAAATTAACGGGAATGGAGCTGCTGTTATTACACATACTGCAGGCCCTGCTATTATCGCAACAGATGCATTGACCGGTGGGAAATTCAACCTGTCTGAATTTACCCGGAAGACAAAACAGAAACTTAAAGAAAGTGGGGCTATTCCAGGTTTCATACAATTACAGAATCCGGTTGATATGGCATCCTCCGGATACCTGGATCGTATCCGATATCTCGATGTAATTGACATACTTCAAAGGGATCCCAATACAGACGTAATCCTCCCCATCTGCATGTCACCTCTTAGCGACCCCAATCTTGAAGTTTTCCCCTTTGAAGAAATGGAAGCTCGAAAGAAAAACTGGAACAAACCTGTAATTTTTGCCTGGCTTGGCATTGAAAACAATAAAGAAGAACTTGACAAATGGAATAAGGTCGGTATCCCGACATATCCATGCCCTGCAAGAGCAGCACAGGTTGCTACAAACCTTCTTGAGCTATCGAAATTGAGAAAAAAACTCAGGGAAAAACCTTCAGAGGCGAAAACTTTCCCTGCAGAAATTGGACAACTTCTGAAAGAATTTATAGATGGGTCTAGAGACTATCTCGGAGAAATTGAATCAAAGGAAATTCTAAAATTATTGGGAATACAAACAGTAGAAACTGTTCTTGCAACATCTCCTACTGAAGCCGTGGAAGCAGCATCCAAAATCGGCTTCCCTGTTGCCATGAAAATTGTGGACACTAACATTATTCACAAAAGTGCTAAAGGTGGCGTTCGACTCAATATTGGCTCTTCTGAAGAGGTTATAAAAACTCTCCAGCATTTCAGGGCTATTGGAACCCCAAAGGGTTTTAAAGGAGCCTCCATCCAGCCTCAAATACCAAAAGGTTTGGAAATAATAGTTGGCGCAGCGGATGACAATGCTGCAGGCCCGGCTGTAATGGTTGGTTTAGGGGGAATATATGTTGAAGCAATCAAGGACGTAGTATTTAGGTTAGCGCCAATCGATGAAACTACCGCTATGGAAATGATACATGACCTAAAAAGCTTTCCCGGAATAAAAAGGATAAATCCTGATCTCGACTTAACATCACTTTCTGAGATTTTGTGCAAAATAAGCCACTTGATATACGAATACCCGATCAAAGAAATTGATCTAAATCCCATAATTTTCTATGATTCAAAATACTCCGTTGTTGACGCACGAATGACTCTTAAAATCCGGCCTGCCCAAGCAAAGCACTAAATTTTGTATTTTCATGAACAAAATTGTGCTATCATTCTATCTGTTGATATCTTGAAGAAAAATAGGGTCTGTGGGTTAAATTTGAGACACAACTGAACATTTTTGTTCATATCTATAACAAAACCATTCTTGTAAATGTCCAAAAAGAAGGTTTTCCCACCAGTAACTATGTGGTACTAACATTGCACTTTAAAAGCTTTTACCCGAGCGGCTGATAAAATTTTATGTAAATAAGGAGTTGGAGTATGTGTCGTTTGTTTGCCATATCCAGCGATACTCCATGCTCTCCCATGGTGGCTATTGAAGCTCTCAATGTGATGAAGGAAGGGCATGACGGTTCTGGAGTTGGTATCTTCATGACCGATCTTGCTGAACCTTGGGAGGAGTTAAAGGGAGCTCCCATACTTTCCGGCATTTTCACAAATCAGGGAGTTAAGAAACTTGACCAGTTTATGATGGAAATTGGTTTTATGACCAAATACAAGCTCTCAATTAAAACTCCAAAAGTTCCACCTCCAGGCGTCCCTAAAAGAGACGTGTATCTCATAAGAGCTTATGAATATCCTGAAACCTGGGAGGGATTGGATCAGGAAGAAATCAATTATCGTCTGATGACAATTCGCTTACAACTCAGACAGATGGGGCAGGAAACGGGCGATATGATAGTATTCAGTTTCTGGCCTGATGTAATAATGATAAAAGAAATTGGCGACCCCATCACCGTAGCAGAATATCTACAGTTAGATCGAAAAGAGCTAAACGCCCGTGTTATAATGGCTCAAGGTAGACAGAACACAAACTACGCAATCAACCTCTATGCCTGTCATCCCTTTTTCATCCAGGGAATTTCCACCATGACAAATGGAGAAAATACAGCTTTTGTTCCTATCAGAGAATTCCTGGAATCCCGGGGTTTTCCCGGCTACATGGGTTACCAATCAGATTCAGAAGTGTTTACACATATTCTTCACTACATGCACTATTTCCTTGGTCTGGAACTCGATTCATACAAACACATAATCACCCCCTTACAGGACCACGATCTGCTCAGGCATCCAAACGCCGCCTTTTTAATGCACCTAAAAAGAAGCTGTAGAAGGCTAATTATAGACGGTCCCAACTGTGTAATCGGAGTGTTGCCTGACAAAACAATGTTCATGGTTCAGGATAGAAAAAAGCTCCGACCGGGTGTAGTAGGTGGAAAACCAGGAATGTTCGCTTTTTCTTCCGAAATATGCGGCCTGGACGCAATCATACCAGACAGAGAT
The DNA here is from genome assembly GCA_026992355.1 of Syntrophobacterales bacterium. GTDB lineage: Bacteria > Desulfobacterota > Syntrophobacteria > Syntrophobacterales > Thermodesulforhabdaceae > JALXAE01. Next base: position 9,094 of record JALXAE010000268.1, on the reverse strand, counting down.
AAGTCTAAAGACTTTCAACCCATGCATCTGGACACAGCAATTGTTCGTCCGGATCGCCAGGAGGTTAAAATATGTCGACAAACGGAACCATTACACCTTCCTCTTTAAGCATCAAGGATTTGCCATGGCAAATTATGTGGGACAAAGAACGCTGCGCCTTTTGTGGAAGATGCACGGCAGCATGTCCTGTACACGCAATAGAGCTAGGGGTATTCAGAAAAAGAATAATTCAGCCTGCATTGGGCAAGGATACTCAACCTGGAAATGTCTATCAGGTGTATTACGGTATAAGGCAAAAAACCGATCCGGCTTATGCATGTATCGGGTGTGGAACCTGTACTTTGGTTTGCCCTAACGACTGCATTGTTCCAGTAAGAAGCGATGAAATTGACAAATTAAGGTTTCACATAAATCGTGGAGGGCAGCCAAGACGCAGAGGCGGGCGCCGAAATGTTCCGGAAGGCATCCTGGATAGAATTAAATTCGTAAGAATCTCGATGCTTACTGACCCTGCACTTGATGCCGGACGCCACGAATTTGAGCTGAGAACCCTTCTGGGGAGAATCCTTCCTCCGGAAGAAAACCTAAAACATTTAAAAGAACACGGCTGGATACCTCCAGTACGGGAAATATATCCCCTGATTATAGGAAGCATGTCCTTTGGGGCTCTGTCTCCAAACATGTGGGAAGGATTGCAGATGGGCGTTGCGTACCTGAATGAAGAACTGGGTATGCCCGTCCGAATGTGTTCCGGAGAAGGCGGTATCCCTCCAAGGCTTTTAAGATCGAGATTCATAAAATACACAATAATTCAGATTGCCAGCGGTTACTTCGGTTGGGATGAAATAGTAAGAGCAATTCCTGAAATGAAAGAGGATCCCTGCGCGATTGAGATTAAGTATGGTCAGGGTGCAAAACCAGGTGATGGTGGGCTACTCATGTGGTATAAAGTAAATAAGCTCATCGCTGCTATTAGAGGAGTACCGCCGGGAGTTAGTTTGCCAAGCCCTCCAACTCACCAAACCCTCTACTCCATAGAAGAGGCTGTGGCCAAGATGATACAATCCCTTTATATGGCCTGGGGATTCAGAGTACCGGTTTATCCTAAAATTTCTGGAACAACCACAGCCTTAGCTGTTTTGAACAATCTGGTCAGAAACTCTTACGCCGCCGGCCTGGCTATAGATGGCGAAGATGGCGGAACCGGTGCTGCTTACAATGTTTCTATGGATCATATGGGTCATCCCATAGCAAGCAACATTAGAGAATGCTATTTGAACCTGGTTGGTTTGGGCAAACAAAATGAAATACCTCTATTTGCTGGCGGTGGAATTGGAAAGAGGGGCAATCTGGCGGCAAATGCCGCAGCCCTCATAATGCTTGGCGCAAGCGGCGTTCAGATAGGAAAATACATCATGCAGGCCGCAGCTGGTTGTGTGGGATCCGAGTCCGATAGATGCAATATTTGCAACATAGGCCAATGTCCAAAGGGCATCACATCTCAGGATCCAAGGCTTTACAGAAGGCTTGATCCTGAGAAGGTGGCAGAACGTGTCGTTGATGTATTTTTAGCCTTTGACACGGAACTTAAAAAGATAGTGGCTCCTCTAGGAAGATCCACATCACTGCCTATTGGCATGTCGGACGCAATAGGTATAGACGACTATCACGCAGCCGAAAGATTGAAAATCAGGTATGTGGTATGAGGTGTAAAGATGGCAAATGTTCGATTTTTCAAAATTGATGGGATAGAAAACGGTCACAGAATAGATTCTCGCATTCTGGAAGAACGGATGCAAAAGGCTGTATCAGACGGCCATAGGTATATTGAAGTCAAAGCCTTCGGTCAGCATGGAATAGGAGGTCGCCTTTGGAAGGCAGGAGATGACAAAGTACATGTCAAAATCACAGGCTCTCCCGGACAAAGGGTCGGTGCCATGGGATTTCCTAATACCTTCATTGAAGTTCAAGGTCCTGTTTCAGACGACGTTGGATGGTTGAACGTAGGTGCGGAAATTGTTGTTCTCGGAAATGCCGCAAACGGCGCTGGTCATGCCATGGCTCAGGGCAAAATATACATAGCCGGCAATATCGGTGCTCGCGGCATGAATATGACTAAATATAATCCCAAGTTTGAACATCCACAGCTGTGGGTTCTGGGGTCTGTGGGAGACTATTTTGCTGAATTTATGGCAGGAGGCATTGCCGTAATATGCGGCCATAAACCTCAAGACCCTGAAAACGTGCTGGGGTACAGACCCTGCGTTGGTATGGTTGGCGGACGCATATTCTTCCGGGGTCCTCATAAAGGCTACAGTCAGGTGGATGCCAAGCTTGTACCCATTTCCGATGACGATTGGGCATGGCTGGAAGCAAATCTCAGGATTTTTCTTGAAAAGATCGAACGCCCGGATCTTTTTGACACCCTTTCTAAAAGAGACGACTGGCAACTAATAGTAGCCAGGTCACCTCAAGAACGTTTTTTGAGGCCTCGGAAATCCATGAGCGAATTCCGGCGACTGGTGTGGGACAAAGAGCTAGGAAAAGGCGGATTAATTGGAGACCTTGTGGATTTTGACAGAAGCCCCATACCTGTTACCACCACTGGCATTCTTCGCAGATATGTGCCTGTGTGGGAAAATAGAAAATATGCACCACCCTGTCAGGCTGCTTGTCCCACGGGTATTCCGGTACATGAGAGATGGCAACTCATTCGAGAAGGTAGAATTGATAAAGCGATAGATCTTGCCCTTGCCTATACTCCCTTTCCGGCAACAGTCTGCGGTTACCTGTGCCCTAACCTATGTATGGAATCCTGTACCAGACAATATAAGGGTATGGCCTCCGTTGATGTTTCCGTCCTAGGCAAAGCCAGTATCAAAGCAAAGGTAAAGGACATGCCACCTATAAGCGGTAAAAAGGTTGCCGTAATTGGAGGTGGTCCAGCGGGAATATCGGCAGCGTGGCAGCTCAGACGAAAAGGCCACGATGTGGTTGTCTATGACATGGAAAAGGAATTGGGTGGCAAAATCACTCAGGTAATTCCCAAAAGCCGTATTCCTGAAGAAGTTGTCCGGGCTGAACTGGAACGGTTGAAAAAGAATCTGCCTCATATTCACCTCCAGCAAAAACTCACAAAAGAAGATCTGGAAAGAATGAAAAGTGACTATGATTTTATAGTCATTGCAACGGGAGCTCAGAAGCCTCGGACACTTCCTGTGCCCGGCAAGGAACGTTTGATACCTGCTCTGGAATTTCTGAAGCGAAGCAGAAAAAATGATATAAAGGTTGGTAAGAAAGTAGTCATTATTGGTGCCGGTAACGTCGGATGCGATGTAGCAGTAGAGGCTCACAGACTTGGCGCTGAAGAAATTCTATTGCTCGACATACAAGAACCGGCATCCTTCGGTAAAGAACGTAAGGCAGCGGAAGCAATTGGTGCAAAATTCAGATGGCCTGTATTTACAAAGGCAATAACTGAAGAGGGTGTTGAATTAACCACGGGAGAGCTGATACCGGCAGATACAGTTGTTGTTTCTATAGGAGACCAGCCGGATCTTGACTTCTTGCCGGATACAATCGCAATAGAACGCGGATTTATTTCCGTAAATGATATTTATCAGACAACTGATCCTCAAATATTTGCCATCGGAGACGTGGTTAAACTGGGTCTTATCACCGAAGCAATAGGCGCTGGCAGAATAGTTGCTGAAGCAATAGACGAAATATCAAAAGGCAAGAGACCTCGCTTTGATAAACCGCACATGATAGACAGGCAAAGAGTTAAGGTAGAATACTTCGACCCGAGGAAATCTGCCTTTGAATCTCCTGAAGAATGTGCAGAAGAATGTGCATCATGCGGCACGTGCAGGGATTGTGGTATTTGCGTAACTGTTTGCCCTCAAGGAGCTATTTCCAGGCAGGCAAAGGACAACGGAGACTTCGAAATGGTGGTGGATCCTGAAAAATGTATTGGTTGCGGCTTTTGCGTGGGGGCATGCCCATGTGGAATCTGGAATCTTGTAGAAAACGACCCACTTGAAGATTTAATAGCCCATGATTAGGCTACCGCAATGAAATTTAATATCCGTGTGCGCCTTTTCTCTTGAGCGCACATGGATAAAAAATCAATGAAGTATCTGACTTAAGAAAAGTTTAGTCCTTTCGTGTTTCGGATTTGAAAAGAACTCTTCAGGTGTGTTGCCCTCAACAATCGTCCCTCCATCCATAAAAAGTACCCTGTGAGCAACCTTTTTAGCAAAGCCCATCTCATGAGTCACAACAATCATGGTCATACCTTCCTGAGCAAGCTCTATCATAACATCGAGAACTTCCTTTATCATTTCGGGATCCAGGGCTGACGTGGGCTCGTCAAAAAGCATAATTTTCGGAGACATACACAGGCTTCTTGCTATTGCAACACGTTGCTGCTGACCACCGGATAGTTGACCTGGATATTTATGAGCCTGGTCGGCAATATGAACCTTCTCCAAAAAATGCATGGCGATCTCTTCAGCTTCTTTCTTTGGCATCTTTCTTACCCAGATGGGGCCAAGGGTAAGATTTTCAAGAACAGTCAAATGGGGAAAGAGATTGAAATGTTGAAAGACCATACCAACTTCAGATCTTATTTTTTCTATATTCTTGATATTACTTGTAAGTTCAATGCCATCAACAATAATTTTGCCCTTTTGATGTTCTTCCAGTCGATTTATACACCTAATCAACGTTGACTTGCCGGACCCAGATGGCCCACAAATAACAATTCTCTCCTGACGGTATACCTTGAGATTAATACCTTTCAAAACATGAAAATTACCGAACCATTTATGAAGATCAATTATTTCTACAATCGGTTCTCCCAGTTTGTCAGTCATAGATAGAATTCCTCCATAAATCTATCTTCCTGTATCCAATTCTTTCTCAAGCTTCCGGCTGAATTGGGACATGGAGAAACATCCCAGAAAATATAGTATTGCCAGAAATATATAAGCTTCTCGGCTGAAGCCCATCCATTGAGGGTCCGATAAAACGGTTTGGGTCGTCTTCAATACATCATAAAGGGCTATAATCACAACCAAAGACGTATCCTTAAAAGCGGATATTAACACGCTCACCGTCGGGGGTATTACAATTCTGAGAGCCTGAGGTAAAATTATCAATCTCATAGTCAAATAATAATTAAGCCCCAGTGATGCTGCAGCCTCATACTGCCCCTTTGGTATCGCTTGAAGGCCTCCTCTCACCACTTCAGCAATATAGGCTGCGGTAAAAAGAATAATGGCCACCTGAGCCCTTAGGATTTTGCTTATAGTTATGCCTTCAGGCAAAAATAGAGGGAAAATAATGGATCCCATAAATAACAAACTGATAAGAGGAACCCCCCTTATTAGTTCGATGTAAAGCACACACAAGGTTTTTATGGCGGGCATTTTGGAACGTCTACCCAGGGCTAGTATGACACCCAGAGGATACGCAGCGGTAAGGCCGAATACAGAAAGTAGAAGAGTCAGAGGGAGCCCTCCCCATTTGGTGCTTTCCACTGATGGCAGCCCGAATATTCCCCCTTTCATCAAAATTCCCATAACAGCAAGGCCCACAAGCCAGTAATAAAACAATCGCTTGTTCCAGTGGCTGCGCTCCTTGCTGTAGTACAAAAGAGCAAACAAAATAAGCATTGCAATCAGAGGACGCCACTGTTGTTCGTAAGGATAAAAACCAAAGAGAATAAACCTGATATTCTTTGTGATAACAGACCAACAGGCTCCATCTATTTGCCTGCATACTTTGGGTGGAGAAAACCAGGCCGCATCAAAAAAGGCCCATTTGATAAAAGGAGGAATACTCTTCCAGAGAAAAAAAATAGTGACTATGGTGAGCAAGGAATTGTACCAGGTGTTAAAAAGATTTTTGCGGAGCCAACCTAATATTCCTATATCAGATGGCGGTGGTTTAACAACAGCTTCATTCTCCGTCATGACTTTATCGCTCCACCAATTTAACCTTCTTGTTATACCAGTTCATGAAAGCAGAAGTAGACAGACTAAAAATCAGATAAACAAGCATTATCAGAGCAATCCCTTCTATGGATTGTCCCGTCTGATTAATTGTTGTATTGGCAACAGATACGAAATCTGGATAACCAATAGCTACAGCCAGAGAACTATTCTTTGTAAGATTCAACATCTGACTTGTTAAGGGAGGCACAATAACCCTTAGGGCCTGAGGTAAAACCACAAGACGCAGAACCTGGGAATGAGTAAGGCCCATTGCAAGAGCCGCCTCCCACTGCCCCTTGCTTACCGATTGAATCCCTGCTCTTACAATTTCAGCCACAAAAGCTGCAGTATATAAAACAAGCCCTAGCAAAAGAGCCATAAACTCAGGAGTAAAGGATGTGCCCCCAACAAAATTAAAACCCTGGATTCTGGGAATGTCCATTACAATTGGGGCCCCATAGGCAAACCAAACGATGAGAGGTAATCCCAAAATCAGAGCAAGAGATACCCTGAAAACAGGAAAGGTTTTTCCCGTAAGATCTTGCCTTCTCTTTGCCCATTTTCTCAAGATATACACCGCAACGCAGGCTACAATGAACGCCAAGAAAGCATACCCATAGGCAGGGTGATACTTGGGTATGGGAAAGATAAACCCTCGATTACATATATAAACTCCATCGACGGGACATATTGCCTGTCTTGGCCCTGGTAGTGTTTCGTAAAAAATAGCATACCAGAAAAATAGCTGAAGAAGAACAGGTATATCCTGCATCACTTCAATGTAAATTGCAGCCAACCTGGAAATCAACCAGTTGCTGCTCAACCTTGCTATGCCAATAAAAGTTCCCAAAATAACGGTGATTATTATTCCTACAAAAGAGACCTTTACAGTGTTTAAAGCTCCCACAAGCAGGGCTTTTGCGTAAGTATCGGAGGAGCTGTAGGGAATAAGTGACTCCCCTATTTCAAAGGAGGCAGGTTTTTTAAGAAACCCGAACCCTGTAGCGATATGTTGTCTGTGCAGGTTTTGGACTGTATTGGAAATTAAATACCAGGCAAATAATCCTACTATGCAGATAACCAGTAGCTGGAAAACAATAGACCGTTTCTTTTCGTCCAGCCAGAAGGAAGCTATCTTTTCAGAAATAGACTCGCTAACCGCAATCACCTCCCCGAAGATTTTAATAAAAACGTGCGGGGCTCCCAAGGGAACCCCGCAAAACATCTATTAACGGAACGGTGCAGCGTACATTAGTCCGCCTTGAGTCCACAAAGCATTGAGACCTCTTTGCAGTCCTAGAGGAGTTTTTGGTCCAACATTTCTCTCAAATATTTCTCCGTAATTGCCAACTTGCTTTATAATATTGTACACCCATTTATCGTCCAATCCTAAAGCTTTACCCAGCCCAGGTGTTACTCCCAGAAACCTCTGAATTGCCGGGTCTTTGCTCTTCAACATCTCATCAACATTTTTGGATGTTATTCCAAACTCCTCCGCTTGAATAAGAGCCATAACCGTCCAGTTTACGATGTCATACCACTGATCATCACCATGTCTTACAACAGGAGCCAAAGGTTCCTTGGATATAACTTCTGGTAAAATTACGTAATCATCAGGATTTGGTGCTACAGCTCTATGGGCAGCAAGCTGAGAAACATCGGATGTCAACACATCACATCTTCCGGAGAAGAAGGCCTTGTTAAGCTCAGCCGCCTGCTCTATTACCACCGGTTTCCATTTCATATTATTTTTCTTAAAGAAATCCGCAGCATTAAGTTCTGTTGTGGTACCAGGAAGAACACATACAGTAGCTCCGTTAAGTTCTTTAGCACTCTTTATGCCCAGTTTTTTGGGCACCATGAAACCCTGACCATCGTAAAAATTAACATGAACAAAATTCAGGCCGTTAATGGTTTCGCGGGTTAATGTCTGAGTTGTATTCCTGCACAGGACATCGATTTCTTTTGATTGCAAGGCCGGTAATCTCTGGACAGCGGTTAGAGGAACAAACTTTATCTTGTTTGCATCTCCAAATACCGCTGCCGCTATCGCTTTGGCCGTATCAACATCAAGCCCTTTCCATACTCCCTTTTCATCGGGCATACTAAAACCAAAAACACTACCGTTTACGCCAGCAATCAAGTATCCCCTGGCTCTAACATCATCCAGGGTCCCTGCAAAAACAACTGGCGATATAGACATTAACACCGCACATAAAAGAGCCATCACTTTTAAGCCTTTCATAATAACATCCTCCCGGTGGTAAAAAAGTTAACAACATACACTTCCCCCAAACCTTGAATCTCTATAGACCCTTCCTAAGTCTCACCCCCCTAAACCTGATTTTTTAGACAAATATACGCGGGAAAACACAAGGAAAGACTCCAAATTCAACCACTTGCCGGCGTGAATTAAATTATTTTGGTCTCGGTCTCGGGAAATCTTTTATCAGAAGAAAGGATGTATAGTCAAATCGAAAGGAAGGGGATGTTCCTTCTATTGGAACACCCCCTCTTGATAAGCTATATATTAGCAAAGATTCTTCTTCGATGAGCTGTCCTGATCATAGAAAGGTCCTTCAACTACCGGTATCTGCTCTTTGGGCTTGAGTCGCTGAGGTTCAGCAAGGGCATGTTGCAAAACATCTTCCATTCTATCAACCAAAACTATCGACACATCAGATAGAATTTGCTCGGGAATTTCCTTCAAATCCTTTTCATTTTCACTGGGAATTATCACCTTCTTTATTCTAGCTCGATGTGCCGCAAGGATTTTTTCTTTGAGCCCCCCAATAGGCAAGACTCGACCTCTGAGAGTAATCTCCCCGGTCATGGCCACATCATGCTTTACAGGAATTTCCGTTAAGGCTGAAACAATAGACGTAGCTATCGTTATGCCAGCAGAAGGACCATCTTTGGGTATAGCTCCTTCAGGCACGTGCACATGCACATCTATTTTACTGTAAAACTCAGGATCAATACCAAAAGATTTAGCCTTAGATCTTACATAGCTAAAGGCTGCCTGAGCTGACTCCTGCATGACTTCACCGAGCTTACCCGTTATAACAATTTTTCCCTTGCCCGGCATGATAGCA
>JALXAE010000267.1:7674-12117 GCA_026992355.1 Syntrophobacterales bacterium | reverse complement strand
GTTTTAGGGAGCAGCTTGAAATTGCAACCGAAATAAAAAAAACAGTGGTCTTTCATGTTCGGCAGGCCTTCGATGATTTTTTTGACATTGTTAAACCCTTTTCTTCTAGCCTTCATGCCGGAGTAGTCCACTGCTTTTCTGGAGACTGGGAAATTGCCAGAAGATGTCTTGATCTTGGCTTTTACATTTCCATTCCCGGCGTTGTAACATTTGCGAAAGCCGCGGTTTTGCGAGATGTCCTTCGCAAGCTGCCCCTTGACCGGATACTAGTTGAAACAGATGCGCCATTCCTTGCTCCCGAGCCTTACAGAGGCAAACCCAACGAACCATCCTATGTTTTTTATACCGCTATGGAAATAGCTCGCATCAAAGAAATAGACCCCCATGAGCTTGGAGAAGCAACAACTCAAAATGCCATTAGAGCATTCAAACTTGAGGTGTAATCCAGAAAAATGCAAAGAACCCGGAAGTGTCTTTACAAAAACGTCTTTCCCCTTGTTCTTGCTTCAGCCTCTCCCAGGAGGAGAGCACTACTTGAATCCGTGGGAATAAAACTCCGCGTCATTCCCAGCCATGTTGACGAAAGGGATTTAACATCCAGAGAGCCCTCGTTTTTACTCGTGAGAAAACTTGCAGAAGAAAAGACAATGGATGTTTTCTCCCGCATAAAAGAGGAAGCTGTTATTGGCGCGGATACTATAGTAGTTTTAGATGGGCAAATATTGGGAAAGCCCGGAAGTATTGAAAAGGCCGTCGAAATGCTAAAGCTTCTGAGCGGAAAAACTCATAAGGTCCTCACCGGAGTATCGCTCGTTAATCCTCACCCCTTCATGCGAGTCTATACATGGCACACGGAAACCCTTGTTACTTTCAGGAATGTAACTTCTGATGAGATAATAAGCTATGTAAAGACAATGGAGCCAATAGACAAAGCCGGCGGCTACGGTATTCAGGAACTGGCAGCCTGCTTTGTGGAAAAAATCGAAGGTTCCTACACAAATGTCGTTGGCCTCCCTTTAGCCGAAACCGTTAGCCTGCTTCTGAGACTGGGTATTATCAGGCCTGTGAATTAGAATTTTATGTCTGCCGTAAGGAAATTAAGATTGCGCAATCGGCAGAAAATAAACTTTCGCATCAGGACAGGGAGGTTTAGATATGGATAAGCCAAGAATGATCTATTTTGAGGAAGAGGATATCTTGCATCTGGTTATTTCTGAAGGAGAGGAGACAGGCTCCGTTGAGTTAAGTCCAAACATTACAGCGGAGCTAAATGAAAAGGGTGAATTGATTGGTATAGAAATTTTGGATGCAAGCTCCACCCTGGCTTTCTCACGACGCCAGCGAACCAGCTCGCGATAGAGAGCCCTTTCCTTTTCGGATAGGCTGTTTGATTCTGGCGCGCGGATGTCCGGATCAAGAACTTCGTATTCAATAAACACAGTCCAGTAGGCCTTTTCTCCGCGGGTGAAGAATTCAGCCCTCCAGGATAAAATCTTCTTTCCGGCACAGAAGTTGTTCAGCTCTTCTTCCTGAAAAAGCTCCCGCTCGCCGTCAAAAGGTACGGTGATAATTCTAAAGGCCATTGGGCAACATTTTTCGTTAATTCAAAATGTAAAAATTACGAACCCTATATATGTACCACCATGTTACAGCATATATAACCAGTCCCAAACGAAGCAAAGCGAAAAAATGCAAAAGCAAAAAAGTCAAAAAACGAAAAAACCAAAAAGTAAAAACCTAAAAAACCACAAACTAACTACTTACTGCGCAGAAGGCGGAAACCGAGGAGCCAGTTCCCGCCATCGGGCGAGTCGTAGCTGCGATCAGCACACCGAATGTAACTCGGCCCGTCGAGCCAGCCACCGCCGCGGACAACACGATTGGAGCCTGAACCCGTATATATAGGATTATTACGGGAGTGATACTTATAGGCATCCTTGCTATATATATCCTCACACCACTCCCAAACATTTCCCGCCATGTCGAAAAGCCCCAGCTCACTTGGCGCATAGCTTCCAACGGGCTCCGTAGTGTGCGGACTGCATCCCCAGAACTTAGCTCCGTTTTTAGCTCCCTTTCTGCACACAGGGTTGAGCTGTCCCCAGGGATACTTAACAGGCTTTCCACCATTTCTGCAGGCGTATTCCCATTCGGCCTCACTGGGAAGGCGAAATTTGTAGCCCGTCTTTCGGGACAGCCAATCGGCAAAAAACTTAGCCCCGTACCATGTAACATATATGACGGGATAGTTTTTCACCGTGTTTTTCAGAAGAAAGTTGACGCCCTCAAAGGTTATCCCGCTCTTCCAGTCGCCGTCGCAATTTTCACAAATGTCAAATATGGGTTTGCCCCTGTAAGAGACGACATAGTTGGTGGTGTTAACGGTAACATCCTGCTTGATTTCTTTTAGAAACTTAAAAAACTGTTCGTAGGTTACCTCATACCTCCCCATCCAGAACTCATCAACACAGACCTCGTGGACGGGATATTCGTCATCGTTGCACTCGTCCGTCCAGCTCCCGCATCCCATCTGGTAGCATCCGCCGGGGACATAGACGAATTCCATGCCGAGATAGGGATCCCGCCACACCGCCCCGGGGCGCTTCATGGCAAGCTTCTTTCCTTCAAGAAGTGAAAGAAGCTTTAGAGACACCCGCCTCTGCCAGCCTTCTCTTACGACCAGAAGGGAAACCCGTCGTCCCGGGCGGGTTGAAGATACGAGGCGGTTGAGATGATTCGCACTCCTTACCCGAACCCTTCCGTACTGAAGGATCACATCGCCGGCTCTGATCCCCGCCTTATCTGCCGGGCTGTCCGTAACGACCTCCTTTACGAGCGCACCGGCAGGACGGGAAAGTCCGGCCTTTTCCATGGCTTCTCTACTCAGGTCTTCCACCTTAACACCCAGCCAGCCCGTCTTTGAGTCCTTCGAAGAAGAACTCCGAAGGGCAACTTCAGAAGGTGCAAGCTCATCCGGTGGAACCTCAACCAGCTCCACATAGACTTCCTTGTCTTCCTCCGCATCAAGCCTTATCCAGCGCTTTACCGTGCGAAATCCCGGTTTTGATACCTCTATGAGATACCTTCCCGGTTTCAGCTCTATCCCGTCGTGGTAGCGGGGGCGTATGTTGAGTATCCGGACTCTGGCATCTTCCGGATCGGTCTTTACGGTGAGAGTACCCGTGAGAACGGGAGGTTTCGTCTCAGCGGCTTTCTGGATTTTTCCTGCGGGTTTAAGCACGACGGACAGTTCCACGGTTGCACCTTCTTTGAGGCGGATGCGCTTAAGGCGGGTTTCAAAGCCGTCAAGCTCAATCCGCACTATGCCTTCTCCGGTAGCCACACCTTCCATGGTTACCGGAGACTTTCCGAGGAGTTTGTTGTTAAGATAGACTCTTGCTCCGGGAGGTTCGGTTTCAACGACGAGGGTTGCACCCGAAGGTTTCTGCTCGACTTTCTTTGCCCGCTCTGTCTCCTTTGCAACCCCTTCGCCTCTTTCTTTCTGGACGGACGAAAGCTGAACCTTTTTCTGTATGTGCGGTTTCGGGGTTTCTTCTTTTTCTTTTTGAGCCTTCTCGTAAAGCTCCCTCGGAACGAAGACGAAGTCGCCTCTATCCAGCATTGGGTCGCGTATCTTTCCGAACTGAGGGTGCTGTGCCCCCGATGTGTAGTTTACGACGCGCTCCTGAAGGTACGAGCCAAGCTCCTCTCCCGTTATGTAGCCGTCTCCGTTAAGATCTGCGTCTCCGTCGCGAACTCCCACGAGAAAGCACTGCTTGAAGACCGACTGATCCGATACCTGCTCGTTTTCGTTTCCTGCGGTAATGAACTCGCGGACGGGAAGGCTCACTTTCTCCCGAATGTACTGAGACGGGCGGGCTCTTCCAAGGGCAAAGATGGCTCCGGAAAAGCAGGAATCAAAGAGCATGAGAACATGCTTTGACTTCATAAGCTTTGCATAGCTTTCAATTTGCCTCATGCTTATTGCCTTATCGAGAAACCCCACAGAGTCACGGTCTGGGTCTGGTGCATCCACAGGAACAATGTAGCCAAGGGGCTTTCCCCCGATTTCCTCTATGGTGTGGCCGTGACCTGCAAAATAAAAGAGAATGCCCACGTCTTTTTTCTGGCCCTGCGTTACCACGAGGCTGTTGAGGGCTCTCTTTAGCTGGGAAGATGTGGGGTTAAGAAGGACTCTGACCCTGAAGCCCAGATATTTCAAAGCCCTTGCGACCTGCATTGCGTCCCGGGGCGGATTCGGAAGCTCCGGCCATTCCCTGTACTTTCCGCATCCTACGACGAGGGCGTAGTAGCCCGAATAAAGGGTTATCTCCTTTTTAACGCCCCCTTTGGAAAGAACTTTGATGGGAATGCCCCGAACGGAAGCCCCCACATGCCCCGAATAAAAGGTCAGGAGAGCAAAGGCAACCAATCCGAGCAAAA
>JALXAE010000267.1:0-7664 GCA_026992355.1 Syntrophobacterales bacterium | reverse complement strand
CCCTTCATAATGCTTACCCCCTTTAAGTAACCGGAGATAATGATAATTTGCAGAAGATTTTGTAAATGGTGGATTTAACCCGGGTTTGTCAATTTTTTGAATTGTGTTGCTTTGTAAGTTCCTGAAAATACGTCTCAGAGATGTTCACATTCCAGCTATACTCAAAAGCCCCTTTGCGGCGTGCAAATTAACGGCCAAATTCAGCGGCGGCAGTATGCCGTCCGCTGGAATGTTTTGTTATCTGAAATTGTATATTAAGTTTTATTATAAGCTTTAAAAAATTCATTTCTTGAAATACCTGCTTGTGTACAAATTGTTCTTAATGTGGATGCCTTTATTTTAGGATGGTTAGGCATTGTCAAGGGAGTTTTGGTGCCATCTGGATTCTCACGCACCATGGAAATATGCTCTTTTTCCCGAACTATACGAAAACCTAAAATCTCAAAAGCTTTAACAACCCTCCGTTTTGGAGCATCAATTGGAAATTTTACCATTAAATCTCTATCCCTGCCTCGGCGACAAAAGCCTCAAGTACTGGTGGATCTATATCAAGCACTTCTTTGCCAAACGTTTCAATATGAAATTTAATTGCCGATTTCACATCCGACAGGGCTTCTTCATAAGTGTCTCCTTGTCCAACTACAACACCCTTCATTCCGAGTGGATAAGCAACAAATCCATCAGGGTGTTTTTCTACAATAATTTTATATTGTTTCATAGTTAGTGCCTCCTCATATTTATCCTCTTCTTATACTTATATTTTAGCATGCTTTACTACGTTTGGAATGTTTTTATTTTACAGATAACAGGAAACTTAGCAGGAATATATTCTTACCACTTCACAAAGAATGCGGTAAACAAATACTGGCCCATCGAAACTTTTACAAAAGACAAAACCTTCACCGCTGAATTTATCTCTCAGGTGGGGAATTTTGAAAATCTCAACTCGTTTGATCTTCTAAGTTGTTGATTTTACTGGTGGGCCGTCAGGGACTCGAACCCCGAACCAACTGATTAAGAGTCAGATGTAGACATTTTCCCTCAAATTCCCTTATCTTCCCAAGTCATTGACATATAAGATATTTCAGGATATCACTTGTCATGTGATGTTCCCAAAATATCCCTAAAATCCCTCTTCTAGGTGGGGAATAGGTGGGGAAAATTTTTAAGCGTGAGACCATCTGATTTTGTGCTGTCCTGAAGGTGGTCTGACTGCCAGGAGGAAAAAATGTCTAAAAGATACGAGGCCTTTAAAAAGTTTCCCGGCGTAAGGGCTTATATTAGCGAAAAAAGAAAAACCCCGGAAGGGAAAGCCGACAAGTGTTTTTATATCCGATACAAAAATCCAGCGGGAAAGCTCATAGAAGAAAAAATTGGGTGGGCATCGGAAGGCATCACCGCGGCATACGCATCACAAATCAGAGCGGAAAGAATAAGGGCTATTCGTTTGAATGATGAAGTTGTCCCCATCCATAAGCGGTTGAAGCAACATTGGACGTTTGCAGACTTCATGGAAGAACGCTACCTGCCCTGGGCTAAACAGGAAAAAAAGCCGAAGACATACGCAACAGAAGAGCATTCATACCGCATTTGGCTAAAGCCTGTGTTGGGCGAAAAACTGTTAAAGGAAGTTGCCCCCTTTGATCTGGAAAGGGTGAAAAAGAACATGAAAGAGGCCGGCCGAAGCGAAAGAACCGTTGAAATCGCTTTGGCTACCGCTAGAAGGGCATTTAATAAGGCCAAAGACTGGGGCCTGTTTGACGGGGAAAACCCCGTTTCAAAGGTTAAAATCCCCAGAAAAGACAACCGCCGCCTTAGATACCTGACATCCAAAGAGGCTCAAGCATTGCTTAATGAGGTGAAAAAGCGAAGCCGACAGACCTACGAGATGTGTTTGCTTGCCCTTCATTGCGGCCTCCGCTTCGGCGAAATAGCAAGCCTTACATGGGGAGATATAGACATTGCAACCGGGGTAATTTACATCCGGGATCCCAAAAACAATACCACACGTGCGGCTTACATGACCGATGATGTGCGAAAGATGTTTGCCTCAAAAGAAGTTGGACAACCGGAAGAGCTTGTTTTCAAGGACAGAAAACATGGTGGGAAAATTAAGCAGGTTTCCAAGGTTTTTAAGAAAAGCGTTAAATTGTTGGGCCTAAATGATGGCGTTCAAGATCGCAGAATGAGGGTGTGTTTCCATACGCTACGCCACACCTTCGGTTCATGGCTTGTCATGGCCGGGGTGCCCATCTACACCGTTAAAGAACTCATGGGACATAAAACCCTTGCAATGACGGAACGCTATGCCCACCTTGCAGCCGAAGCCCAAAGGAAAGCCGTTAAGGAAATCGAAAAGGTAGTCGCCAAAACAAACACAAGTAATATCATGCCCTTAAGGAAATCAGAGGAATAAAAATCATGCGCTTAGTTTCTTCCCAAGAATACATTAAAGCAGTTCTTGAAACAGCGGAATACAAACAGTGCGAAAAATTTGACTGTGTTGTGGCCTTTGTCAGGGCCCTGTCCGGCTGCATCACGCAGGGCAGGAATTACGAAGAAGCACGTACCCTTCTAGCTGATGCAGTAAAAGCCCGGGTGTTTATTGCAATTAGAGACGGGGAAGAACTTCCGGAAGTGAATGGATGCCGGCTTTCTGTGGAAGAACGCATAGAGTGGTGCAATAAAATTCTTCAGGAAAAAATAGAAGATGTAAAAACCCACCTGAAAGACGAGACCGGTATATATCTGCCGAAACATTTAGAGGCTTTAGAACGGTTAAGAGACCATCCGGAGTTAAAGAAGGTCTGGCTTCATGTTCCCCCTGGAGATGTTGACTATTTTCTGTACACCATCCTTGATGGCTTGAACTATCCTGGGACAACCGCACGTCAAGTAGTCCAAGAAATGACAGAATACCTCGACATGCTACGGAAAGTCGCAAGAAAGGCAATCACAACAAGGCTTACAATAAACAGGGCGAAGTTGACGGGTGAGAAACCTCAACAAGTACAGGCAATAATAAATGGCAAGAAAGTTTCCTTGCTAGTATCTATCCCAGGATATTCGCACAGAGAAATATTATCAAGGCTTATAAAAAGTGTGGAGGACCATATAGATGGGGTTAAGTCAGCCGTTGGCTTTGGACGAACACCACTTCCTGTTAGGAACCGCAACCCTGAAAGGGTTTATTTTGTAAGAAGTCTGGTACATTATTTTTGGGAAAGGGAAAAGCGTTATAGATACGGGTTAGTAGCCACCATAGCATCCATTATACTGGGTGACCCAGACATAACCAAAGTAACAGTTGCCAAAATTGCTGAACCTTTTGTTAAGGGTAATAGAGAAATAGAAAAATCACCGCCTTATCAGGATATCCGCAAACGCTATATACCGAAAGAATAGACCTTAACAACTTTTCCGTTGCTAGAAAAACATCCCTAAAGCACCCGTTCCCCTAATTGGTTAGTTTTTTTCTTTTTACCTATACCCTGCATTTCGAGGTCTTTAGGTATGATTACACCGTGGGAAAACATAAGAACCCAAAAGATATAGGAAGGGGGAAACATGAAGGACGTTCAGCCGATACTTGTTAGAGCAACACATGTTGAAAAATTTTTTCCAGGGTTAAGCCCGAAGACCCTTGCCAATTTGAGGGCACAGGGGAGGGGACCGAGATACTTCCGCCGTGGGCGGTTGGTCTTTTATCGTCCGGAGGATGTCAAAATGTGGATAGAGCAACAAGAAACAAAAACGATCGATCAAAGCGATTGAAGGGGGGGCACGAAGCTCATAGGACGGTTGAGAGCACTTGGCATTCAAAATAGGGGCCCACAACCGTCCAGCTAATAAGTGTAAAATCAACCGATTATTAGGATCTGTTTTAGCTAATGCAAGGGGGAACCCAGATGGAGCCTACCATGATACCTACGGCAGGTGCAAGCCCAAATGCTGAAGTTATCAGAGAGAAAATCACAAAAATTGTGGAGGAATCAGCTAAGAAATACGCCGACGACCCCGAAGAGCTCGATATTCCAACCTTCCCTGAAGCGGATCCGAGGGTGTTCTATGGCTTAGCAGGACAATACGTGGAGCTGGTTTCGCCCCACACAGAAGCGGACCCCATGGCTTTATTAAGCCATTTTCTCGCATTTTCAGGCAACATTATTGGGAGAGGAGCCCGTGTTAGAGCCGACGGGGCGACGCACTGCCCCAATCTTTTTGTTGTCAATGTCGGGCGGTCTTCACGAGCCCGAAAAGGAACAGCACGCGAGCGTGTTTCCGAATTCTTCCTGCTCGTGGATAGTTCCTGGTATCATCAGCGTGTTTTGTCAGGGCTGTCTTCAGGCGAGGGGCTAATTGAAGCGGTTAAAGATACAGACGAAGAAGATGAGAACCCGGTAGATAAGCGCCTTCTAATCTTGGAAGGGGAATTTGGCGGGGTGCTTCGCATCTTAAGAAGAGAGGGCAATATTCTATCCAAGACCTTACGCGATGCCTGGGATGGCAAACGTCTAATGACCTTAACCCGCAAGGACAACCGACTTGTAGCTACAAACGCTCACATTTCAATTATTGGACATATTACTCAAGCCGAGCTATTGCGTTATCTTGACGCCATAGAAATCTTTAGCGGTTTCGCGAATAGGTTCCTGTGGGTGGCAGTGCAGCGCGCAAAGGTGCTTCCCATAGGGAGCGACCCCCCTGCTCTGGAAATAAGAAACTTGGCACAACAAGTCAAAAAAGCCCTCACTACGGCATCCCGATTTGGTGAGATTAGGTTTTCTGCACCAGCCGCAGAGCTCTGGAGCTATTTATACCACAAATGGAGCAAAGAAGAACGCGTTGGTTTACTTGCGACTATTTTACAGCGTGTGGAAGCACAGGTCCTCCGCCTTTCTTTGTTATACGCATTGCTTGACGAAAAACCACGAATCGAACCTGATCACATTCAGGCGGCGGAAGCGTTTTGGCGATATTGCGAAGACTCGGCTGTTTACATTTTCGGTGGTCGTTATGGAGACTCCGATGCGGAAAAACTTATCAAGGCATTGAAAAAAGCGGGTCCTGACGGGCTCACGCAAACTGAAATTTATCGAAATGTGTTTGGTGGAAATGTCAAAGCAGGGCGCATCAAGGCAGCTCTTTATGAATTACAAGCAGCAAGAAAAATCAAAGTGGTAAAAGAAAAGAAACTGGGTAGGCGCACAATTACTCGATATTATTATGCATGTTAAAATTTTTATGTTGTTTACTATACGCATTTACGTATTTACGTATTTTTGCGTAAATTTTAAGTGATTTCAACAATATATGAGTTTCATCCTAAAACGTATTTTTGCGCATTTTTACGCACTAACCCAAAGTGCGTGTAAATGCGTAGGGAAAAACGCAATTCATCAAAAACGTTCTTTCTGTAAAATCAACAAGTTGTGCGTTTTAATACGTATATGCGTTTAATGCGCTATATCAAAAAGAGGAGAAATGAGGGGTATCCTGGATACAATTCCTGTTAAACTCAAATATGTAGCGGCCACAAACGGTGGGGAATATGCCGGAAGCTGCCCTTTCTGTGGAGGGAAAGATCGTTTTCGTGTTTGGCCTAAACAGGGTGAAACGGGTCGGTATTGGTGTAGGCAATGTGAGGCTAGTGGAGATGCAATACAGTTTTTGATGGATTATAAAAACATATCCTTTAAAGAAGCCTGTACATATCTTGGGATTGACAGAGGCTTATCCCCTTTTGAGAAAAAAAGTCCGGATAAACTACCAGAAATAAAGCAAGCTTATCCAACCCCGCTTTGGCGGAAAAGGGTATTAGAGTTTATTTCGGCTTGTGCAAACAGTCTCACCTCAGACGTGGTGGAATACCTTCGTGGGCGAGGTCTTACCGATGAAACAATTCGGAAATTTAAAATAGGCTATCATCCCAGGCCCAGGAAAGAGCCCGGAAGGTTATGGGGGCGGGATAGAGATGTATTTCTACCGGCCGGAATAGTTATTCCCTGTTGTGAAAGAGAAAGTGTAATTAGGGTGAAAATAAGAGCTTTTCCCGATGGAAAGCCAAAATATTTGTGCATTTCAGGATCCAGGCAAGACATACCGTGGTTTATTCAGGAAGGCCAGGGTAAGAAAGAAGCTATTGTTGTTGAAGGTGAATTCGATGGCATTTTACTTGCCCAAGAACTTGGAAACGAAGTGACTATTATAGCCCTTGGAGGGGTGGGGTGTAAGCTTACCGAAGAAATTAAGGCAGTGTTAGAGCAATATGAAAAGATTCTTGTGGCCCTGGATAATGACAGTGCTGGAATGAAAGCAGCTTGGCATTGGTGGTTATCCGAGCTGGAAAACACGTATATGGCACCACCTGTAGATGGGAAAGACATAACTGAGATGGTTCAGAAGGGTATTCCTGTAAGGGTTTGGTTTGAAGGGGTAAAGCTCTATTTAAGCGATGTTGGAAGCACCGAAGACAAGGAAGAAACCGTAAGAGAATTATCTAATTCAGATTCTGAAATCGTCCCCTCACGCCGTATATGCCCCGTTTTCAAAAAAGGGGATACCACACCATTACCCGACCCGAATGAAAGCGAAAATGGGGCTAATATGGGCCAAGTTGATTGTACAAACCGCATTTGTCTTACCTGTAAGCACTATAAACCCGATTGGAATAGGCCGCTTGAAAGGAACGGCAAAATAATTTCCCGTGGGATATGCCTCCGCGATAATCACGGGACCGTTGAAGCAAAAACATGTGATGGGTGGGATCCATTTTTTGACCAACCCAAGTCTGCTGATCCCTTCAAGGTAAAAATTGTGGCCATAAGGTCATCAGGGCCAAATGAACCAATCACATGGCCACGTGAAGACACCAGGGCGGTTGAAAAAACAGTTAATAAACTTAGCGGCCTGAATGAAGCCATGAACACCATTGTCATGCACCAGGGTAAGGTTGCCTGGTTAGTATCATGCCCTGCATTAGGGAAAAATCCCGTGTGGCTTTACCACGAAAAGGACGAAGTTTTAAGCAAATCTGAAAAGGCAACAGGTTATGTCATATATTCCGATGGCAGTATTAAGGGGGCTAAATTCAAGAACAACAAGGGGGATTGCAGTCATGAAGGAAGCTAAGGCAATCATGACCTATGAACGGGACACCAAGCGTTACCATAGGTTTATCGTTGCCGACAAAGACGGAGAGATAACCGGCACCATCTATTTTGCAAAATCCGCCGGTGAAGTACCCAAAAGGCTGGTGCTTGAAACTGCCCGGAAGGATGAAGTTGAAGTTTAAACTATATTTCCAGGGTAGAATGCCTTTGTGGGGGATCCTGTAGGGGTAAATTCATTCTGAAAAATATTATAGGGCTTTAACTATTTCCGGTCCTTAACCAGTTAAAAATTTGTCTTTCAGCGATAGCAAGGCAACAGAAAGAAGAACAATGACCGGTATGGCGTATATGGGCGTCCAGTCAACGAAAGATGGCGTACCCGTAAGTGGTTGCACTACCAGGGCCAACAGTCCCACCACATTAACAAAACACCTAACCGGTGGGGCAAATAGACCCAGCAACCATGACACCGCTTGTAAGGCCATCAGGTACAGAAAAATATAAAGGAATGCGTCCATGAAGAACCTCCACTTTGGGATTTTAATCCGCGCG
>JALXAE010000266.1 GCA_026992355.1 Syntrophobacterales bacterium | reverse complement strand
CAGTACATCGACAAGCTATGCACCGACTGTAGCAGAAGAGTATATAAAAATCCTTTAAGATGCTTCGACTGCAAATCGACGGAATGCAAAAAGATAATGTCCGAAGCCCCAATATTACAAGACTTTGTGTGTGAAGAATGCAATGAACATTTCAGCGCCGTGCAAGAATACCTAAAGCTTCTTAATGTAACGTACTCAATAAACTCTCGTATGGTACGTGGACTGGATTATTATGTAAGAACCGCCTTCGAAATAGTAACCGAACATCTTGGAGCTCAAAACGCTGTAGGGGGAGGCGGAAGATACGATGGGCTAATGAAAGACCTTGGCGGTCCAGATCTACCGGGAATTGGCTTTGCGATGGGCATTGAACGTCTTATTCTTCTCCTTCAAGGTAAAACAACCATAACAGAGAAAAGACCAAACATTTTCTTCGTAGCTTTAGGCGATAAGGCCAGACTTGTGGCATTCGAAGTTACACAACAACTGCGAAAAGAAGGCTTTTCTGTGGAAATAGACTATACACCACGAAGTGTAAAAAGCCAGATGCGGACAGCTAATAAAATTGGTGCAAAAATAGCTTTAATTCTTGGGGATGATGAAATTTCTCAGGGAGTTGTCCAGATCAGAGATATGGAAAGAAGTGAACAATGGGTTGTGGAATTGGGAGATTTAGTTCATGAATTACAATCTTTAAAAAATTTAACCTGAACATTATGCCGGGAGGTACTCACAAGTGGATAGTGCACTAATGCAGGAACAACAGACTGTTGATTTGCGAAGCGTATCACTCGACTCATTGGATGATTGGTCAAGAACTCACCACTGTAATGAACTTGGCACAAAAGATATTGGAAAAGAAGTTATATTAATGGGTTGGGTTCAGAGGCGACGCGATCACGGTGGCCTGATTTTCGTGGATCTTCGAGACCGAGAAGGTATAACCCAGGTGGTTTTTGATCCTCAGCACAACGCGGAGTCTCATAAACGAGCACACCAACTTCGAAATGAGTTCGTAATAGCTGTAAAAGGAACCGTAAGACATAGACCTGAGGGTATGACAAACCCCAAACTTGCCACGGGCGAAATCGAAGTTATTGTCGACAAACTAAAAATCTTAAACACCTCTAAAACCCCACCATTTCTTGTAGAAGACAGAGTTCATGTTAGCGAAAACGTAAGGCTGCAATACCGATACATAGATCTTAGACGGCCCCGCATGCTGAGAAACCTTCAATTCAGGCATCGCGCTTTGCAGATCACAAGGAACTTCTTTACAGATCATGGTTTTTACGAAGTGGAAACACCTGTGCTAACTAAAAGTACACCAGAGGGTGCAAGGGATTATCTTGTGCCTAGCAGGATTTATCCGGGAAAGTTTTATTCTCTGCCTCAGTCTCCCCAGTTGTTTAAACAGCTTTTAATGGTAGCCGGGATTGACAAGTACTTCCAGATAGTAAAATGCTTTAGAGATGAAGATCTTAGAGCAGACAGACAACCTGAGTTTACACAACTTGATTTAGAACTTTCATTTGAAAATGAAGAAACAATATACAGCCTTATCGAGGGATGGATAAGAAGGCTTTTCAAAGAGTTAATAAGCGTTGAGCTGCCAGATCAGTTTAAGCGTATTTCTTACGATGAAGCAATGGAAAGGTACGGCAGTGATAGACCAGATCTACGCTTCGGTTTGGAACTAATAGACGTAACCGATATTGTTGCTGAATCAGACTTTAGGGTATTTCGCCAGGCAGTCGAAAATAATGGTAAGGTGTGCTGCCTCAAATTTCCAGGTGGGGTACGTTTATCCCGAAAGGAGCTCGACGACCTGATTTCCCTTGTCCAGAGTTACGGCGCAAAAGGAATGGCATGGATAAAAATTCAGCCGAATCAGTGGCAGTCACCGATTGTAAAATTCCTTGGAGAAGGAGTAAAAGAATCCCTTGCCGAAAAAACTAAGATTAAAACCGGAGACATATTATTTTTTGTGGCTGATCAAAAGAATGTAGTGCAGACAGCATTAGGTAATTTGAGAGTACATCTAGCAAATACAACAGGCCTTGCAAATGAAGACTCATTCGAATTCGTTTGGATAACCAAGTTTCCTTTGGTGGAATGGAGTTCTGAAGAAAAACGCTATGTTGCTGTCCATCATCCCTTCACAGCTCCTCTTGAAGAGGAAATCCACCTTATCGATAGCGAACCCGAGAAGGTCCATAGTAGAGCTTACGATCTAGTATTGAACGGCGTGGAAATTGGTGGCGGGAGTGTTAGAATCCATAGGCGGGATATTCAGGAGAAAATCTTTAAGGTACTGGGCATAGGAGAAACCGAGGCAGAAGAAAAATTTGGATTCTTGTTGGAAGCTTTACAATATGGAGCACCACCTCATGCGGGAATCGCCTTTGGTTTTGACCGGTTGTTAATGCTAATGCTTAACGTTTCATCAATCAGGGATGTTATAGCCTTTCCGAAAACCCAAAAGGCCGTTTGCCCGCTCACGGGAGCACCATCGGAACCTGATATACAACAACTCCTCGAACTTCATTTAAAAGTAGAAAGCCCAGATTAAGCACCGGCTAAAAGTTTTTAACTGCGGAGGGAATCGATATGGCCAGATGGAATCCTGAAAAAAGGCTGCTAGAACACGAACATTCCAAGTTCTGGCGGTATACCCTTATTGATGTTCAGGAACCAAATCTGATGAGGGAAATCTTCCCCTATGATGAAGTTCCAAAAATAGACTTTGATAACAAAATATTACCTCTCGATCCTGCAAAGGACATGTTCATAACTGATACCACTTTCAGGGATGGCCAACAGGCACGCCCTCCGTACACAGTTGAACAGATAGAAACAATCTTCGATTTCCTGCATAGGCTTTCCGGGCCAAAAGGAGTAATCAGGCAAACGGAATTTTTTCTTTATACCCCTAAGGATCAAGAAGCATTAGAGAGGTGTTTGAATAAAAATTACAAATATCCTGAAATTACAGGATGGATAAGAGCTCACAAAAACGACCTTAAGCTTGTGAGCAACATGGGGCTCAAAGAAACCGGCATTTTAACTTCTGTTTCAGATTACCATATCTTCTTGAAACTTGGAATAACTCGAAAAGAAGCCATGGAAAAATATTTGGACATAGTTAGAGCAGCCCTCGAGTTAGGGATAAGACCCAGATGTCACTTCGAAGATGTTACCAGAGCAGACATCTACGGGTTTTGTATTCCCTTTGCCATGGAACTCATGAAACTAAGGGAAGAATCGGGTATAGATGTAAAAATCAGGTTATGCGACACTCTCGGCTTTGGGGTTACCTACCCTGGAGCAGCTTTGCCAAGAAGTGTTCCTAAGCTAGTACGGGCATTTATAGACGAAGCTGGAGTACCCGGACATTTGCTGGAGTGGCACGGACATAATGATTTTCACAAGGTTTTAATAAATGCCACCACAGCCTGGCTTTACGGTTGCAGTGCAATAAACGGGACGTTACTGGGATTTGGTGAAAGGACGGGCAATGCTCCTGTTGAAGGCTTAATAATGGAATATATAAGTCTTCACGGCACAACCAATGGAATTGACACCACAGTAATAACTGAAATTGCTGAATACTTCGAAAAAGAGCTCAATTACAAAATTCCGCCGAAATATCCCTTTGTAGGGGACGATTTTAACGCTACCGCTGCAGGTATCCACGCCGACGGACTGATTAA
>JALXAE010000265.1 GCA_026992355.1 Syntrophobacterales bacterium | reverse complement strand
AAAGTAAAACAGTTTATTTTTACAATAAGAAATCTTTTTACTTTTATTGAATACATGAATAAACCGGTGATTGCTGCTGTAAATGGAATTGCTTTAGGGGGAGGGACAGAGCTTGCCCTTGCGTGCGATATACGCATAGCTTCCACTAATGCGTCGATGGGTTTGACGGAGACACGACTTGCTATTATACCCGGTGCAGGTGGCACTCAGAGACTTCCAAGATTAATTGGCAGAGGTAAGGCAAAAGAGCTTATTTTCACAGGGCGTCGTGTTGATGCTCAGGAAGCTTTGGACATAGGATTAGTGAATAAAATATGCCCACCGGATAAGTTGATTGACACATGTATGGAAATGGCGTCGATGATTTGCGAAACGGGACCCATTGCAATTCAGCAGGCAAAATACGCTATAAATTACGGTCTTGAGGTGGACTTGCATACTGGTCTAGCAATAGAGTCCAATGCCTATTGGATTACTATTCCCACAGAGGATCGTTTAGAAGGACTGAGAGCTTTTAAGGAAAAACGCAAACCGGTGTACAAAGGACGTTAAGCCACAAGAGGGGGCTTTGAATGACTGATAGTAGAAACGAGAATCGTTTGTTTTGGGAAGAGGAAGAGCGGAAGCTTGATGAACTTGTATATAGAGCTATGTGGCCCGGTGGGGAGGAGGCAGTAAAGAAACTTGCTAAGCAAGGAAAGCAACCAGTTAGACAGCTTATTCAGAAACTTATAGATCCAGGGACGGAATTTTACGAGTTAAGCCGCATCGCAGGCTTTGGGATGAATTACCCCGGCGTTGAAGATGTCCCGTGTGGCGGAATTGTAACCGGTATTGGGAAAATTCATGGTAACTGGACTATGATCATAGCTAATGATAGCCGGGTTAAAGCAGGAACTTATTTCCCGATTACGCTCAAGAAACACATGAGAGCCCAGGCCATAGCCGAGAGATGTGGTTTAAACTGTGTTTATATTGCTGATTCCGGGGGTGCATTTTTGCCCATGCAGGCGGATGTTTTCCCTGATGACGGCCACTTTGGTTCCATGTTTTATAATATGGCGCGTATGTCCGCCATGGGTCTAAAGCAAATAACCCTTAGTACAGGTGGTAACACGGCGGGTGGTGCCTATATTGTTTTTATGGCCTGTCAAGCTGTTATGATAGACAAGCTGGCATATTCCTTTTTAGGTGGTCCTCCCCTGGTTAAAGCGGCGACTGGTGAAGTTATCAGTGCAGAGGACCTTGGGGGAGCTCGAGTTCATACTCAGATTTCCGGTGGAGCCGACCATTTCTGCAGGACTCAGGATGAAGCAGTTGAAAAGGTTCGAGAAATTCTAGCAATGGAGCCACCTCAAAAACTTAGTATTCATCGATATCCAGAGACCCCTCCAAGGCTTCCCGTTGAAACTATTTATGAAACCCTTCCGGCCAAGATTCATCAGGGAATAAATGTAAGAACCTTTATTCAAGCAATAGCTGATGATAGTTATTTTATGGAATACAAGAAGATGTACGCTCCCGGAAGGGGAGATAATATTGTTACGGGGAAAATCCGTATTAAAGGCATCCCTGTAGGGGTTATTGCCGCTAATGGGCTTGGAATTATATTTGTCGAAGCTGCTAGAAAAGCAACAGAATGGATTGTCAGGTGTTGTCAAGAAAAGACTCCTCTCCTCTTTATTCAAAGTTCTCCGGGTTACATGGTAGGTTCTGAGTCTGAGCACATGGGCATCGGAAAATATGGAGCAGATATGGTGCGAGCTGTATCGTGTGCTCAGGTTCCACGAATACAACTAGTGATCGGGCCGGACAATGGAGCAGCGAATTATGGAATGTGTGGTCGAGCTTACAGACCACATTTTCTGTTTGCAACGATGAGAGCTCGAACTTCCGTTATGAGCGGTAGATCTGCTGCGGAAGTGTTGTTGTCCATCGAAGAAAGAAAAAGGCAGGCGAAGGGACAGCCAATGACAGAGGGTGAAAAGCAGGCGTTTCGTCAAAAAATGATAGAAAAGTATGACGGGGAGGCTCATCCATTTTTCTGTGGAGCCAGGCTTCTTAATGATAGAGTACTCAAATTTAGAGAAATAAGAGACTGGCTGGCCTTTGCTTTTGAAGTCAGCCTCCTCAAGCCAATTGGCGAACCTGCTTTTGGAAATCTACGATTTTAGGAGGGAAGCAAACAATGGCACAGCTTGAGTATCCCAAGAAGGTAGTTCTCGGTGACATTACTGTTCGAGATGGTTTTCAGCACGAGGAAAAGTTCATTCCTACGGACGCTAAATTATGGGTTGCAGAGGAGCTTATTCTTGCTGGGTTTAAGCGGATTGAAGTGACAAATTTTGGGAACCCAAAAAGAATGCCCCAGTTCAAAGATGCCGATGAGCTAATGAAAAGGCTTAGAAACAGCAAGAGAGTAAAACATTTGATCGATCAAGTAGAGATTACGGCCATAACCATAAGGGAGAGGGCAATTGAGCGTGCGATAAATGCTCGCAAAGAAGGTTATGGTCCGGATAGAGTGCTGGTTATGGTTTCGACTAGTGAATCTCACCAGAAAGTAAATTCGGGTCTTTCCATTGAAGAATACTTCAAAATGTGTGAAGAGTGGTTTCCCAAGATAAAAGACGTTGGAATGAAAATTTGCGGAACTGTTAGCACCATTTGGGGATGCCCAATTGAAGGTCCTACAGATATGAAAAAGGCTATCGAATTTACCAAGAGATGGCTTGATATGGGTGCCGATGATGTTGAGCATGCCGATCATGATGGTTCAGCACCTCCGAATAGGGTATACGAATATTTCTCAATGGTTATGGATGCTATTCCTGATCCCACCAAGCATGTGGCTCACTTCCACGTTACAAGAGGCTGGGGTCTGGCTAATGTCTTGGCTGCTCTTCTGGCTGGAATAACCCATTATGAAGGGACTCTCGGAGGAATTGGTGGACAGCCTGCTAACTTTGTTGATGGGGTCCCTGTTGGAGGAACTGGAGAATATTACTACAAGGATCCGTCCATCACTGGCCTTGTGTCTACTGAAGACATGGTTGTTATGATGGATGAAATGGGTATTGACACGGGGGTTGATGTGGATCATGTACTAAAAATTGGACAGATGGTTGAAAAGATCGTAGGAAGAAGATTAAGATCTGAGTGTATAAAAACGGGGCGAATACCCAAGGAAATGACGGGTAGGAAATAGCTTGTTAGTTGAGGCAGCGCCCGGTGCTACAGCATCGGGCGCACAACAATGAAATCTAAAAAACAAACTGATGAATTTTTCTCTCAGAGCATATCACTTTGTACTCATAGCCGAAAGATTCTTTGTTCTATGTTGTGCTATAGGTGTATCCCTAGCTAGTAAACCACTGCTTCAAGCTATTTTGCCTCAAATAGGGATTTTTAATTCACAAAAAAGCC
Source organism: Syntrophobacterales bacterium (assembly GCA_026992355.1). GTDB lineage: Bacteria > Desulfobacterota > Syntrophobacteria > Syntrophobacterales > Thermodesulforhabdaceae > JALXAE01. The sequence continues at coordinate 8,774 of JALXAE010000265.1, read as the reverse complement.
TTTGGTGGAATCTAAGTTGGCTACAAAGCTCATTATGGGGGTCTCTTTTGGGATACACCATAGTAGCCGGTGTTACTTATGCCTTTGTTTTTCTTTTAATAGGAGTTGTCCAGAACGTAGTAAGGTTTTTTTTGGAAAAGAAACTTTCTTTTTTGAATAGAACATCAGCTGACAGAGGTGCAATATTAAAAAATTTTTCATGGCATTTCCATTATTTGTTTCTTCATCCCTATCGAAGGATTGCGTGGATAGTTCTGCCTTTAAAGGAAGAACGGGTTCTACGGCAGTTTGTGGTTGAACAGAGGGAAAAGCGTCTGTCCGAAATAGATAATAGACACATTGAAAATTTTTGGATCACCATGAAAACAGTTGCGTGGTTTTCTCTGTTGGCAGCTTGGTTTTTGAGTTTGTGGAAGTTTTATCAGTATGTTGTCCCCATTGTAAATGGAGGTGGAAACCTTAATTCCATAGGATTGTATTTTTCCAGCAGTTTCAGAATTTTTGTCCATACAGCTATTTCTGCAATTTTTATTGTTGTATTTGGATTACTTGGTAAGAAAATATGGATTTTGCACCTCTTTCATTTGGATGAAGCCATATTTGACGAAATAATCTGCAAGATTGAAAAGGAAAAAGATCAGACGGAGAGAATACTGAAGATTCTCAAAGAGGCTTTCCTTAAGTTGGAGAACCGTATTTCCAATTTAGAACGTATGCTGGTCAAGAGAAAATTAACAAATGCAACGTAACAGATATGATGTAACAGCGAGTCCTTCTAAGTTAGGAGATGTGATAGAGGAAATTATTTTAAAAGATCCACTTCTTGGTGCAAATCCTTTTGGAAATTGGGCTGATATTGTTGGGGACGTTGTTGCTAAATATTCAAAACCTGTTAAATACGACAGAGGTAAACTTACCGTTTATGTCTTTGATAGTGTATGGAAGCACCATTTGATGTTAAGTAAAGAAGAGCTTATTTCCAAGATAAATAACATCAGCGGTCGAAGCGTAATAAAGGATATTATTTTCAAAGTAGGTGAAATAGAAAAGGAAACTGTGGCCGCATTCAGCCTGGAAGATAGTAGGAAACTTAAAAGAAAAAAGAAAGCATCAACCAGAAAAGGGAGAAAGGTACCCAAATACCGATTAACGGAAGAATCCAAGAAATTTATATCCTCATTAAAAGATTCTGAACTAAAAATGATTGCTAGAAGGTTTCTTAGGTTGTTTCCACCTTGAATTCTGTCAGAAAATTAAGGAGTGCAGCAGTGAAAATTGCCGATTATAGAGATATTCCACCTGTGTACATAAATAACGAGCAAGCAAAAGGTGTGATCGGGCGTGTTGCTATAGGCAAGAAAGATGGTGCATCTAATTTTTGTATGCGGATTTTTCAGTTGGAACCTGGCGGTTACACTCCCATTCATTCTCATGAATGGGAGCATGAAATTTTCATTCATCAAGGTGAAGGCAAGGTATGGTGTGAAAACAATTGGGTTGATTTGAAGCCGGGAACTGTAGTTTTTATTGCCCCGGGAGAAGAACATCAATTAAAAAATACCGGAGACAAACCGTTAGTGTTTGTTTGCCTCATTCCGGCAGGTCCACCTGAATTATGATTTCTCCTTTTTGAATTTTTCAATTAATTCGACTAGAGAAAGTACTTTGGCTTTTGGCTTCGGGCATGTATATTCCGAGTAAAGGGACTCCCCTACTTGTGAAGCTAACCAATGTGTCAAATCCCCAAAATGGTTCCAGCAGTTTAATATGTTTAAACATGGGAGCCCCTCTCTTTCAATGGAACAATATGAGAACTTTACTTCATGACCAAGTTTTCTACATCTTATCAGTGTATTTTGTGAAATAGGACAATCTTCAATTGACATATGCTAACTTTTGCCTCCCGGTTTTGGAAGGTCAGAAAGGGCTTCTATTGCTGCTTTTATATCGTCATCTGGCAGAGTGTAGTTCGTTAGTTGACCGGCGAGGTACGCCTGGTACGCAGCCATATCAAGAAGTCCATGACCACTCCACGTGAACAATATAACTTTTTCTTTCCCTTCTTCCCGCGCTAATTTGGCCTCTTCAATAACGGCAGCTATTGCATGATTTGTTTCTGGTGCCGGAATATAGCCTTCTGATCGTGCCCATCTGATACCAGCAGCAAAAGTGTCGAGTTGGTTGACTGATTTGGCTTCTATAAGTCCTTCTACTACCAATTTGCTAATAATGGGAGCCATTCCATGATACCTTAGTCCTCCAGCATGAAGTGGAGCGGGGATAAAAGAGTGGCCTAAAGTATGCATAGGAAGAAGAGGAGTTTTTTTCGCAGTGTCTCCAAAGTCATAGGCGTATGCACCTCTAGTTATGGTGGGACATGATGCAGGTTCTACAGCAATTATTGAGATGTTTTTACCGTTTATTTTTTCTTCTACATACGGAAGGGCCAATCCTCCGAAGTTACTGCCTCCTCCGGCGCAACCAATAACCACATCAGGGAACTCACCTATCAGTTCCATTTGCTTCTTTGCTTCCAAACCAATAATAGTTTGATGAAGTAGCACGTGGTTTAGAACACTACCCAGGGCATATTTAGTACCTTCCTGAGTAACTGCTGCTTCTATTGCTTCGCTAATAGCGATTCCTAGACTACCTGGCGAATCTGGGCTCTCTGCCAGTATAGTTTTGCCGGTTTCGGTTTTATTGCTGGGGCTAGGAATACATGTGGCTCCCCAGGTCTCCATCATAATTCGTCTGTAAGGTTTTTGGTCATAACTTACCCGCACCATGAAAACTTCACATTCCAAACCATAAAGAGAACAAGCAAAGGCAAGAGCACTCCCCCATTGCCCCGCGCCTGTTTCTGTACATATCTTTTTGGTCCCCGAAACTTTGTTGTAATAGGCCTGAGGTATGGCCGTATTCGGTTTATGGCTGCCAGGTGGACTAACACTTTCATCCTTGTAATAAATACGTGCTGGTGTATCCAATATTTTTTCCAGGCTTATGGCTCTTCTTAAAGGAGTTGGACGCCACAAGCAGTATTTTTCAAGAATCTCATCGGGGATTTTTATCCATCTGTCCGCCGCCATTTCCTGCTCTATTAAAGGTTCAGGAAAAATTGCCCCAAGGTCTTTAGGACTAATCGGTTTCCCTGTGGCAGGATGCAAAACTGGATCGAGTGGGGAGGGCAAGTCACTTAAAATGTTGTACCAGTTCCTAGGAATTTCGGATTCAGGCAAAATAATCTTTCTTTCCATATCGTTACTCCCAGTATCTAAAAATAAAACCCACCCCGTAACAGGTGGGTTTTTTAATACTGTTAGTGTTAATTGCAACTTTTAGGATGCAACCTCTTCCTTGATGGTAACAGCGATTTTATACAGTACTGACAGAATGAAGAAGCCAGTTGCCCATACTCCGATTGTAATAAAAACTTCGGGGATAGTGGGCATATATTCAGTAATTGTGTCAAAGGGGTTTGGAATAAAACCAGCGATAACAAGGGTTATACCTTTTTCAATCCATAGGGAGAAAAAGGTGGCAAGACAGGCTATTTTGAGAGTCTTTTCTTGTTTTCTGGTTTTTGGATTTATAAGCAGGAATAAGGCCACTACAGCAAGAATGTTAGACAACCAGGTCCATGGTACCAGTTTGGCATGGCCATGTAAGCCGAACAACACATAGTCAAAATGCTGTGTATGGCCAGGAATCTTGCTGTAATATGCTGTAAAAAGCTCAAGAAAGACAAAGAACACACTAATTATCAATGCATAAGTGACTATTTTTGACAGAGCTTGAATAGCCTCCTCACCTGGATCAAATTTTGTCTTTTTCTTGATGAGCATAGCTAGAAGAATCAACAAGGCCGGACCGGAGGCGAAGGCCGAGGCAAGAAATCGAGCGGCCATGATTGCAGTTAGCCAGTAATGACGTCCGGGCAAACCAGCATATAGGAAAGCCGTTACCGTGTGAATACTAACTGCCCAGGGAATTGACACATAGATTAAAGGTTTTACCCACTTTGGAGGAGCTACGCCCATTCTTTCTGCATCAAGTACGTTCCATCCTATCAAGATGTTTAACAACAGATAACCATTTAAGACTATCATGTCCCAAAAAAGGATGGAGTGCGGGGTTGGATAACGCAGCACGTTGAATAGCCTGTGGGGCATACCGAGGTCTACAACGATAAACAAGAGACACATGGAAACGGCAGCAATGGCTAAAAATTCCCCAAGTATGGTTATCTTGCCAAAAGCTTTAAAATCGTGGAGATAATAGGGAAGAACAACCATTACCGCCGATGCTGCAACACCGACAAGAAAGGTAAACTGGGCGATATATAACCCCCAGGACACATCCCTGCTCATTCCAGTGATTGTCAAACCTTTCGTAAACTGAAACAAGTAGCATATAAAGCCAAGGCCCATAAGAACCAACAGGCCTAGAAGCAATCTTTTGAACTCTTCTCCTACCCTGAATACTCTATCAATCATGGCTCTCCCTCACAATTGACGCTATTTCATACCAAGTAGTAAACATTCGGATGTGTACCTAATTCGTATTTACGTCTTAAAGTAAGATGCTCCTTAAGTATCTTTCGTACTTCAGAAGTTGGATCTTCAAGATCTCCAAAGATCAAAGCTTTGGCTGGGCAAGCTTCCACACATGCAGGTTCAAGCCCCTCACCAAGTCTTTCAGCACAGAAGGTGCATTTCTCAACCACACCTCTGCGCCTTGTAGGATACTGGTAATTTAACTTCTCAATATATGGTCTTGGGTCTCGCCAGTTAAAGCTTCTTGCTCCGAAGGGACATCCTGCCATACAATACCTACAACCAATACAACGATGGTGATCCATCATAACGATACCATCGGCCCTCTGAAATGTGGCCTGTGTCGGACACACCCGGACGCACGGAGGTTTAGAGCAATGATTACACAACAGGACAAAAGGACCTTCTTTCAGTTCATCGGGCACAAATTCATGGGCTGTTCCTGGGAAAGCATGTTCAAAGGTGTCTTTCCATATCCACTTGATTTCTTCTTCATTGGGGATCTTCGGAACATTATGGATATAATGACATGCTTCCGCACATTTATTACATTCACCTCGCTTCTGCTGCTCCTGACATTTTCTAACATCTATGACCATTGCCCATCTTTTACCCTGGAGGGCCTTGGGGATGTTAATGTATGCTGGCCCTTTTTCTTTGGCAGTAGCCTTTACCAAGGGCAAAGCGGACAACCCCAACGCACATGCCCCTGTTATTTTCAGAAAATCTCGTTTGCCTTTATCCATTTTCTACTCTCCCTCGGCTACCTGAGTTGTGGTCTTCTTTTCCTGAGGACTAAGATGGCAATCCCAACAATAAGGTTTCAAACCTATGTAATTATGACACTGGTCACAAAAATCGGCCTTATTGGAATGACACTTTAAGCACCCTCTTTGCAAACTAACAGGATACAACTTTCCACCGGCCGTAACATAATATCTATTGGCTTTTCTAACAGCTTCCGTTCTCCATTCGTTCAGCAGAGCCATGTGAGACTTTCTCATATAATCCTTACTAGCTACGCATTCCTTTTTTTCCATTTTGCTGATAACCGGTGTGTCCAGTTTAGGTTCAGGTGGGGGCGATGCCTTACCACCATTATACCAGAAGGGAAATGTAGTAATTCCCAGAAATATTGCCAACCCAACAAGGATGGGTTTCGCATCATAGATCTTCATCTTCTACATCCTCCATACCAGGCAAGGGTTCTCCACGAAGGTTTGTAGTACGTTTCTTTTCACCCGTCATAATTAAAGCGTTTCCTACTAACTCATGGAGGCCTGTTACATCCACTCCAGGCACCCAGTAATCCATAAGAGGTGGCAATACTGCTCTATCAATAGCACATATTGCACATAGCATGTTTACACCATGCTTTTCATGGACATGCTTAACAGCATTAGCCCTAGGTAATCCGCCCCTCATACGCATGTCCATATATTCATCAGTATTCAGACCAGAACCGCTGCCGCAACAGAAGGTTTGCTCTCTTATAGTTTCTGGAGGCATATCCACGAAATTATTGCATACATGTCTCAGGACATATCTAGGTTCCTCAAACATTCCCATTCCTCTGGCTACGTTACAGGAATCGTGGAATGTAACTACCAGATTATCATTCCTGCTCGGATCCAGTTTAAGCTTGCCATTTCTGATAAGGTCGGCCGTAAATTCTACCACATGTATCATCTTGGTAGATTTGGCATGCTCAAACTTGGTACCCGTGATGGGTGAGACAGGAACCTCAAGAGATTCTGGCGGCTTCCACCATGTGGCCAGATACTGATGGATCAGACGCCACATATGGCCACACTCACCACCAATAATATATTTAACTCCCAGTCTTTCTGCCTCCGCATAAATCTTATAGTGGAGTCTCTTTGCCATTTCATGAGAAGTAAAGAAACCGAAGTTACCGCCTTCAGAAGCATAGGTGCTCCAGGTGTAATCCAGGCCCAGTTCGTGAAAGAGCATAAGATATCCCATACAGGTATAGGTTCCAGGGTCTGCGAAAACGTCACCTGATGGAGTAACGAACAGAATTTCAGCTCCCTTTCTGTTAAAGCTGGGTTCTGGGCGAACCCCCGTGACCTCTTCAATCTCATCGCAGAAAAACTCTATCATGTCTTTGAAGGCATGAGGTTGAATTCCCAGATGATTGCCTGTTCTGTAACAGTTAGCAACAGGTCCCATTATCCAGTCTATGTTACAACCCAAGAGATTGATTAGCTCTCGACCAATTATGGTGATTTCAGCAGTATCAATTCCGTAAGGACAAAACACAGAACATCTTCTGCATTCAGTGCATTGGAAGAAATAATACCATAACTCTTTGAATACCTCTTCGGTTAACTCCCGAGCTCCGGCTGTTCGACCCAGAAACTTTCCAGAGGTCGTGAAATATTTTCTGTAAATAGACCTGAGAAGCTCTGCTCTCAGAACTGGCATGTTTTTGGGATCTCCACTTCCTATAAAGAAGTGGCATTTATCTGCGCAAGCACCGCATCTTACGCAGATGTCCATAAACAACCTGAATGTTCTAAACCTTTCAAGCCTTTCACGAACACCTTCCAGGAAAATTTCCCTCCAGTTTGGAGGCAACTTCCAATCTTCATCGGTGGGTTTCCATTCCCTGGCAAAAGGAAAACCCACAGCCTCCAGATTCTTTGGTTTTGCGGGATAGCAAAACCTGCCGGGTTTCAACTCTACCGGTAAATCCATCCACCACTTTTCTGGTGGGGTATGATCTATGCTTTGAAAAAGCTCATCAGATTTTGGAAGCTTTGCCATATTCTCCTACTCCTCTTGTTGCTCGACCGGTTTATCTAACGGCTTTTCAACCGGAATTCCTGCCTCTACCATTTTTTCTCTGAATTCCTCTTCATAATCTTCATAGGTATGGACTTTAACAGGATAATCCCAAGGATTGACGTGTCTTACCATGCGGTTGTTATTAGGCAAATTCCTTGTTGGACTAAGGAAAACCCCTGGCATGTGCATTAGTTTGCTAAATGGGAAGTAAGCGAAGAGGGTGCTTACAAAGAAAAGATGCAGATAGAAAATTACACTAAGTCCCTTGGGTACTACAGGGTGGAAAGTGGCAAGACCCATCGTCAACTCCTTAATCTTGACGACATCCACTCTCCACAGATACCTCATAGTAATTCCCGTTAAAACCAAGGCCAAAATCAGAAATAGGGCAAAATAATCTGCAGGAAGAGATACATACTTAACCTGCGGAATAATAATTCTTCGAATGAGGAGATATGTAGCAGCAGCAACAACTATGACATCAGTAATCAATAAACCGGGTAAGGCCATTTCAAAAAACGAGTCTGCTTTTTCCAGAAATTGAACAAATCCAGGCACAGGATCAGCAAAAAACCGGAGGTGCCGAATAAAAATAATAATGAAGGCATAATGAAAGGCCAAGGCTGCCAACCATAGCCACTTTTCCCAATGGTAGGTAATCTTGCCCTCACGCTTGAGCATTTTAGTATTCCTGAAAAGGGACCTGAAGACCAAAACTTCTAAGGCCATTCGTCCGACCACGCCCCATTTGGTGTAAGGGCTGTCAATTTTTGAGGGTTTTATCCAGGGAAAGGAACGTTGTTGGCCTGTTGTGGTCGGAATCCTAAAGGGTACTGCAGATCTTGCCCACATAAATACTTTGTAAATGAAACCAAGGAAAAAGAGAGTAACGGCAGTGTAGGGGATGATAACCCCGAATAAGTAGTGTAGCCCTAAGAGCTTGACTCCTATAATGACAAAAAGAGCAAGCCCTAATACCACGTTCAAAGCAAACTTCATACCCATAGCACCTTACCTCGCTCCTTTGTGAAAGAGTTTACCATTTTTAACTATTCTTCCTTTTTTATAACATCCTCTTTCATCTCTTCTTTTTCTTCTTCCTGAGATATTTCATAAATTAGACCCGCTCGCTCCAACAATCTGTAAGTGCGATTTCTTACTTCCTGCACTCGAAGCTCAAAAATCTTTTCCCGACATTCAGAATAAATATCCAAAGCCTGCAACAATAAATTATCAACCGTCTGATCAAAGACGTGTAGGCTAATATCCTCGGTTACCTCCCCGGCAGCGCTCAGTACTTCACGGAATATCGATTTTAGATCAGCAATAAACCTTAAAGCCTCAGAAGGCTTAAATTCCTGGACTGCTCGTATTCTTATTATGCGATCTAGAAAACTGTTTATG
>JALXAE010000264.1 GCA_026992355.1 Syntrophobacterales bacterium | reverse complement strand
GAAAAACAAAAAATCCAGGAAAAGGGTAGTTTTTGGAATTGATGAAGAACAATGTATCTGGATGAAGGCTGGTGTGGTCAATTTCAAGCTTTGCAACAACAGCTTTGATTGCACTACCTGTTCCTTCGACAAGGCAATGCAGGAAGCCATAAAAAAGGACGAGGCTCGCTTTAGAAGCTGGCGCAAAGAGATGCTTAAAAAGCCTCATAATGAGAAAATCTGTCGATACATGATGTCGGGTGATGTGCCAGTAAAATATTGCACAAACGCATATGACTGCTCTTCCTGTGAGTTTGATCAGGTCATGCAACAGTATCATGAGGCAATGGTAACGAGCAATGTTCCCGTAACCTCAATCTCCGGCTTTTTGCTGGCAGACGATTATTACTACCATCCTGGTCATAGCTGGATAAGGTTTGAACATGGAGGACTGGTACGGATTGGAGTTGACGATTTTGCTTATAGAACCCTGGGATTTTTTTCTGAAATTAGACTTCCGGAAATAGGCACCAGAGTTAAGTTTAATCAACATGGTTGGACTGCAAGGCGAGAAGAAAAGATTGCTCCATTTTTGGCTCCTATCGAAGGCATAGTTGTTGCCCGAAATCACCGTGTTATGGATGACCCAGACCTTGCCAAATATAGCCCATACGAAGATGGATGGTTACTCATGATAGAACCAGATAGATCTTTCAAAACTTCTGAGTTATTACTATTCGGCGAAAAAGCAAAAAACTGGATGGAAAATGACATAAATCAACTTGACGGCATGGTAGAAGATATTTACGGTATGTCGTTAGCGGCAACCGGTGGTGAAAGAGTGGACGATATCTACGGAAATTTAAAAATGCTTGGATGGGACAACCTAATAAATCGCTTTTTGTTACGAAAAGAGTAAAAACGGGGTTTCAAGATTAATGACCAAAGCTAGAGAGGAGATCAACTTCAGTATTGCTGAAACAATAAACCAAAAGTTCGATAACTCTCTTCTTTCCTGTTTCCAATGCGTAAAGTGTACAGATGGTTGTCCTCTGGCATTTGCAATGGACATACACCCCCACGAAATTATAAGACTTTTGTTGTTAGGACTTGAAGAACGAGCACTGAAAAGCACCGCCATCTGGGTATGTTCATCCTGCTATACCTGCACAACAAGGTGTCCGAACGAAGTGGATGTTGCTGGTATAATTGACTATCTTAAGCAAGAAGCTCATACCAGAGGTATCGTAAATCCCATTGCACACGACGTTCATAAATTTCATGAATCCTTTATGAAAAACATAGAAAGAACTGGACGCATCCACGAACCTCTCTTACTAGCTTCTTATTTTGCAGACCGTCATATTATGAAATCTCGATATAAAAAGGGACTGCTTAAGGATGACATAAAAACAGGAATAGCCCTTTTTACCAAAAGGCGTATGAAGCTTGTACCTGATGTATTCAGAGAAAAGCGGTAAAATAAACAAGGAGAATAATATCTATTCATGAATAGATTAGCTTTATATCCCGGTTGTTCTTTAGAAGGCACTGCAAGAGATTATAGGGATTCAATCTTTCGTACCTTCGAACTTCTGGATATAAAGGTTTTTGAACTGAAGGATTGGATCTGTTGTGGTGCAAGCTCAGCCCATAGCATTAACGAAGAAGCATCCCTTGAGCTTCCTATTCATAACCTGCTGCTTGCAGAATCCCAGAAGTTCGATCTTCTGGTGCCGTGTGCTCTATGTTTTAACAGATTAAAAACGGCCGATAAAAAGGTTCAATCGAACCCAAAGTTACAAGAAAAATATAATTACCAGGGTAACATTCGCATATGGGACATTGTTGAATTCTTTTCAAAAAGTGAAATTATCAACAAAATTGGGGAACTGAAGACCAAGCCCCTTTCCGCCCTAAAAGCTGTTTGTTATTATGGATGTGTAGCAAATAGGCCGCCAAAGGTAACCGACGCAAAAAATTACGAAAATCCCTCTTCTATGGAGAGGATAATCTCAGAAACTGGAGTAAATGTTATTGACTGGCCGTTCAAAACAGATTGCTGTGGTGCCAGTTTGGCACTTTCAAGACCTGAGCTAGTTGTCACTTTAGTTAAAAAATTGTACGACAAAGCCCTTGCTTTTGGGGCAAATTGCTTTGTTGTATCTTGCCAAATGTGTCATGCCAATCTGGATATTTATCAGGGCAAAATTTCTGAGATCCATAAGTCTGAATACTATCTTCCTGTCTTCTACTTTACCGAACTTATAAATCTCGCCCTCGGGGACAAAAAACAACATTCATGGCTTAGGCGTCATATGGTGGATCCGACACCCCTGCTGGAAAGTGGGAGTTATTCACCTTCTAATGAGATTAAATCATATACAACAGTTAATACAGCCAATCACTCTGCAGGATAGGTAGTAGAGATGAACATAAATTCACGGACAAAAAAACAGGCTCCAGGTGTCGCCGTGCTGGGAGGGGGCATAGCAGGTATTCAATGTGCCCTGGATCTGGCTACAAGTGGTTTTAAAGTATATCTAATTGAAAGAGACATAAGTATCGGCGGTAATATGGCGCGCCTAGATAAAACTTTCCCAACAAACGATTGTTCCACCTGTATGCTTTCTCCAAAACTCCTAGAGGTAGCATCAAAACAAAACGTGGAAATATTAACCCGTACAGAAGTGCTTGATGTTAAAGGAGAACCCGGCAATTTTATCCTAAAAATCAGAAAACATCCCCGTTTCGTAAATGAAGACCTTTGTACATCCTGTGGTGAATGCGAAAAGGTTTGTCCTATAGATATTCCTTCCACATTCAATATGAATCTCAGCTCAAAAAAAGCCATATTTAAACATTTCCCGCAGGCCATTCCATCTGCCTATGCGATAGAAAAGGCTGGGATAGCACCCTGCAGATCCGCGTGCCCTGCGGGCATCAGCGTTGAAGGCTATGTAGCACTTATAAGAAAAGGTCTGTTTCGAGAGGCCTTAAAACTTGTAAAACGAGATAATCCATTTGCGGCAGTTTGCGGGAGAATATGTCACCATCCCTGTGAAAAAGCCTGTTATAGAGGCCATCAGGATGAGCCAATAGCTATAGAAGCCTTAAAACGATTTATCGCAGATTTAGATTTGCTATCTGAAGATCCTTACATTCCTGAACGAAAACCTTTAAAAGAAAAGAAAGTTGCCATTATTGGAGCAGGTCCTGCCGGTTTAACTGCAGCATACTATTTGGCAATTGAAGGCTATCAGGTGACCGTTTTTGACGCAATGAAAAAACCTGGTGGACTTCTTGAATATGGTATCCCTGCTTTCCGGCTGCCAAAGGACATTGTACAAAAAGAAATATCTCTCATTGAAGCTCTGGGAGTAAAAATCAACACTGGTAAAGTATGGGGACAGGACTTTACCATTAGGCAACTCAAGGAACAGGGTTATGATGCTATTCTCATTGCCACGGGAACCCCAAAACCACTTATGCAAAATGTGCCGGGAGAAAATCTAAATGGAGTTATCCCGGCAATTGAGTTTCTCAAAAATTTCCATACCGGGAAAAAGGTTTCCGTGGGAGAAAAGGTCGTTGTTATCGGGGGCGGAAATGTAGCCTTTGATGCAGCACGTACGGTGGTCAGGCTTGGTACGACAAAAAAAGTAACAATTCTATATCGAAGAAGTGAAAGAGAACTCCCGGCATCCAGAGAAGAATTCCAGAACGCCCTGGAAGAAGGCATAGAAGTAAAATTCTTAACGGGA